>NZ_DATEPI010000343.1:0-17176 GCF_035273305.1 Bradyrhizobium sp. | reverse complement strand
GACGTTGTGTGAGCATTCGAAAATGGCCGGGATTGCGCGGTGCTACTTCGCATACTTCGCCTCATTTTTCCCGTAACCAACGCACAAAAAATGGTTCTGTTCGTGACAGACATTTCGTCGAACATCGAAGTGTGTTCGTGGACAAACCGCGCGCGACTACCCGCGTGCTGAATGTCGCAGGCAAAACAAAGCGCCGCGCCGATATTCTCGACGCGACGCTCTGCTCCATCAGGTTTGGCAGGATCCTTAGCTTGCGGCGCGAAGGTTCACCTTGCTTTCGGCCATCTTGGTCAGCTTCTGATCGGTCGCCTTTTCCTCATCCAATGTCTTTTGCAAGACGCTTGCACAATCGTTGCGGCCGAGTTGCTTGGCCCAGGCGATCAGGCTGCCGTAACGCGTGATCTCGTAATGCTCGGCGGCTTGCGCGGCGTTGATGAGGGCGGCGTCCAGAACCGTCTTGTCGGCGACCTCGCCTGCAACCTCATCGGCTTCCTGGATAATGCCGTCAATAGCCGGACAGTCGACGGCCTTCGGCGTGGCGCCTTGCATCTGGAACACTTGTTCAAGCCGCTGCACATGGGCCTTGGTTTCGTCAAGGTGGGTCAAGAAACCTTGCTTCAATTGGCCATCGGTGGCCTTCTCGGCCATCTTCGGAAGCGCCCTCACGAGCTGCTTCTCCGCATAATAAATGTCTTGCAGTTGATGTACGAACAAGTCGTTCATCGTTTTGATGTCTCGGGTGAACAATCCCATCGCATGCTCCTTTTCGTTGCGCACGGAACTCGGAATAGAACTCGGAACACAGCGGCGCGGCGCACACTCTTGCTGCCGCCATGCCAAATTATATTCGCTAGTTGATAGCGGGCTAACCAAGCGGCCGCCGGCGTGTTCCTGGATGGACATAAAACGTTCGCGATGGAACAGCGGAACATCACCGCGCCCGAAGCAATTAGTAGGCGGTCGCTCGAATCTCGCCCGTCAGGAAATATATGCCCGCTCGGCTCTCGCGCCGATCAAAGATTGCAGAGCGCGTTGTCAAGGACTGCACAACGAAAGCTTTTTGCCGTATGGAACTTTTCGGGTACACCGATTGTCTGTCATCATATCTGTCATCCTTGCGTGCTAAATGGCTCGTGATCGACAGTGACTGCAATCGATCTGACTTACTGCCGCCCCGCCGGGAGGATGAATGCACGGACTGCTGACCGCGCTAGTGCGTGGATTTAATAAATGGATCGGCTGGAAACGGCTTGGAGTCGCGGCGAGCTTCCTCATTATCGCGTTTGCGATCACGACTCTGGTGCGCACCTTGCGTGGCGTGGATACGAGCGTGATCCTCACGGCTTTGACGGAATTGCCCCTATATCGGATCGGCCTGGCCGCGCTGTGCGTGGTCGGCGCATTCTGTACGCTGACTTTTTATGATTTCTTTGCTCTTCGAACCATTGGCAAGAAACACGTACCGTACCGCATCGCATCTCTATCGAGCTTCACGAGTTACACGATTGGCCACAATATCGGCGCCACCATGTTTACGGGCGGCGCGATTCGCTTCCGGATCTATTCAGATTACGGCCTGAGCGCGATTGATGTCGCCAAGATCTGCTTTCTTTCGGGACTGACCTTCTGGCTCGGCAATCTGGTGGTGCTCGGGGTCGGCATGTTCTGGCATCCCTGGGCCGCCTCCGCGATGGACCTGCTGCCGCCATCCGTGAACCGGCTGATCGCGCTCGGCTGCCTCGCCGGCATTGCTGCTTATTTCGTCTGGCTGGTGACCGGCAAAAACCGCCGTGAACTCGGTCAGCACGGCTGGAAAGTGGTGTTGCCTTCGGCGCGCTTGACCCTGCTGCAGGTGTTAATCGGCGTGGTCGACCTTGGGTTCTGCTCCACGGCGATGTACCTGCTGATGCCGGCGCACCCCGGCATAGATTTCATTTCGCTCGCGGTAGTGTTCATTCTGGCGACGCTGCTTGGGTTCGCAAGTCATGCGCCCGGCAGCCTCGGTGTTTTCGACGCCGCCATGCTTGTCGCGCTGCCGGAGTTCGGCAGGGAGGAGATGCTCGCCACGCTTTTGGTGTTCCGTATCCTGTATTTCGTGATCCCCTTTGGGATTTCGATCAGCATCATGGGCACGCGCGAACTCTGGCTCAATGTGGTGCTTCCCTGGCAGGAACGCCGCAGGCTGAACGATGCTTATTCAAATTCGGTTGCGGTGCCGCTGCAGAGCCGACAGCCAACCCATCACGTAAAGCGGCAACAATCGCCGCAGCCCATCAAAAGCCGCCAGTCTCGACGCTGAACATCCTGGCACCCGAGTTCTCGGAGAGAGAGGTGCTGCGACAGCGTCTTTGTTGCGACACCCTCACATTTCCGCCCCAACAGTAACGTCAAACGCGTTATGACTCTAATTCAGCGTGGTTTGAAAATTGGATTCGCAGTGCTGGCGATGGGGGTGGCGCTGCTGCCGACGTCCTCCGCTGTGGCGCAGGCCGCGCCCGCACCCTCCGGCGAAGTCGCGCCGAGCGGGCCTGAGTTGCCGCTTCAGATTTCCTGGGAGGTCCGCAACCGATTCAGGCTGTTTCGCGAGGAGCGTGATTTCCTGCTCCATTCCCAAAGCGGCGCTGGCCCAAGCGTGCTCGCCTCGGAGCAGGCGCTGGAATTGCAAAGCGACGGGCGTGGCTGGGCACGAAACACGGTGAACCGGCTTTGCATCGATCTGTTCGGGCGCGTCAGCGAGCCGTGCACGCGAGATAACGTAAAGGAGAGTTACCTAACGCCCGTGGACCATCCGATCACCATTCGGCTGACGGGTCCCGTTCCGGTCGGCGCCACCTGTGCGTGGACCTTCGACGATGGTGACGGTCCGCGACTGTTCACGTTCGATTGTGCCGAACCCCTCAACATGCGGGTACGCTACGGACGGAGCACGGTTGCAATGGTGGATGTCTCATCAGGAGCTGAAGCGCCCCAGCGGGTCTCCACCAGGATCAGGGTGCGCGACATCTTCATCGCAGGGCTAGGCGATAGTATCGCCTCCGGCGAAGGCAATCCGGATCGGGCGATTGCCTTGGCCGACGAAGGCTTTTGCTTCCGCCATTACCTTGGGACGGCCGGTGCTCAATATTATCGACCGAGCCGTGCCGGCTATAAGGGCGGACGGGCGTGCGAGGCACCAGAAAGTTTGCAGGTCTGGCAACGCTACAGCGCGCTATGGTTCAATTCAGCCTGTCATCGTTCGCTATACAGCTATCAGACCCGAACCGCACTCGCGCTCGCGGTCCGATACCCTCATATCGCGGTGACCTATCTGCCGCTCGCATGTACCGGCGCGACCATTCCCGACGGGCTGTTCGGAAGTCAGCGCGCGCGCGAATGCCCGCCGACGAAAACGTCCGCTAGCTGTCAGGGCGCGGTCAACGCACAACTTAGCGAATTGCGCACCGCCCTCGCAGCGGCGAAGAAGCGTCAGCCGGATCGCAAACTCGATCTGATCTTGCTGTCGATCGGGGGCAATGACATCAATTTTTCCGGACTGGTTGCGGACGTTATCGTGGATACACCGACCGAGCGCGCGCTGTTCAGGCGCACCGGAGGAATGGGATCGGTGGAGGATTCACGCGCCGCGCTCGCGCGCGAATTGCCGCAGAGCTTCGGACGATTGAGAGAGGCGCTGAAATCCCTGATCGGCGGCGACCTCTCCCGCGTAGTTTTCGTTTCTTACGCCAATCCAACTTTGGCGGATGGCGGCGTGCCCTGCCGTGGGGGCCGCGCGGGCTTCGATATTCATCCTTCATTCAATGCGGACCCGCAGCGGCTCGCGAACGTCTCGAGCTTTGTGCAGAACGAATTTCTCCCACGCTTGAAGGCGCTCGCAACCTGCCAGTCGGGCGTGCTCTGCCGCGATCCTGCCGCCGATCGAATGACATTCGTGGATTTGCATCAGGCGGCGTTCGCCGATCACGGGTTTTGCGCCCGCGCCGGCACCGATCCGGAATTCGACCGCGAATGCTTCTCCGAACAGGGTCAAAGCTTCGATCCCGATATTGTCACGGCCGCAAACCAGCCGATGCTGTGCGGCCGCGGCGCCGGAGAATACCGCGCCTATCTTCCGCGCGCGCGCTGGATCCGTGATGCCAATGACAGTTATTTTGCTGCTATGACCTATCCGCAGGGGCTGCCGGCCTCCAGCCAGCCTGCCGATATTCATGACGCGACCTGGGGCATTCTTTCGGCCGTCTATGGCGGCGCGGTGCACCCGACCGCTGAGGGTCACGCCGCAATGGCGGATGCCACCTTGCCTGCCGTAACATCGGTGCTGCAAATCAATCCGTCTGAGCCTGACATTGTCGAGGAGCCGGCTGCGCCGATCGATACCGCACCACCAACGCGGTAGAGCCGCCGTTAAGCCGCCAGCCGGCGGCTAGTTTAGGGCTCTCGCTGCTTGATCGAATGCGGCTCGTCACCAACGGCGAGCGCAGCCAGCGTCGCCCACCGTAGCAACTACTCGCGAAGGGCCTGACCACCATATGATGCGGCGCCTGATGCGAAACTCAGCGCGGGCGGGCCGCGGCTTTTTTTGTCGCGGCTGTCGGTTTCGCTGCGGCCGCCTGAGCGGGCAAGTATTTCGCTACGACGGCGGGATCGAGCTGAGCCATCGCCGTATCGGGAAGCCGGAACCAGGTCTCGCTCTTGCCGAGCAGTGAAATTCCCCAATAGCCGCGCATCGTCAGTGTCTGGCCGTCCGGGCTGAGGCTCATCTTGGCCCGGTATATTTTGCCGTCGCGCGGATCGAGCACGTTGCCGTCCTCATACTTCAACCCGTCACGCCTCATATCCCTGATAAAGGAAATCCCGAGCATCGGCGCATCCTTGCGATCGTCGGTGCATTTCGAGCAGACCACATCGGGATCTTCACCGGGAAGCGGAAAAGTTTTTGCAATCACACCTTCAAAAATGCCGTCATGGTCGAGGAAAAGAAACCAGGCTACCGGCTTGCCGTCCTCGATCTTCTGCCACAGGCCCGCCGCGGTGGTTTCAGCGGCGTACACCGGGGACATGATCGCGAGCACCATCGCGAGACCAGCTACGTAAGCCAGACCAGTCACGTATGAGAGCGCTTGATTTCTGAATGTCGCAATTCGCATCGTCACCACCTGACCGAGCTCACAACCAATGACTGCAGACTAAGGCGATTTCGCGAATCGTTCCAGTGCCGCAGCCGGCGCGATAGCGAGAGTAAGGTCAGTCAGACGACATTGCCGGAGGATTCCGGGAAGGCATGTACGTTTTGAACCGATACTCCATGTCGGCCGCGCCCGCTCATTTTCCGAGCGGTTCCATTGGCGCGCACCTGCCATCCCGGCTTAGTTGACGCCGAGCTTCTTCTGCAGGCTCGATGAGGACGTCGTGTACTGGAATACCAGCCGCTTGTCCGGGAAGACATAGCGATGCGCCTTTTGCGCCATCAGCGCGCCCTCATGGAAACCGCACAGGATCAACTTCAGCTTGCCCGGGTAGGTATTGATGTCGCCGATTGCGAAAATTCCGGGCACGCTGGTTTCGAACGCCGAGGTTTCGACCGGCACGAGATTATTCTCGAGCGCTATGCCCCAGTTCGCAACGGGACCAAGCTTCATCGTCAGCCCGAAGAACGGCAGCATGGTGTCGCATGCAATCTTCGAAACGCTGTTGTCGTTCGCTTTAACCGTGGCGCCTGCAAGCATGCCGCCCTCGCCTTCCAGCGCCGTGACCTGACCGATCTTCAGATCCATTTTCCCGCCGGCCACCAACGCGCGCATCTGCTCGACGCTGTGCGGGGCGGCGCGGAAATCGTCGCGCCGATGCAACAGCGTCACGCGTTTGGCGATCGGGTGCAGATTGAGCGTCCAGTCCAGCGCGGAGTCGCCGCCGCCGACAATGAGCAATTCCTTATCGCGGAACTGCTCCATCTTGCGCACGGAGTAAAAAACCGACGAGCCTTCGTAGGCCTCGATGCCCGGGACCGGCGGGCGCTTCGGCTGGAACGATCCGCCTCCAGCTGAGATCACGACCACCTTGCATTCGAAGACGCTGCCGGCATCAGTGGTGACACGAAAGGCGGGATCGCCAATCTTCTCGATGGTGTCGACCATCTCGTTGAGATGGAATGTCGGCTTGAACGGTTTGATCTGGTCCATCAGTGCCTCGGTAAGGCCCTGACCCGTCACGAAGGGAATCCCGGGAATGTCATAGATCGGCTTTTCGGGATAGAGCTCGGCGCACTGGCCGCCGATCTTGTCGAGAATATCGACAAGATGTGCCTTCATATCCAGCAGTCCGAGTTCGAAAACGGCAAACAGTCCGCAGGGACCCGCGCCGATAATCAGCACATCGGTTTTGATCGCTTCGCTCATGTTGCTTCTTTTCAGTTGAACCTGCTGGCAGGCGCGTTTCGGCCCGGCTTGTCTAGCCAACGTAAGGGAGCGAGGAAAGCCATAATATGCCCCCGGGCAACCGGACAAGCCCTTGCCGCCATTCAACAACTGCGCTGTAAGGACATGAACTTCCGGAGAGTCGCCATGAACGCCCCTGCCCGTCTCGATTCAACGCCACGCCTCGAAGACTTTCCCTACCGGCTCCGCGATAACGTGCGCTTTGCCGATCTTGATCCCAACGAGCACGTCAACAACGCGGTGTATGCGACGTATTTCGAAACCGGCCGCGTCACTCTGATGAAAGACCGGGGCTATGGTCTGATGCCTGCCGGCCTGGCCTGGATCATGGTACGGCTCGACATGCATTTCCGCGCCGAACTGCGCTGGCCGGGCACGATCGAGATAGGGCTCGGGGTCGCGAAGTTCGGCCGCACCTCCGTGACATTCGATGAGGTGGTTTTTTCGGAAGGGAAATGCGTCGCCTCGGCCCAATCAGTATCGGTACTGATTGACGAGAATACGCGCAAACCGACACCGCTTACGGCGGAGGTCGTCAGGAATTTCCAGCCATGGCTGCGCCGCGGCATTGAAATAACACAGCCGAAATTTTAGGACATCAAGCGCGAGTGGGAGCGGTTCGCGTCGACAAAGCGCGTCAAAGGATTCAGGCCTGCCGCTCAGGCGTGGAGACCACGAGACCATCGAGGTCGTCAGTGACCTTGATCTGGCAGGAGAGCCGTGAATTCGGACGCACGTCGAAACCAAAATCCAGCATGTCCTCTTCCATCGGCGAGGGTGATCCGACTTTCTCCCGCCAAGCCTCATCGACATAGACATGGCAGGTCGCACAGGCGCATGCCCCGCCGCATTCGGCTTCGATGCCGGGAACCGCATTTCGGATCGCGGCTTCCATCACGGTCGCGCCGTTCTCGACATCAATGATGCGGGTCTCGCCGGAATGATCGACAAAGTGAATCTTGGCCATGTTTTCTCATGCTGCCGGAATTGGGGGCCCGGCCTCCTATATCGGGTCGTTCCCCTCCGCGCTAGTGCGCGAATTTAAGGTTGGAGCCAATAGTCCGGCGGCCAATCCGTCGAAAGCGCAAAATTGAGAAGCCCAGCAGAATCCGGGCCTTCCTGACGCTGCGTCGGCTGTTTGGCTTCGCGGTAAGCCGATCGCGCGAAAGCGCAAGTGCCGGCACCCGCGGCAGGAAGCAAGATAAGCAGACGCTGTGAATTTTTGCGGTGAGTTTTTGGGCGAGATCAGGAATGGCGGAGGATTTCATCGACAGCCGAACGTGCCAGCGCGATGGCGTCATGGACTTCGGCCAGCGCTTCGGTCTGATCGCCTCCCTTCTGGATCACCGCCTCCAGACGAGCGGCGGCATCGGCGACACCGAACGCGCCAATCGCGCGTGCTGAACCCTTCAATGTATGCGCCAGCGCGCCCGCATCAGCGGGCAACGCGGCAAGCATGCCGGCGAGATTGGCCGCTTGCGCTGAAAACAACGCCAGCACTTCACGCTCAAGCCGATCGTCATCCAGGGTCATGCGCCGCAGATGCGCGAAATCGATCGGGCCGTCATCGGGAGCGAGCGGTGGGGATGGCATCCAGTCAATCCGTTCCACGTGAAGCGGCATGGCGAACCCAAAATCATCTCGCCGAACCGGTGCCGGCAACGAAGTCTGCTCAGCGGATCACGAAAATGGTTAACGAAACGTTTTGCACAGCCTCGTTCGCCATCTTTTTGGCTAACACTTGCCTCAATTGTCCATGACGAAGAAAAAACGCGTGCAGATGCAATGACTTGCAGCCCCGTAATGTTAACGATGATTAAGAATGGGTTAACGCGGCCATTTCTTTCGCCACGCCTTACCCATAGGATGTTTCGGGTGGGGGCGAACAGCCGATCGATAGCCGCGCGTTCGTGACCAGCGCAGGAAGAATGTCGGGTCGAGCTTCGCGAGGGGAATTCGCGTCACGCTCTCCGGCATTTTGTCAAAAGTAAACGAGGGCTCAGACTGAAGATGGCGAACAATCCAAAAAAGGTCAAAGACCCTACAGAAGTCGCGCTTTCTGCCATTCAGGAAGCTCTCAATATCAGTGATGCTTCGCCTGCAGAGAACGACCGCGCTTCAGTCGCTAACGATACCAGGGCGCTGAACGAAAGGACATTCGACACCCGACCCGGCATCGACCGGGACTCCTTTGACTCCGTGCAGGAGCCGCGTCCGGGTCGCCGCGCTGCCAATGACGATCGCGAAACCATCGGACAAATCCTGCAGGCTATTCAGAAGGGCCGTCCGGCGCGCAACGTGTACACGTTGGCGACCATTTTTGCTGCAGTTTGGGGCGTCGGCGCGGCGCTATTGACGATCGGCTTCCTTCCCTCGCTGCAGGCCATGGTCGGGCACGGCAGCGCCGGCACGTTGGTGCTCGGCGGTCTTGTCGCAGTGTTCTTTGCTCCGGTGCTGCTGTTTTATTTTCTCGCGAGTCTTTCCTGGCGCGGTCAGGAGCTGCGGATGATCGCGCAGTCGATGGCGCAAGTTGCAATCCGTTTTTCGGAACCGGAGGCCGCCGCAAGCGAATCGATCGTCACCGTGGGTCAGGCGATCCGTCGGGAAGTCGCGGCCATGGGCGACGGTGTCGAGCGAGCGATCGCGCGCGCCGGCGAACTCGAAACCCTGGTTGCCAACGAAGTCTCCGCGCTTGAGCGCGCCTACAGCGACAACGAGGTGCGGATCCGCGCCCTGTTGCAGGATATCGCCCATCAGCGCGACAATCTCGTCGGCCAGGCCGAGCAGGTTCGTAGCGCGATTTCCGGCGTGCAGATCGATTTGCGCCACGACATCGCGCTGATTTCGGACGCGATCGCCTCCCGCGTCGACGAGGTAGCGAAAAGCATCACCGGAGCCCTGGAAGAACGCGGCGCTCATATCACCCAGGCGCTCGGTAACGCCGGCGACAACATGATTCTCGCGCTCGGGGAACGCGGCGGCGATCTGCTCGATCGCCTGGAGGAAGCCAGCGCGGAGACGACCCGGGCGGTGCTCGACGCCAGCGAACGGCTCACCAGCAGCCTCAATTTCAAGACCGGGCACGTCCATGACGAGTTCGTCGATTTGGCCGATCGCGTCCACGAGATGTTGAACGAGCGCATCGACCGGCTCACTACCGAGTTCGAGCAGCGGTCCACCACAATTGTCGACGGCATTTCCGATCGCACCGAGCAGGTCCACGAGTCCCTGAAGAATTCGAGCGACTCGCTGTTGCTCGAGCTCGAACTGCGCAGCGGCGATCTCGTCACCAAGATCGACGACGCCGGGAACCGGCTCGCCACCCAGATCCTCTCTTCCGGCGACAAGGCGAGTGAAGCAATTGACGTGACCGTAAACTCGTTGGTGGCGAAGGTCGCCAGCCAGACCGAGAACGCGCACGATTCGCTTTCGCTTCAGATCAACGCCTTTGACGAACTGCTTAAGAACCAGGGTGGCGAACTCGCCGAAAGGTTTGCCCGCGATAGCGGCACGCTCGGCGCACTCATCAGCCGCCATATCTCGGAATTCGATCGGACCGTCAAAACATTCGGCGGCGAAATCGTCGAACGCCTGGGCCAGCGCACCGAGGAGATCGCGGAAAACCTGAAAGGCTACGTCGACAACTTTGACAACCGCCTGATGTCGAACAGCGGCAAGATCACTGCCTCGCTTGATCATCGGCTGGTGCAGTTCGAAACCGTGCTCGGAAACCGCGTCGCCAGCCTGGACTCCTCACTCGACGACAAAATCAAATTCTTCGACCAATCGATCGACGGCCGCCTCAAATCGCTCGAACAGACCTTCGACAGCAGGGCAAATTCGGTCACTGAAACCATCGATGTCAGGCTCGGCACGTTGACATCGACACTCACGGATGGCGCGGCGCAGGCAATCCAGTCGATCGATACGCGCCTGGCCCATCTCACCTCTTCGCTGACCGAAGGCGCCGCGCAGGCGATCGAGGCAGTCGACCAACGCATCCTCAGCGTGACCTCCACCATCGAGGGCCGCAGCGCCCACCTCACCGACGCCATTACGGCCAGGTTCCAGGAGATCCATCAGGGCCTCGAGGGCCGCGTCGGCGCCGTGGCGAACGATATCGAAACACGGGTAGCTCAATTTGAAGATCTGCTCGGGACGCGCATCGAAGCTGTAGCGGGTCGGATAGAGAGCAGCGGCAGGCAGGCCAGCGATGGTCTCGTCGCCCGTGCCGAGGAGCTGTCGGCGGGGATCAAGTCACACGTCGAGGACGCCGAGCGCTCGCTCACCAATCTCGTGGTCAACACCAGCGAGACCATTCAGACCGGCGCGCGCGCCGCACAGCAGTCGCTGCTTTCGGTCTCCACCGACGTCGGCGCACAGCTCAAGCTGACTGCGACCGAGGTCGAGCGCGCCCTGACGTCGGTGGGCACGGGCGCCGCCACTTCCATTGTGACCAGCGCGCGGGACGCGCAATCCGCGCTGCTGAGCGCCTCGTCCGAAACCGCCACACAGATCAAGTCGCTGTCCGGCGATATCGAGCGAACGCTCTCGGCCGCAGGCAATGCGACCGCCGCCTCGATCCTTTCCGGCGCGCGAGAAGTGCAGACCGCCCTCATCACCGCGTCCTCGGATGCCGCCAACCACGTCAAGACGCTGGCCGCGGACGTCGAACGTACGCTGACCGCGGTGGGCGCAGGCACCGCCGCTTCGATCGTGAACAGCGCGCGCGAGGCCCAAACATCGCTGCACGCCAGTTCGGCGGATGCCGCCACTCAGATCAAGGCGATCTCGACTGAAATCGAGCGCTCACTCATCACGGTAGCAGCGAACACGACCGACAACATCCAGACCAGTGCTCTCGCCGCGCAAAACGCGCTGGTGACCGCATCTAACGAAGTCACTTCGAAGGTCAAATCGACTTCGGCCGAAGTCGAACGGTCCATTCTCGCCGCGAGCGGCGCGTTCGGCTCGACCATGACCGGAAAATCCGACGAGATCGTCAACCATGTGCAGCAGCAGGCCGATCGGCTGTCGCAGATCATCGACAGCAAGCGCGGCGTGCTGGTCGAAGCGATCGGCGCGAAAACCAACCAGCTCACGGTCGATATCGACCGCGTCACCTCGGACGCGCTCAGATCGATCGAAAGCCGCGGCCAGACCTTCTCGCAATCGATTTTGAGCCAAGGCTCCGAAGTGGCGCGGACGATCACCTCGGCGGGTGAGTTCGCCACCGGCGCTGTCGGCAAGTCGTTGAGGGAACTGGAACAGGCATCGCGCGCGGCGATCGATCAGTCACGACAGGTCTCGATCGCTGCGGTGACCGAGATGCAGGAGACCAGCAAGATCCTGCGCACAGACACGGTTGCCCTGTTCGAGCGACTGCGCGAAGGCAATATCCTATTGCAGGAAGTGCTGACCGGCGCTCACGACAACCTCAATTCGCTGGAACGCGCGCTGGTCACCCGCGTAGCCGATTTCGTGTCCGCCATGAACGACGTCAGCTCGCGTAATGGCATTGCGACACAAACTCTCGAGCAGCAGCTTGGCATCTTCAACGCCAAGACCGCGAAGGCGCTGGAGGATCTGGGTTCGCTTTCCGGCAAATTCGAACAACACGGCCAGGCGCTGATCGAAGCCGCCGCGGTTGTCGAGCAAAGCAATCGCAACACCACCGCTACTGTCGCCGAGCGAAAGACCCTGCTCGAATCGCTGGTCAGCATGATCGATCAGCGCACCGGCGAGTTCGACCAGCGGCTGTCGCGTTTCACCGGACTACTGGATGAGTCCCTGTTGGCCGCGGAAGAACGCGCGCGCGACATCGCCCGCGTGGTGGCCGAAACCGCAGGCGCCGGCTCTGCGGCGATCACCCAGCAATTTGAAACGGTCCGGGAAGCGGCAGAAGAGGAACGCCGCCACACCATTGAAGCGATGTCCGACATCTATCGGCAGAGCACGCTGGAAGCGGAAGCGATGTTCAAGCAATCGAGCGAAAATTTCGCGAGCACAGTCGCCGGCATGAAGCAGATGGCCGCCGAAATGCAACATGAACTCGAGGCCACACGCAACGAACTCCGCCGTGGCGTTCTGGAAATGCCGCAGGAAGCCGCCGAAAGCACCGCGCAGATGCGAAAGGTGATCGTCGACCAGATCGAGGCGCTGGCGGAATTGAACCGGATCGTGGCCCACCATGGCCGCGGGCTCGATGTCGTGACCGCGGGCCGCGCCAGTTCTTCGGATTCGGACGAAGAGCCGGTGCTGGCAGCCGCCGGCGGAAACCGCGGCGCAGCCCCGCGCAGCCGCGAGAGCGGCAGCGCCTCAAACCTGCCGCCGCCCGACCTGGGCTTGCCCGCGTCGCGCCGCACCGAAGCGCCGCCTGTTTCACCGGGAAGCGCCGACCAGGGGCGCGACGGCTGGCTTTCCGAACTGTTGAATCGAACGGATGCCAGTGCCGGTAATCGCGAGGCGCCGCGCGGTCGCGCCCCGCAGGGCTCTGGCGGCAATCCACTCGAGTCCTTGTCGCTCGATATCGGCCGGCTGATGGATCGCAACCTCGCCGCCGAAATGTGGGATCGTTATCAGCGCGGTGAGAGTAAGGCCTTCACCAAGCGGCTCTATACGCCGGCTGGCCAGAAGGCATTCGATGAGGTCGCCCGCAAATATCGCAGCGACCGCAGCTTCAAGCAGACGGTAGACCGCTACATCGCCGAGTTCGAGCGCCTGCTTGACGAGGTCGCACGCGACGAGCGTGGCCCCACGGTGCTGCGCGGCCATCTCACCTCAGAGACCGGCCTGGTCTATACCATGCTCGCCCACGCGGCGGGACGCCTCGGGTAAGTCCTGATTGGATCGCACAGGAAAACGGAGGCATCAATGCCTCCGTTTTTGCTTCGAGTGACGCCGGAGGGTTTTCGGTGGATTGCCTCTTCACCGGCGCTAGCAATGACGCTTCAAGCCGTTGCGTTTAGCTGTCGGGCATCGTTCCGCGAGCGAAGATGCGCCCCGCGCTACGGCCGTCGTCTCTCAGCGGCGGTAGGTGCTGCGGCGGGTGCAGGCGCCGGCGCACTCGCATTGGCGGCCGGGCCGAACAACAGCCGCGTCGGATTGCGGTCAAGGTTGATGACCGCTCGGCTGATATCACCGAGCGTACGGCGCCCGTCCGCCATCAAGGCGCCGGACCGCTTGTCGAAATCCTCGGCCAGTTCGCGGATCGACTTCACCGTCTGAAACAGCTCACCACCCTCCTTGCCGCCCGCCAGGGTGTTCAGCCCCACCATCAGATTGTCGGCCTTGGCCATCACACCGTCGACCTTCAGCATGACGTCGTCGATCCTCTCGGAGTTGCGCGCCAGCGACGAAGTAAAGGCCTCGAGATTTCGCAGCGAGTTCTTCACCGCGTCCTGATTGTCGGCGACAACCCGGTTTATGTTCTGCAGCGTGCCGCGAATTGCTTCGGTCACATCCTGCAATGCATTCGGATCGGCCTTCAGCGTTGGAACGCCGTCTTCATCCAGCGGGACCGGCGGTGCAGCCTCCCCGCCGCCCTTCAGCGATATCGCAGCGACGCCGGTGAGTCCCTGGAATTCGAGGCCGACCAAGGTATCCTTGCGGATCGGCGCGTTGTTCTCGATCATCGTGAGCGCGACCACGCGCCGCGGATTGTCCAGCTTCACCGACATGACCTCGCCCACTCTGATGCCGTTGAAATTGACGCTGCCACCGTTGCGCAGCCCCGCCGCCGGGCCTTCAAAGACGATCCGCAAAGGGGTGCGCGCCTTTGTCGTATGAAGCGATTGGAACCAGAGAACGAAACCGAACGCCGCCGCAATGACCGCCAGCGTGAACGATCCGATCAGGACGAAGTTCGCCCGCGTTTCCATCAACCAACTCCGATACTCAGATCACTAAAGGTTCAGTTTCGCGCAAAAGGGCCGCGCCCGCTCGGCATCACGCTTCAACCCATTACCGCCCGCGCGCGCTTGCCGTGAAAATAGGCTCTCAACCACGGATGTTGTGAGGCCTGCATATCCGCCATGGATCCTGCGGCAATGATCTTGCCGTCCCCCAAAACGGCAATGCGGTCGCATGCGGTATAAAGGCTGTCCAGGTCGTGAGTTACCATGAAAACTGTAAGGCCCAAAGTCCGCTGTAACGTTCTTACCAACTCGTCGAAATCGCCGGCGCCGATCGGGTCCAGCCCTGAGGTCGGCTCGTCGAGGAAGACCAACTCGGGATCGAGCGCAAGCGCGCGCGCCAACGCCACGCGTTTGATCATGCCGCCGGATAGTTCCGCGGGAAAACGGTCGGCGACTTCGGGGCGTAATCCCACCATCCCGAGTTTGGCGACGGTGATCTCATCGAGCAGCCGCTGTGAGACTTTAAGATATTCGCGGACCGGGAACTGGATATTCTGCCGCACGGTCAATGACGAAAACAGCGCGCCTTGCTGGAACAGGATGCCCCAGCGCCGCTCCACCGCGCGTCGTTCCGCATCATCGGCGCCGTCGAGATCAATCCCGAACACCTCGACGCTTCCCGAGACCTTTGGAACGAGCCCAATGATAGTGCGCGTCAGCACCGATTTGCCCGCGCCGGACGGACCGACAAAGCCCAGTATCTCTCCGCGCTTGACGTCGAGATTGAGCCCGTCGAGCACTTTGGTCGATCCGAACTGCACCGCAATGTCACGGACCCGTATGATCGCGTTTGTTGCTTCGGGCGCCATCTCACATTCCGATCGAGGCGAAAAAGATAGCGAACACGCCGTCCATCACGATAACAAAGAAAATTCCCTTCACCACCGACGAGGTGGTGTGTTGCCCCAGTGACTCCGCGCTGCCCTGCACCGCAAGTCCCTCGACGCAGGCCACGATCCCGATCACCGCGGCCATGACAGGCGCCTTGATGATACCCACCGTGAAGTGATCGATCGAAATCGCATCGCGCAGCCGAAGCAGGAAAGCTTCGGGATCGACCCCGCCATACAGCCAGGCCACAAGTCCGCCGCCATACAGCGCGGCAATTGCGCCGAGGAAAGCTAGTATCGGAAGCGCGATAACCAGCGCCAGCATCCGAGGCAATATCAGCACCTCGATCGGATCGAACCCCATGGTGCGCAGGGCATCGATCTCCTCGCGCATCTTCATGGAGCCGAGTTCGGCGGTGTAGGCGCTGCCGGAGCGGCCCGCCACCATGATTGCCACCAGCAGCACACCGATTTCCCGCAGCACCAGGACGCCGAGCATGTCGACCACGAAGATGTCCGCACCGAATTTCCGAAAATGGAAAATACCCTGTTGTGAGATGATGCACCCGATCAGGAACGTGATCAGGACCACGATCGGCACCGCGCGCCAGCACACCTGCTCGAGATGGTGCACCGTCGAGGTCAGGCGGAAGGTTCGGGGGTGAATCAAAACCCTGCCGCTCGCTGCCAGCACGGCGCCGAGCATGTCGATCAATCCAACCATGGTAGCGCCAACGCCGACAACAGCACGCCCGATCTGATCCAGCATTCCCGTGATCGTTACGGTCGTGCTGTCGATCGCCGGCGCGGCCTTGACCCTGCGCACCTCGTCGACGAGGCTCGAATAGTTGGCGGAGAGTCCTGCGATGTTCGGCTCGACGCCCCCTCGTGTCAGGCTGCGCCGCAGCCGCTCGATCAGCCAGGCGCCAAAGGTATCGAGCTTCGAGACCCGCGATACGTCAATGGAAATATCGGATCGGCTGCCCGTCAGCTTTTCGGCATCAGCGACGATTTGCTCGAGCACTGGCGCGAAGCCTGCCGTCCACGAGCCAGCGGCAAGGAGGGCGAGCCCATTATTATGAGCAATCCGCTCCAATGTCGGGTCGCCACTCACGATGCGAACTCCCGTGCCAACTCACTGCACTTCATGTCAAAGGAAAAAAGGAAATAACCGCCCCGCCCCGCCGCCTTGTAGAGCAGGTCCGTAACCAGCCATACTTGATTGCGCCGGGCAAGTCGGCACGGTCCAGAATTGCCAGAAAATGAAATGACTTTCAGTTCCCCGATGCTCTCTGCCAAAATCGAGCGCTGGCCGATCGCGGGCTCCTTTACGATCAGCCGTGGCGCCAAAACAGAAGCGGTAACGATAGTGGCGGAAGTCAGTCGCAACGGCCACACCGGGCGCGGCGAATGCGTTCCCTATTCGCGCTATGGCGAAACCCCGGAGGCGACTCTGGCCGCGATCCAGGCGATGCAGGAGCCTCTTTCGCGCGGGCTCGATCGCCAGGGACTGCAAATTGCGATGCGCCCCGGGGCTGCCCGTAACGCATTGGACTGCGCGCTGCTCGACCTTGAAGCCAAAACAAGCGGCCAGCGCGTTTGGAATGTGCTGGGCCGTCCGGCCGCGATCCCCAGCGTGACGGCCTACACCATCTCGCTTGGATCGCCGGAAGCGATGGCGGCGGCGAGCGCGAAAGCCGCGCACCGGCCGCTGCTCAAGATCAAGCTTGGCGGCGACGGCGACGGCGAGCGGATCGCTGAAGTGCGGAAGGCGGCTCCCCAATCCGAACTCATCGTCGATGCGAACGAAGCGTGGACGTCGACCAATCTCGAGCGAAATCTGAGCGACTGCGCGCGAGCCGGCGTCAGGCTGGTGGAACAGCCGCTTCCCGCCGGCGAAGATCACGCGCTTGCGAATATCCGCGGGCCCATCACCATCTGCGCGGACGAAAGCGTGCACGATCGCGCTTCGCTGGAGGGACTGCGCGAACGTTACCAC
>NZ_DATEPI010000342.1:0-41953 GCF_035273305.1 Bradyrhizobium sp. | reverse complement strand
CCCAAATTTGCCAACATGCGCGTCGCCGCGCGCGAGGCCGGCGAACCCACCGCCGAAACGGTGCCGGCCAATCGTCAAATCACGATTCAGGATCTGATGCGCCACACGTCCGGCCTGATCTACGGCGGTCGCGGCACCAGCTTGGTGCACAAGATGTATCCGGCGGGAAGCGTCGATGCGGCCCGCGACTATGATGGCGCGGCTTTTCTGGACAAGCTGGCCTCGCTACCGCTTTTGCATCAGCCGGCAACCGTGTGGGATTACGGCTTCGGGCTCGACGTGCTCGGGCTGACGATCGAAAGCATCACCAAGCAGACGCTCGGACAATATCTGCAGGCCAACCTGTTTTCGCCGCTGGGCATGACCGATACCGGCTTCTCGATTTCCGCCGAAAAGGCCACCCGCTATGCCAAACCGTTGCCTGCCGATCCCGACACCGGCAAGCCGCAAGCGCGCAGTCCGGAGCTGACCCAGCCGATCAAATTCGAATGCGGCGGCGGCTGCGCGGCTTCTACGGCCTCGGACTATTTGCGCTTCGCGATGATGCTGATGAACCGTGGGAGCGCGGGCGAAGCCCGCCTGCTCGGCCCCAAGACTATCGACTACATGTTGTCGGACCAGCTCGGGTCGAACATCAAAAATCTCGTCGGCAATGCTGACCCGACCCGCGCCGATTACGGTTTTGGACTGGGACTTGCGGTACGCACCTCTCCGGGTGTGGTTCGCATGATGGGATCGGTCGGGCAATTCTCATGGCCGGGCGCGAGCGGCACCGATTGGTGGGTCGATCCGAAAGAGCAACTTGCCGTTGTGTATCTGTCGGCTGCGCCCGGCCCGATCCGCTGGCACTACCGGCAAAAAATCAACGCGCTGGTCTACCAGGCGATCGTCGACTAGTGCGCAAAGCTTTACGAAACGCTCGCATTAACCTTTGCGTCAGCCATTGCTGAACATCCGTTCAGAATTCTCTCCTGTTTTCGGGGGAACGTTCCCTAACCTGCGCTGTTTTATTTCCGTTCATATGAGGAGGACGAAATGAAGAAGCTTGGTTATGTCATTGCAGCGCTTGGTGCGATCGCCGTCGCCGCGCCGACCATTGCAAGTGCCGAAACGGTGGTGATCAAACATCGCGATCATCATTTCGGCCCGCGCGCCGAATTCCGCATGCATCGTGATCACGGCTGGCACGAAGGCTGGCGGCATCGCGCCGACAAGAAGGTGATTATCAAGAAGCGAGAATACTGAAGGCTGACACAGGAATGGCCCCGCAAGGGGCCATTTTCTTGTTCAGTCCCACGTCGGAGCAAAACCGGGATTCACGCATCGCTTGTCTTTCGGCAATGCGGCGATGGCTTGCCGGTCCTCGTCATCGAGTTTCAGTTTCAGAGCGTCTAGATTGGCCTTCTGACTCTCACGGCGGGATGCTTTCGGAATCGCTGCAACGCCATCCTGATCGAGCAGCCATTTCAGCGCTACCTGTGCGGCAGTGCCGCCGTGCTTGCGGCCGATCGCCGATAGCGTCTGGTCGGAAGCCGCCCGGCCTTGCGCCAGCGGACAATAAGCCACCAACGGGATCGAGCTCGCTGCGAGATAGTTGGTGAGCTTCGTCTGATCCAACATCACGTGATATTCGACCTGGTTGCACGCGATCGGCGCTTTGATCTCTTCAACCACGGTCTTCAACAGCGGGATGTTGAAATTGGCGACACCGATTGCTCGGGTGCGGCCCTCCGCCTTCAGCTTCATCAACGTTTCAAATATCGCGGGCAAATCCATATGCCTGGACGGCCAGTGCACGAGGTAAAGATCGACCTGATCGAGCCTGAGCTTTTTCAGGCTGCTGTCAAAGGCTCGCCGGATTGAATCTGGCGCGAGATTTTCGTGCCATACTTTTGTGGTGACGTGCAGATCCGCGCGCGCAATCCGAGCGGCGGAGATGGCGGCGCCGATCGCATCTTCGTTGCCGTACATTTCCGCGGTGTCAATATGCCGATACCCGAGAGCGAGCGCGGATTCGACCGCAGCGCGACAGGCGTCGCCCTGCATGCGAAACGTGCCGAGGCCGAGCCGCGGCAGGCTGATGTCCTGGGTTTGCAGATATTCCATGATCAGTCCTGAATTTGTAGCGATGCGTGTCGGCGACGCTGCGCGAAAATGATAATGGGTGAAACGGCGGGTGAGAAAGCGTGGCGCGGCTTGATAATCTGCCCGTGACGCGATGTCCAACTCGAGATCAAGCCGGATGAGATCGGTCAACCCCGTCAGAAACGGCAACGCTAGTGCAACGAAGGCAAACCGGTGAGTGTTGAGACACGATCAGCCGAACCGCAGCCTGCTCATATGCACTATCACTTCCAGTTGCAGATGCCGCCTGATCTGCACGGCCAGACTTGGATTCGCGTGTCCAATGCCTGGGCGTCGAGCGGATTGCGGTGTCGGCGCGCGAGCCTGATATGCGGCGCTGGATGCGCATGCGACGCCGGCTGAGGCTTCGTGCTTACCTGCGCGAGGCGCGCCTTGGGCTTTGCATGAAGTTTGGGCTGGCTGATGGCTATCCTGGACCGGGCGACATGAACTCGGGGGTGCCTGATGTGTTCCGCCTCGGCCTGCGGTCCTTCGCTGCCGTGATCTGTCTTGGCCTCGACCGGCACCGGCGCGAACGCGGCCGGCGGGCCGAGCGGCTTTGGCGAAAGCACGGCCTTTGAAAGGTCGAGCCCCAGAAATTGTTCGGGCCGGTATTCGTCCCCCAGCGACGCACCGCTCCAGGCCAACAGCATGGTGCAGGCGCCGGCGAGGCAGACACTTTTCAGAACCATCCGAAGCCTCCCCGAATAAACAAAGGAGCAGCAACGGGTTATTTAGGAACTGCCATCGCCCAAGTCCAGCCGATGTGGCCGGCAAGATTACTGGCCAATGCGCCAAAGCTAATTTTGCACAAACTTGATCGTCGATACCGGCCACTTTCCGTCATGACCTGCGATCGAGATTCGCAGACCGTGCAGTTCGTCGAGTGAGACCGCAACGACCGTTCCCGCTTTTCCGTCGGTGAGAACGACCGCTTTTCCGATCAGCTCGGCTTCCGCTTCCTCCAACGCATGCAGGATCAATGATGCGCGAAGGTTGACCGCCGGCATGAGAACTCCGTTGGATGATGGGCAATCCAGGTGCGCGTGGTCTGGGTACATGAGAAGGATCCTCCCTCTCTCAACTCTTCCTGGCAACTGTTCGGAATCTAATCGTGCGATGCGGCCATTCTCGGGAAAGCGCCGCCATAAAGCCGTCGAAATTTTTGCCGCGGGTTCCATTCGCACCAGTCCAGCCGTTCAGTCGACAATCCGGTGGAGTGAGCAGGCGACGCAGCACGCCGTGCTAGCCGCGGCCGGTTTCACTGGCCTCGGTGGAACGGCTCGACCAGGGCATAACGCGGTTGCGCAAACCTACATAGCCAGCCCACAGCCTTGCGAACCAGCCGAGTGTCATCAACCTTGGTCGGACGACCCTGAATAGCCGTTCCAAGATCAGGAGACTGACGGCATACGCCGCAACAATCATCCCCGTTCCAGTGAGCCAATGGCCCTTGCCTGCGACGAACAAGGATACGAATTTCAACGGCTCCACAACCGCCACCGGGATCGCGAGCAGCACCATCGATTGATAGGGACCCAATCGCTGGATTCGACGGCGCACACCAGCAACCAGCGTCATTTCTCGTCGTCGGCGTGGGCGTGGAATTAGCGGCATGATGTTTCTCGTCCGACGATGACGCGCAGGCCTAACAACCTGCCGGGTTCATTCGTTCCGCGTTTCGATGCGGAACACTGCAGCAAATGACGCGTTACGGCTTCGAGGAGCACGTTATGACTTCGAAAGCAACCACGGGTTCGAACACTCAAAAAGACCCGGACGAGTGGGTCTCCGGTGACGAGCCGATGACCGGAGCTCAAGCATCTTATCTCAAAACGCTTTGCGAGCAGGCCCATCGTCCCGAGGCTTTCGATGAGAACCTCACGAAAGCCGAGGCTTCAAAACTGATAGACGAGATGCGGAAAGAGGCGGGCGTGAGCGACCGCAGATAATCGCGCCCGGCTCATCGCCGAGGAGGTCGCCGCATGCTGTAGGCATCCGGCCCGATACCGCGCTCGATATCTTTCCAGGTCACCGGAGCTGCCACAGGAAACCCCTCGCGCGCACGGGGCGAGTAGGCGCCGACCGCTGTGGTGCCGCGGCCGTTGCGCATGTAATCGAGAAAAATTCGATTGTTGCGGCGCGCCGGCACAGCCGACAGCGTGTATGCGTCCGGTTTACCGGCTGCTAGCCGCTCGGCAAGCGATCTGCAGTAGAGCCGCGCCTTGTCGTGGCTCAGGCGTCGATGCAGAGGCACCATCAGATGCAGGCCCTTTCCGCCTGTCAGTTTGGGCCAGCTCTCATGGCCTTCATCGTCGAGCAGGCGCTTGAGATCGAACGCGGTCTCAACCACGAAATCCCAGGACGCTCCCGGACCGGGATCAAGATCAAACACCAGCTGGTCGGCATGCTCGATATCATCGACCGTTGCTGACCACGGATGCAGCTCGACAGCATCCATCGCCACAAGCCCGAGCAATCCTTCGATATCATCCACCCACACGCGCACGCCCTCGCCGCCCTCCCGCTTCCGGATGCGAAGTTGATGCACGCTATCGGGAATCGGGGGCAATCTGCCCTTGTGATAAAACGTCGTGCCATAGGTATGCCGCACCAATTTCAGCGGCCGGTTGCCGAGGAAGCGAAGCGCGCGCTTGCCCACCTTCTGCCAGTAGCGCGCCAATTCTTCCTTTGAAGGCGCAACGGCATCGGGCAGCAACTGCAAAATATTTTCTCGCGGCACGCCGACGCGAGCTTGCTTGCGGGTTGGTGCGGCAGGCTGGATCGGCGGCGAAGCCACTGTCCTCAGGTCGTCGCGGACCCCTTTGAACACCGCCGCGCGCAGCAGCCCATCATCCGTAAAGCCGCTGTACTCGATTTCAGCCTCTACCGCAGGTTCAACCCATGTCGCCTTTGGCTTGTTGACGGGCTGCGAAAGCGGCGACTTCCTGACGATCAACGGATCGAGCTGTTCTCGCAATTCGCGGGCCGTGCGCTCGGTATATCCGGTACGTGCCTTGCCCGCATATACCAGCTTGCCCTGCTTGTGCCGGCCAAGATAGAGCGAGGCGATGCGGCGTGGATGGGCGCCCAATTTCTCAACAAACGCAACAATCGGGAAGTTGTCGCTCTTGCTGCACTTCAGTTTGACCCAGTCATCGGAAGGTCCCGAACGGTAGAGCGAGTTGCGGCGCTTGCCGACGACGCCCTCCAGCCCCAGGCTGCAGGCGTGCTGAAACACGCGATCGCCGTCGGCTTCAAGGTATGGGACATAGATCAGCGGCTCAGGCCCGCCGGCGAGCACCTGCTTGAGCAACTCCTTACGATCCGCATAGGCGACACGTCGCAAATCGTAGCCATTGAGATACAAGAGATCGAAAGCGTGATAGCGCAGGCCGCCCAATCGTTTTCTGCCGAGCTCTCGGCGGAGCGCCTGAAAATCCGGGAGGCCGGTCGCGCCGTAGACGACGGCTTCGCCATCAAAAACCGCTTGCCGCACCTTCAGCTGTTCGGCTGCTTCAGCGATGAGACTGAACTGGTCGGTCCAATTTAATCCCGTCCGTGAATATGCTTTGACGGACCCTGCATCGATGTGGATCTGCGCGCGATACCCATCGGCCTTGATCTCGTAGAGCCAGTCGTCGCCCGCCGGCGCGCGTTGTCGCAAAATCGGATCACATGGCTTAATGAAATCCGGAAACTCTGCCTTGCGTGAGCCCCGTGCACCAGCCAAGGCCTTTTTCGAACGCGAACGCAAAGCAACTGCACACATGCAACCTCAATGAAATCCGAGCCCTCGCGGTTCCTCTTGATCCCTGTTGGTAAGCTTATAGCCGGCGGCCGCGCGGCGCGTTGTGACCCGGTACAAACGACGGATTGCTGCGGATAGATTTACGCGAGCGTCGTCGGCCTGGGCGGATGCGCCGTTCTTGGATGCAGGTCGTGCAGGAAAATCGCCATTCGGTTTCGCAATGCCGGATCGAGCGGAACTGCCGCCTCAAACAAACTCTCCTGCACGTCGCGGGGCAGATCGGGCCAAAGCTGAAGGGCTGCGCGACCCAGCAGCAGTTCCAGTTGGTTGGCGGCAGCGTTCATTTCTTAAACTTCCTTCTCGCGGTCACCTAGCCAAACTGCACATCGCTGGCGTTTGTTCCCGTCATGGCACGGTGAAGCGAGCGGCCCGGATGTTGTTCGCAAAACCGATCAGGCGAACTATATTGTTTCAACCCGCCATCCAACCTGCCTTTATCGTGAAAAGATATTTGCTGATTTTTCTGCTTTTGATCCTCGCGCCTGTGATCGTCTCTGCTGTCAATTATGTCCTCGGCGATCGCAGAGGCAACTGGCAAACCGCGGATCGTTCAAGCGCCGGGCTTCTGCCGTCCGCCTCCGAACATCCGGAAGCCATCGTGAGAGTTTTTGCAGCGCGCACGGTACGCTGGCGCGGAATTTTTGCGGTTCACACCTGGATCGTCGTCAAGGAACGGGATGCGTCACGCTACAGCCGCTATGACTACACGGCGTGGGGCGAACCGATACGCATTGATGGTTTTGCGGCTGATGGCCGATGGTTCGGAGCCATTCCCGAAACCATCGCAAGCGCCGACGGCGATGAGGCTGAAAGACTGATCCCGAAAATCCGCGCGGTCGTCGAAAATTACAAATTCCGCGCCTATGGCGATTACAGCCCATGGCCCGGTCCGAATTCCAATACCTTTGTCCAGGCCGTGCTTGATGCGGTGCCCGAGTTGAACGCGGTGCTTCCGCCGACCGCGATCGGCAAGGACTATCCGTACGCAGGCAAGTGGTACGGCCTCACGCCATCTCGTACAGGCATATTCGTTTCGCTTGGCGGTTATGTCGGCGTGATTGCAGGCTGGGTTGAGGGCATCGAGCTTAATATCCTCGGAGGCGTGCTCGGCCTCGACATCCGTCGTCCTGCGTTGAAACTTCCAGGCATGGGACGGCTCGGCATACCCTTTGCCGAGTGAGGCCGGCCGAAACCTTAGCCGTGCCGCAACGAATGCCAGCTCGTGCTAAGGCGTTTTCGAACGAAGGCGACGGCGGTTCGCGTGAGCAAAACGCGTCAAAAAATACGCTAGAGTCCGCCTCTGATTCAATCAGAACCGGTGGGCTCTAGTCCACCTTCACCCCTGCAAACCTGACCACCTTGCCCCATTTCTCGGTTTCATCGGCCAGCAGTTTTCCGAAATCGGCGGCCGATCCCGACAGAAGAAACGCCCCGAGCTCCGCGAACCGCTCCTTCGCCGCCGGTGCTGCCAGAACGGCGTTGGTCTCCTTGTTCAGTCTGTCGATGATATCGGCCGGTGTGTTCTTGGGTACACTGATCCCGTACCAGGCGCTCGCCTCATAGCCCGGCAGGAAATCCGCCACGGTAGGCAGGTCCGGCAACACCTCCGAGCGCGTCGTGCTGGTGACCGCGAGGCCGCGCAGCTTGCCTGATTTCACGTGCTCCGCGCAGGTCGGGATGTTGTCGAACATCACATGCACCTGCCCCGCAAGCAGGTCGGTGAGCGCGGGCGCGCCACCGCGGTACGGCACATGAACCATATTGGTGCCGGTGAGCATCTTGAATAGTTCGCCCGACATATGGATCGTCGATCCATTGCCGGAGGATGCCATGTTGAGCTTGCCTGGGTTGGCTTTGGCATAAGCGATCAATTCCGGAATCGATTTGACCGGAACTGACGGATGTACCACCACCACGTTGGGAAATCGGATCAGACCTGCCACCGGTTCGCTATCGCGCAGGAAATCGAAATTGAGCTTGTTATAAAGCGTGGCGTTGATCGCGTTTGCCGGCGCGGCAAGAAGTAACGTGTAACCATCCGGCGGCGAACGTAGCGCCGCCTCGGTAGCGATATTGGTGCCTCCGCCCGGCCGGTTCTCGATGACGAATGACTGCCCTAGCCTTTCGGACAGCCATTGCCCCATAAGACGCGCGGTGAGGTCCGCCGAGCCGCCGGGCGTATAGCCGACAATCACTCGAATAGGGTGCGCGGGATAAGCCTGAGCGCGTGTGAGTTTTGAAAATGCTGGCACACCAGCCGCGCCGGCGGCCAGCTGCAAAAAGCGACGACGGGCAAGTCTCATCATGTCTCCCCCACAAATGCTCAGCGGCAAGCGATCAACTTCCAAAACATACAGTTGCTCGGAACTCCGTCGCAACCAGTCGCACGATCTCAAGATCAAAATAGTCCCGTAATCTTTTACGCGCGATGTCGGCCGCAGGCTCCCTCACCCGTCTTTCAATCAACCCTCATTTGTGGAAGCGTGGCATCATGGGAATAATCAGGACTTCGGCCTTCTCGGTCTCGATCGACGGTTTTGCCGCCGGCCTTCATCAAACCGTCGACAATCCCTTCGGGGACCGCGGAATGGCGTTGCCGGAATGGATGCTCAAGACGCGGATGTTCCACACGATGACCGGTCGGGACGGCGGCAGCACCGGTGTCGACAACGGATTCGCCGAACGTTCGATGGAAAATATTGGCGCCTGGATCTTGGGGCGAAACATGTTCGGCCCGATCCGCGGTCCATGGCCGGATGACTTGTGGAAGGGCTGGTGGGGCCCCAATCCGCCCTATCACACGCCGGTGTACGTGCTCACCCATTACGCGCGGGCGTCGATCGAGATGGAAGGCGGCACCGTCTTCCATTTCGTGACCGACGGGATCGAAGCCGCGCTGAAGCAGGCGCGCGCGGCTGCGAAGGACCGGGATATCAGGATCGGCGGCGGCGCCTCGGTGGTGCGCCAGTTCCTGCAAGCGGGGCTGCTCGATGAGATGCATCTGGCGTTGCCGGCGGTGCTGCTCGGCGCGGGCGAAAGCCTGTTTGCAGGATTAGATTTACCTGCGCTCGGCTACGCGCCGGTTGATCGCGTCACGGGCGAGAATGCGACCCACGTCAAGATCGGACGGAAGTCGGCTTAGGCGCGCGCAACGCGCGCAGCATAGTGATTGCCGTCATGGCGCAGATCGTCATCGCTTCCCTGCTTTACTACCGGCACGACCATTCGTTCATGCGCGACAGCTTGCCCGGAGACATCAGGGCGAGCGGTTTCCATGTGAAGGCGACATGCCGAAAGGAACGTAACGCGGGACGTCCCGCACGATCGGCAACGTAGTGCCGGCCTTATTGCAGGACGCAAGAAATGGCGGTAGAGCTAAGTAATTGATTTTCTTGGTCGGAGTGGCAGGATTCGAACCTGCGACCCCTGCGTCCCGAACGCAGTGCTCTACCGGGCTGAGCCACACTCCGACAAGAACGCGGCTTATAGCCTTGGGTGTCGCACACCGCAAGAAGCCGAATTGAGGACATAACCCCCGTGAATGTGGGCCTGAAAACGCCAATTCTGCCCGCCGACCAGGCCGCCGTGACCGCGGCGGCTCGCTGCCTCGCGGCGGGTGGACTGGTCGCCTTCCCGACGGAGACGGTTTACGGCCTCGGCGCCGACGCCACCAGTGCCGCGGCGATCGCCCGGCTTTATCAGGCCAAGGGCCGGCCCTCGTTCAATCCGCTGATCGCTCATATCCGGGATGGTGACGGTGCCGCGCAGATCGCCCGCTTCGATGCGGCCGCGATGGCGCTTGCGGAAGCGTTCTGGCCGGGGCCGCTGACGCTGGTGTTGCCGAAGAGCGAAAATTGCACCATCGCGGATCTCGCAACCGCGGGACTTGAGACCGTGGCGATCCGCGTGCCCGCGCATCCGGTGGCGCGCGAGATCCTCCGCGCATTTGGCGGCCCGGTGGTTGCGCCATCGGCAAATCTGTCGGGGCATGTTTCGCCAACCACAGCCGCTCACGTGCAAAGCGATCTGGCCGACCGCATCGACCTGATCGTCGATGGCGGCCCGGTGGAAGTCGGCGTCGAATCCACCATCATCGCCTGCTTCGAGCAGCCGATGCTGCTGCGGCCCGGCGGCGTGCCGCGCGCCGAGATCGAGCGCGTGCTCGGCCGAGCACTGGCGCAAGCTCCCCATACCAACCGTAGCCAGCCGCTGGCGCCGGGGATGCTGGCCTCGCATTACGCGCCGCGCACGAAAGTGCGGCTGGATGCTGAAAGCGTCGAGAACGGCGAGGCGCTGCTGGCATTTGGGTCAGGTGCAATACCGGGAGCTAATGCAGCGAACGTGGTGATGAATTTATCAATGCGTGGCGATCTCAATGAAGCTGCCGCAAATCTTTTCGGCCATCTTCGCGCGCTCGACGCCAACGGCGCACGGGCGATCGCTGTGATGCCGGTGCCGCATCATGGGCTTGGCGAGGCGATCAATGATCGGCTGCGCCGCGCCTCGGTCGAGCGGAAGTGAAAGTACGGCCGTCAAAATGAACGTTGTCCAGCCAGCAACCCAGCCGCTCTCGGCCGAACTGATCGGGCGTTTCCGAAAGATCGTCGGCGACAAATACGCGGTGACGGATACGGCCGAAATCGCGCCGTATGTTACCGAAGAGCGTGACCTGTTTCATGGAAAATCGCCACTGGTGCTGCGTCCGGGCTCAACCGAAGAAGTTTCGGCGATCTGCAAGCTTGCCAGCGAACACCGTGTGGCGCTGGTGCCACAGGGCGGCAATACCGGCCTTGTCGGCGGGCAGACCCCGCACAATGGCGAGGTGGTGGTCTCGCTGCGCCGGCTGGATCAAATACGCGACATCGATACCGCCTCCAATACCATGACCTGCGAAGCAGGCGTGGTGCTGCAGGTCGCACAGCAGCGCGCTTCCGAAGTCGATCGCCTGTTTCCGCTGTCGCTCGGTGCGGAGGGAAGCTGCACCATTGGCGGCAATCTCTCCACCAATGCCGGCGGCACCACGGCGCTGGCCTATGGAGTGGCCCGCGAGATGGCGCTCGGGCTTCAAGTGGTGCTTGCCGACGGGCGCATCCTGAACGGCCTGTCGAAACTGAAAAAGGACAATACCGGCTACGATCTGCGTAACCTCTTCATCGGCGCCGAGGGCACACTGGGCATTATCACCGCGGCGACATTGAAATTGTTTCCGAAGCCGCACGCCATTGAAACCGCGTTTGTCGGCCTCAAATCGCCGGCGGCCGCGCTCCGGCTGCTCTCGATTTCGCAGAACGAGGCCGCGGGCACGTTGACGAGTTTTGAGCTCCTGTCTGACCTAGCGGTGCATTTCAGCGTTCGCCATGGCATCGACATCCGCGATCCGCTCTCGGGCAGCTATCCCTGGTACGTGCTGATGGAGTTGTCGTCACCGCGCGACGACGCCCGCGCCGCGCTGGAGTCTATTCTGGCGCAGGGTCTCGAGAATGGTGTCGTGGAAGATGCCGTGATCGCCGCGAATTTGAGCCAGCGCAGCGCGTTCTGGAAACTGCGTGACGAGATGTCAGCGGCGCAGAAGCCGGAAGGCGGCTCGATCAAGCACGACATCTCCGTGCCCGTGGTCGCGGTGCCTGATTTCATCGAACAGGCCAATGCCGCCGTGATGAAACTCATTCCCGGTGCGCGACCGGTGCCGTTCGGCCATCTCGGTGACGGCAACATCCACTACAATGTCAGCCAGCCGGTCGGCGGCGAGGCCGCCGACTTCCTTGCGCGCTGGAATGAGGTCAACGCGGTGGTGTTCGATATCGTGCTGCGGATGGGCGGGTCCATTTCCGCCGAACATGGCATCGGCGTGCTGAAGCGTGATGAGCTGCCTCACGTCAAAGATAAAGTGGCGATTGAATTGATGCGCGGAATCAAGGCGATGCTCGATCCGCTTGGGATCATGAATCCGGGCAAGGTGCTGTGAGTATTCCTGCGGAAGCTCAAGCTTTGATCGTCACAAGCATTGAAGACGGCGATATCCCCGAAGTCGTTGGGCTGTGGCAACGTTGCGGTTCGACACGCCCCTGGAATGATCCTGCCGCAGACATCGCATTGGCGCGCCGCGAAGCAAACTCGACGGTGCTGCTGGGCCGCCATAAGGGCTCACTGGTCGCATCGGTGCTGGTCGGCCATGACGGCCATCGCGGCTGGGTCTACTACGTCACAGTCGATCCAAATCACCGCTTCAACGGCTTGGGCCGCGCAATTATGAGCGCCGCAGAAGAGTGGCTGCGCATGCGCGGCATAGAGAAGTTACAGCTCATGGTTCGCCCAGATAACGATAAGGTGCGCGCCTTCTACCAATCGCTCGGCTTTTTTGAGCAGGAACGTGTGGTATTCGCTAAATGGCTCGATGGGCGCGACCCAACACCGTAGTTGCAGATCACAGAGGTGACATGAGCGTTTCGCACCGCATCCGTATCAAGAACGTCCGCCTGCTCTCCGATGACCACTACATTTTGAAAGCCACCACCTTCGCCTGGCAGCGTTCCAACGGCGAGTGGCAGGAGCTGGAGCGCGAGACCTACGACCGCGGTAATGCAGCGACGTTGCTGCCTTACAACCTGGCGCGCCGGACTGTGGTGCTGGTCCGGCAGTTCCGCTACGCGACTTATGTCAACGGCTACGATGGTCTTCTGATCGAGGCGCCGGCCGGTGTACTGGACGAGAAGACTCCGGAGCAGCGCATTCGGGCAGAGGCGGAAGAGGAAACCGGCTATCGGCTTGGCGAGATCAAGAAAGTGTTTGAGGCGTATATGAGCCCGGGGTCGGTCACGGAGAAGCTTCACTTCTTTGTCGCCGAGTACCAACCGGAGATGAGAGTTGGTGACGGCGGCGGGATCGCCTCCGAGGGCGAGGATATCGAGGTGTTTGAATTGTCGTTCGATGAGGCGATGACCATGATCGGTGACGGCCGCATCGCGGATGCGAAGACCATTCTGCTGCTGCAATATGCGGCGATAAACATTTTTCGGTGATCGGGATACGCGCCGCCCTTAAGGCTTGATTTTCTCGTATAGGAAGTGCGCCGCTGCGCGTGCGGTCAGAACAAGCTTCCCTGCCCGTCCTCGGATGCGACCGGCGCCACCTTGCGCGCAGCCACCTTCTTGACCGGCGTCGACTGCTCGCGTTCGCGCTCCTCGTCGGTCATGGGCAGGATCAGCCGGGCGTCGTCATTGGCGACGTGGTTGACCCGTGTCGAGATCTCGTGCCACGCGAATTCGCCTTGGCGCGGCGGCTTCAGCAGCGCCATCGCCTCCTCGACATCGTGCGCGCTGCAATCCAGCCAGCGTTCGAAATCAGCAGGCGCAATCGTCACGGGAACGCGGGGATGGAGGGATGAAAGATCGTTGCTGGCGGCTGTGGTGACGATTGCTACCGTGTCCAGCTCTTCGCCGTTGGGGCCGATCCAGGTTTCGGCCAGTCCCGCCAGACCGAGCGGCAACCCGTCGCGACGATGGATGAAATAAGGCCTTTTCCGGCTTCCGGCGGTTTGCCACTCGTAATAGCCATCCGCCGGTATCAGACAGCGGCGCCGCTTCATCGCATTCTTGAAAGCAGGTTTTTCATCAACGGTTTCGGCGCGCGCGTTTATCAATAGGGCGAAGTCCCTCGAGTCCTTGACCCAGCCTGGCACCAGCCCCCAACGCATCAGCCGGAAGTGCCTGCCGCCGTTCTCGAGAATGACAACCGGGATCGGCTGCGTCGGCGCGACATTGTGCCTGGGCGGGAAATTAGGCTGCTCGGCATAGCCGAACATCTGCCGCAAGGCCGCCGGTGGCGAGGTTATGACGAAGCGTCCGCACATTGTATTGTCCAGATAGGGATCTGTTCAGTACCTTTTAACCCCGACCATCAAGACTGCGGAAGATGAAATCAGGAAACGCAAAATCCACGCCAACCAATCGTAGGACGCGCAAGGAGCAGCCTGATCCGGCCCAAGCTGCCCGGCTGCGTGCCGCGAATATCAATCCGCGCACCGGGTTGGCCACTGACTATCTGAATCATTTCAACGAAGCCATTATGCTGCTCGAAATGGTTCCTTCAATGCCTGAATGCGCCAAGGATTTCATGAGCTGGCGACCTCTGACGTATAGCGAGCATTTCATGGCCTCCCATTTCAAGCGGCGCGATCTCGCAATCGAGGCTTACAATTCGGCCGACGTCATCATCCGAGCCGAGTTCGACAACATAACCTCGGCGATGACCTCGATCCTGATGGCCGTCGGCGCGGCAATGCGTCAAGCCACCAAGCACAAGACCCGGGCCATTCTGGCCGAACAGGCCACCGGCTGGGTCAAGCCGCTGGTTGCATTGGCGGGCGGCATCATCAATGGCGGCTCCGAGGCAGACGTCGATTACATCATGACGCATTGATGCCAGCATCATCAGCGCTTCAACCATCTCACCCTCAGCTGGCCGTCAGTGCGGCGATCTTTCGCGGCGACAAGGTCCTGCTAGTGCGCCGTGCACGCGCGCCGGCCAAAGGGTACTATTCCTTTCCGGGTGGCCGGGTGGAATTCGGCGAAACCTTGCACGCGGCCCTGCATCGCGAGATCCGCGAGGAAACCGCATTGACGGTCGAGATCATCGGGCTTGCCGGATGGCGTGAGGTCGTGCCGGAAAGTTCGGGGCTTGGCCATTACCTCATTATGTCCTTCGCGGCGCGCTGGACCGCGGGCGAGCCGGTCCTCAATGATGAGCTGGACGATGCACGCTGGCTCCGCCCGGGCGCGCTGGGCGACCTCAAAGTGACCAGCGGCCTGCCGGAGGTCATTCAGGCGGCCTGTCAGCTGGTCTGCGCCTGCGAGGCTGGTTCGTCGGCGTGACTGGGCGTCGCCTTGCCACCGGCGCATTGAAAAGGCATATCACGGGCATCCATGTCCAAGCGCATTCTCGCCGCACTCATTCTCATCTCGGCATGCATCGGTGGCCCTGCGCGGGCCCAGGATGCGGCGGCGCCGTTCGATGGTGACTTGCAGCGGCTGGCCGAGATCCTCGGCACACTGCACTACCTCAGGGGCATTTGCGGCAGCAATGAAGGCCCGAAATGGCGCAACCAGATGCAGGCGCTGATCGATGCGGAGACTCCGTCCGGCGAGCGGCGCGCTCGCATGATTGCGGGTTTCAACCGCGGCTATAATGGATTTCAGCAGACCTATCGTAGCTGCACGCCTGCGGCTTCGGTTGCGATCCGTCGCTACATCGAGGAAGGCTCAAGAATTTCGCGAGATCTCACCGCCCGCTATGCCAACTAAGGCGTTGCGCGGCGTGTTCCAGAAACACTCGTTCCGAACCACGACCGTTAACCTTTCTTAAAGAACTGGCTAGGCGTCCCGCCGGCGCATGCTAAACGTCACGCATTCGAGCGATCCGCCCTGGACCGCGCATAGTGTTGTCGAGTTTCATGAGCGACCCAGCATTCTTCGCCGCCGCCCGCCCGCCGCTGCGCGATCATGAACAAAAACAGACGGCGCTCAGCTATCTGAACGAAGCGTGGGCGGAGGCGCGGCACGACGGCGTCGACGGTGACTGCCTCGCGCAGGCCAGCCTGTTTGCAGCGTTCGCCGAACTGGTCGGAACCTATGGCGAGGAAGCAGTGGCCAAATTCGTGGAAGGTCTTGCGGCGCGGGTTCGCAACGGCGAATTTTCAATCACGCTCGCCAAGCAATAATCTCACGGCCTCAACGTCTCAAGAAACCGCACCGGCTCGCCCGTCGAGGCTGTCTCCAGCCTGCCCTGCCACATGACGCGGCGGCCACGCACAAAAGTGCCGACCGGCCAGCCGGTGACACGCAGGCCATGATAGGGCGTCCAACCCGCACGTGAGGCTACCCATTCATTCGTAATCGTCTCCTTCCGTTTGAGATCGACCACCGTGAAGTCTGCGTCATAACCGGCCGCGATCCGGCCCTTGCAGGCGATGTTGAACAGCCGCGCCGGACCTGCGCTGGTGAGATCGACCAAACGAGCTAGCGATAATCGGCCGGCATTGACGTGATCCAGCATCAACGGCACCAGCGTTTGCACCCCGGTCATGCCTGATGGCGATGCCGGATAGGGTTTGGCCTTTTCTTCCAGCGTATGCGGCGCGTGATCGGAGCCGAGCACGTCGACGATGCCCTGCGTGATACCGTCCCAGATGCCATCGCGATGATCGGCGGATCGGACCGGTGGGTTCATCTGGGCGCGGGTGCCGAGCCGCTCGTAGCAGTCGGGTGCGACCAGGGTGAGGTGATGCGGCGTCGCCTCGCAGGACGCGACGTCCTTGTGGTCCCGCAAGAACTCGATTTCCTGTTTGCTCGAGATATGTAGCACGTGAATCCGTTTGCCGCTTTCACGGGCAAGCTTCACGAGGCGCTGTGTCGCAATTAGCGCCGCGGGCTCATCGCGCCACACCGGATGCGAACGCGGATCACCCTCTGCGCGCAGACCTTTCCGTTCGTTGAGACGGTACTCGTCCTCGGCGTGAAAAGCCGCGCGACGTCTGATCACCTGAAAAATCCGCCGCAGGCTGGGGTCGTCCTCCACCAACAACGCGCCGGTGGATGAGCCGATGAAAACCTTGACGCCTGCGCAGCCCGGGGAGCGCTCCAGCTCCGGCAAATCCTGCACATTTTCGCGAGTACCGCCGATGAAGAATGCGAAGTCGCAGTGCATGCGGTGGTGAGCGCGCTTCACTTTGGCGGTGAAATTATATTCCGTTACGGTCAGTGGATCCGTATTCGGCATTTCGAATACGGCGGTCACCCCGCCCATCACGGCGCTGCGCGAACCCGTCTCCAAATCCTCCTTGTGAGTCTGTCCAGGTTCGCGAAAATGCACCTGCGTGTCGATCACGCCGGGCAGGATGTGAAGACCGTTGCAGTCGATCACCTCGCCGGCAGAACGGGCCGCAAACGTGCCAATGGCGGCGATGCGGCCGTTGGAGACGGCGATATCGCGCACGCCCTCGCCATCCTGGTTGACGACGGTGCCGGACTTAAGAATCAGATCGAAGCTCTGGCTCATGATTCCTCGTGTTCGGTTTGCCCTCACGGCTGGAAGGCCGTTAGCCTACTCAAAGCAAAGAGTGTGAACTTCTGGCCATCGAAACGTGGCCGTTCGGTTCTCAGTACGGGCGAGGTGGTCGCATGCGCGTGCGGGTCTTGTCGTTTATGACTTGGCGGCTTACGTTCCGCTGCAACATGTCGCAAGAGATTTTTGCATGAAAGCAGCGTTCCTCCCCGACCGGGGCGTGGTCAAGGTTAGCGGCGAAGCTGCCCGCGAGTTTCTCAACGGCCTTGTGACAACTGATGTGATGCTGCTGCGGCCCGGTCTCGCCCGATTTGGGGCGTTGCTGACGCCGCAGGGCAAGATAGTTGTGGATTTTTTGCTCGCCGAGGCGCCTTCCGAAGGTGGCGGATTCCTGATCGATTGCCCGCGCGCATTGGCGCAGGCGCTGACTGACAAGCTAGGCTTCTACAAGTTGCGCGCCAAGGTCACGATCGAAAATCTCTCCGACAGCCTCGGCGTGCTCGCGGCATGGCACGGTGAACTCGCGACCAAGCCCGACCTGGCGTTCGCCGATCCGCGTCAGCCGGCGCTCGGCTGGCGAATTCTTGTAGCCGGGCCGCTCGCGCAAAAAGTCGCCGATCTGATCGGCGCCGAAATGGTCGACAGCGCAGCCTATGAGGCGCATCGCATCGCGTCGGGCGTTCCGCGCGGTGGTCTGGATTTCATTTACGGTGATGCCTTTCCACACGAAACCAACATGGACCGTCTGCATGGAGTCGACTTCGACAAGGGATGTTACGTCGGGCAGGAAGTTGTCTCGCGCATGCAGCACCGGGGCACCGCAAGGACGCGAACGGTTCGCGTGATCGTCGACGGCCCCTCCCCCGAACCGGGCGCAACGGTTCTTGCCGGCGACAAGGCTGTCGGCACGATGGGCTCGAGCGCGATCCCTCACGGGCTCGCACTGATGCGCACTGATCGTGTCGCAGATGCCCTGCAGGCCGGATTGCCTTTGACCTCAGGTGGCATTGCCATCCGGCTTGGCGACCCTGATGAGCTTCTGAGATCATCGAAGCAGACCGTGGCATGACCAGGTCCGCACGCCTACATGCCGATGGGCTCACGCGGTGTCCCTGGCCCGGTGACGACCCGTTCTACGTCGCCTATCACGACACCGAATGGGGAGTCCCGGAACATGATGATCGGGCGTTGTACGAGAAACTCATCCTCGACGGTTTTCAGGCCGGGCTTTCCTGGATCACCATTCTGCGAAAGCGGGAAAATTTCCGCCAGGCGTTTGATGATTTCCAGCCAGAGAAGATCGCGCGCTACAATGCAAAGAAGATTCACGCGCTGATGAACGATGCCGGGATAGTTCGCAACCGCGCCAAAATCGAGGGCGCAATCAATAGTGCCAAATCCTGGCTCAAGATCATGGAGGAGGGTCCCGGATTTTCGAAGTTGTTGTGGGATTTCGTGGACGGCAAGCCGAAGGTCAATCATTTCAAGACCACCGCGAGCGTGCCGGCATCCACTCCGCTCTCGATCAAGATTTCAAAGGAGCTGGCGGCGCGAGGATTCAAGTTCGTCGGGCCTACGATCGTATATGCCTTCATGCAGGCTACCGGCATGGTCAACGACCACCTGGTGACATGTTTCTGCCACGACGCTTGCGCCGGCAAGCATCGCGCGCCGCGCCTCAAACCAAAATGACGCTGAAAGCGCCGTTCGCAAAACAGATCTCCACCCGGGTCTGGCAACGGATGCTGTCGGGTCGGCGGCTTGATCTGCTGGATCCCTCGCCGCTGGATATCGAGATCGCGGATATCGCGCATGGGCTGGCGCGGGTCGCGCGCTGGAATGGTCAGACCAGCGGCGCGCACATCTTTTCGGTGGCGCAGCACACGTTACTGGTCGAGGCCGTCATGATCGAGCAGGTGCCGCGGATCGACGCCAAGGTGCGGCTGGCGGCGCTGCTGCATGATGCTCCGGAATATGTGATCGGTGACATGATTTCGCCCTTCAAAGCGGTCCTCGGCGGCGATTACAAGCAAGTCGAGAAGCGACTGCTCGCGGCGATCCACATCCGCTTCGGGCTGCCGCCGGTACTGATCTCGGATATCGAGCGCCGGATAAAAGATGCCGATCGGGGCGCGGCCTACCTCGAGGCAACCCAGCTTGCCGGTTTCGCGCAGGCCGAGGCGAAACGCCTGTTCGGCCGCGATCCAGGCCTGCCGCGGCCGATCCAAGAGGACTATCTCACGCCGTGGACGGCGGCCAAGGCCGAGAAGCGATTCCTGATGCGGTTCGAGACCTTGCACACGTAAATGCGCTCTCACGGAGCTTTCACTGCCCGTTACGGGGCTCTATAATTGGCAGAGAAGGAACCCAATGATTCACGTTTGCTCGCTCGCCGCGCTTCCGGATACCGTCAAGTCCACGGGCGCCAGCCACGTGCTCACAGTGATGGCCAATGTCGATCAGGTGCAGCGCCCGGTCTCGGTACTGCCTGCCAACCATCTCAAAGTGCAGATGGACGACATCACCGAGCAGATGGATGGATTTGTGGCGCCCTGCAATATGCATATCGAGCAGGTGCTGAACTTCGTACGTAGCTGGGACCGCAGCGCGCCCCTTGTCGTGCACTGCTATGCCGGTATCAGCCGCTCGACCGCGAGCGCGTTCGCCGCCGCCTGCCTGCTTAATCCGCACCGCGATGAAACCTCCATTGCGCGACAGATTCGCGCGGCCTCGCCGGTCGCCGCACCGAACCGCCTGATCGTCAGTCTCGCGGACGAGGCACTGGGCCGCGAAGGTCGGATGCTACGCGCGCTGGACGAGATGGGGCCGGGCAGCATGAACGTTGAGGGCCGGCCGTTTCGTATCGATCTCGAGTGAGCCGCGCGCTTCATGCGGCACGAACCGACTCCAGGAATTTACCGAGCTCGAGCTTGAGCCGGTTGCTCTCCACCGACAGTGATTGAGCCGAAGCCAGCACCTGCGAGGATGCAGAGCCGGTCTCGCTCGCCCCCCGCTGCACCTCGCCGATGTTGACGCTGACCCGCGAGGTTCCCTCCGCTGCCTGCTGCACGTTCCTGGAAATCTCGTGCGTTGCCGCGCCCTGCTCTTCTACCGCCGCGGCAATCGTCGAGGATATCTCGGACAGTTTTCCGATGGTGTCGCTGATTTCCTTGATCGCCCCGACCGACTGCTGGGTCGCGCTCTGGATGCCGGCGATCTGTTGGCCGATCTCGCCAGTAGCTTTGGCGGTCTGTTCCGCCAATGCTTTCACTTCGGAAGCAACTACCGCGAAGCCCCGACCGGCCTCTCCGGCGCGCGCCGCCTCGATCGTGGCGTTCAGAGCCAACAGATTGGTCTGTCCGGCGATTGTGCTGATCAGTTCGACCACGTCGCCAATGCGACTGGCCGCCTTCGAAAGTTCACCAATCCGATCGTTGGTCTCGTGCGCCTGAACGACGGCGTCATTGGCAATGCGCGCCGATTCCTGAACCTGGCGGCTGATTTCATTGACCGAGGAGCCCATTTCTTCCGTAGCGGATGCAACCGACTGCACATTGCTGGAGGCCTCCGCGGATGCAGCCGCGACGCTTGTGGTGACCTGCTGAGCCCGCTCTGCGGTTGAGGTAAGCGTCGCGGCGGACGCCTCAAGTTCAACCGAGGCGGCTGAAACGGTCTCCACGATCTCACCAACGGCGGATTCAAACGTGTCAGCGAGCTTGATCATGTCTTGCTTGCGCTGCCCAGCCGCGATCTGATCCTGCCGGAGCTTGGCTTCCGCTTCATCGCGCGCTCTTTGCTCCGCCGTAACCTTCAAGCTTTCGACAGCTTGGGCGATCTCACCGATTTCGTCGCTCCGACCAAGCCCGGGCAGCACAATCGAGAAATTGCCTTTTGCTAGATCGACCAAAGCTCGGCTCATCTGCGCCAACGGCCGGGAGACCGACCTGCCGATGAAAAAGCCGGCTGCCAGCACCAGCGTTGCAATTAGCAGAATGGCGACCGCCATCTGCCATTGAATCGTATCTCGCACCTCGATCCGCGATCGATCGGCGGCGACCCTCAGGGCGTTCACTTCGCTCGATATGGCTTCGATCACCGGCTCGATGGTCGCAAATGAGTCGGACATCGCCTTGGTGTCGTTCGACAGAGCCAGCGAGGTTTCCATCCAGGCAAGGAAGTCGCGTTGATAGTCCGCGAGCTTTTCCTTCAGTTCGGCCTTTGCGGGACTCGGAATGTCCGTGCTTCCGAGCGCGGTCACGAATTCGGACGCGCGCTTCTTCATTTCGTCGCCGTACTTTTGAGCATGCCGAAGCATGAAGTCCTTCTCGTGACGTCGCATCATGAGCATCGTCACCAGAAGTCCGGTCTCATGAAGTTGCTCGACCCTGGACTCCATTTCATGCACGGAAGTTCGCAGACGCCCTTCCAGGCCGGAATTCTCATCCAGCCCCAGTTTCTGCTTCTGCTGCACGATCGTCAGAAAATGTGCTTGATATTGCTTTAACGAGGCACTCACGGCCTCCACCTTGCGCGCCAGTTCCGGCTTCCCCGCCGCGGCGATTTTTTCGCGCAAGCGATCGATGTCGGATGCGACGGATTTGCCGATCTCAAGCTGCCTGTCGACCTTTTTGAGATCGCCGCGCAGGAGAAAATCCTTTTCCGCACGCCGGCTCTCGAGCACTTCGATCTCGATCTTGCGATTCAAATCGAAGATGTCTCGCGCGCCTTCGGATGCGTCGCGGTGTACAGCGGTGGCGGCCTCTCCGTACAAGTGAATGCCGCCGGTCAAAAGGACGCCGGCGAGCCCCACGATCCCGATGCCCGTAATCTTATGAACCAGCCGCAGCGAGAATATGCTCATTCATATGTCCTTCGCGGTCGCTGCGCTCGACCGATGTACCGCGCTTCAATCAATCGAGGAAATAGCCGAGCGTATCTAGCGTCGGGTTAACTGACGGACCGTAATAATACCAAGCATGGAATCCGCGACCGAACGGATCGGAGAGCGGGCGCCAGTGCCAGCGCCTGCAATCATCAAGCGCACGAGGACGCGAGCGGACGTTCACCGCAGGACTAATATGAAGGCAGTTATACGTGACCCGAACAGCGGAGACGGCTATTCGGTTGAGCGGCGAAGCTCCGGAGCGCCTTCGGCTTTCGAAGACTCGGATCGACTTTCAGAGCTAACGGGCGGGATGCTGCCAACGCTCTCGATCCGCGGAGTTTCGACGCGAGCGGTTATCTCCGTACGTGACGCGTCAGCCGATCGCGCGTGCTCCCGCGGATGCAATGATCGAGGCCGGGCCGCGGCGCGGGCCAGCAACATCTGCGCTGCTCCCTGATGGCGGAAATCGCAATAAGCGAAACCCATGCCGGAAACTGAACCACGGAAGCTGCGGTCGTCTCTCTTGTCGAGATTAAAGCATGGCTCGAAAGGAATGCCCTTGATCGAGGCGCACACCGCCTGGCCGCGGACCTGGAGCGTATTTCCCGGCAGCCGAAGGTGACGAACGGGACCTGAGCCGCTGAACTGCACCGCGCCGGCCGCGCCCATGTCATCGAGGATCCGGCCTGCGCCGCGGGTGCCATCGAAGCAGGTAAATGCGAATACCTTTCCGGCTACGAACTTGCGCGCCTCATCGGCATTCATCATTCCGGCCATCGCGGGCGCGATCACCGCACCGGCCGTGACCGCCCCCACCACGAAACGCGCAAGCATGCTGGACTCCCACTCTACTCAAGGCGGGCAACGCCTGGTCCCTTTACCCGCTGCTTACCATACGAACCGTGGCAACATTGGAGCAGCTTGGTTGGTAAAGTCTGAACGGGCTAGGGAATTTTTACCACGATCCTGCCCCGAACCTGCCCGGCCAGGATTTTGGGGCCGGCCCCAATCACCTGCTCAAGATCAATTTCGTGAGTGATTTCAGCCAGTCTTGCCGGGTCCAGATCAGTGGCCAGCCGCCGCCAAGCCGCTTTCCGCCGCTCGATAGGACACATTACCGAGTCGATGCCGAGAAGGCACACACCACGCAAAATGAACGGCGCCACCGACGAGGGTAGGTCCATGCCGCCAGCGAGACCACAGGCGGCGATTGCGCCGCCGTATTTCGTCATCGAGAGAAGGTTGGCAAGCGTGGTTGAGCCGACGCTGTCGATGCCCCCCGCCCACCGCTCCCGAGCCAGCGGCTTGGCAGGACCGGATAACTCATTGCGATCGATCACCTCAGCGGCGCCGATTTCCTTGAGGTAGGCCGCCTCGGACATGCGACCAGTCGACGCGATCACGTGATAGCCGAGCTTGGACAACACGGCCGTTGCGACCGACCCCACACCACCGGCCGCCCCGGTCACGACGATGGGCCCATGCTTCGGCGTCAGCCCGTGCGCTTCCAGCGCGAGCACCGCGAGCACCGCGGTATAACCGGCAGTGCCGATCGCCATCGCGTCGCGCGCCGACATCCCCTCCGGCAAACGCACCAACCAGTCGCCCTTAACGCGCGCTTTTTCGCCGTAAGCACCAAGATGCGTCTCACCCATGCCCCAGCCGTTGCAGATCACCTTGTCGCCGGCCTTCCATTGCGGATTTGACGATTGCTCGACCGTCCCTGAAAAATCAATGCCGGCGATCATCGGAAACCGCCGCACCACTGGCGCCCTGCCGGTGACCGCGAGACCATCCTTGTAATTCAATGTCGACCATTCAACCCGTACGGTGACGTCGCCCTCCATCAGTTCGGCTTCGTCGAATTGGGTGAGCGCGGCTGTCGTGCCTTTTTCCGCCTTGTCGATCCGGATGGCCTTGAACGTTCCCAACGTAGACTCCTGGCGCTTCTTGTTGGATTTGCCGACTGTGAACGGTCTAGGCGGGCTCTGCAACCGGGCGCGGCACCGGAGCTTCGACGATTGGCAAGTTGATCAGCGCCGAGAGGACGCCGAACGTGACCGAGAGCCACCAAATCGGCGTGTACGATCCGAATTGTTCGAACACGACCCCGCCGAGCCAAACGCCCAGGAACCCTCCCACCTGATGGCTGACAAATGCAAATCCATACAGCGTCGCGAACCAGCGCGTGCCGAACATCACCGCGACCAGCGCCGAAGTCGGAGGGACAGTCGAGAGCCAGGTCAGGCCGGTGATCGCCCCAAACATAATCGCGGAGAATGTCGTGATCGGCACCGAGATAAAGGTGACGATCGACACCGCCCGGACAAAATAAATTGTCGAAAGGATGTAGCGCTTTGGAACGTGATTTTGCAGCCAGCCGACACCCAATGAGCCCATAATGTTGAACAAACCAATAGCGGCGATCACCCAGCCGCCCGTTTGCGCCGATATACCGCGATCGGACAGATAAGCCGGCAAATGCACGGTGATAAATGCCAGTTGAAAGCCGCAGGTAAAGAAGCCCAGCACCAGCAGCACGTAAGAGCGATGGCCGAACGCTTCCGCCAGCGCGGTCTTGAACGACTGCTGGTCCGCAGCCGCCACTTCTTTCGTTGTGGCCGCCGGTGTAGCGAGGGCGAGCGACAGCGGGACGATCAGCAGCATCAGACCAGCGAATACCATCAGGGTCGTCTGCCAGCCGAAATTACCGATCAAGGCCACCCCGAATGGCGCGAACAGGAATTGGCCGAATGATCCGGCCGCGGTGCCTGCGCCGAGTGCCATTCCTCGTCGCTCCGGCGGCAGCAACTTGCTGAACGCCGAAAGGACCAGATTGAACGAGCAGCCTGACAGGCCGAACCCGATCAAGACGCCGGCCCCGAAATCCAGCGACAACGGCGTGGCTGCATAGCGCATCACCACAAGACCCGCGGCGTAAAGAATGGCGCCGACGCACATCACGCGAAAAACGCCAAAGCGATCAGCGATCGCGCCGGCCAACGGCTGGCCCAGTCCCCACAACAGATTTTGAATGGCGAGCGCCAGGCCAAAAATGTCGCGCCCCCAAGCAAACTCGCCGCTCATCGGCTGGATAAAGAAGCCTAGAGTTGAGCGAGGGCCGAAGCCCAACAGTCCGATCGCGCAACCGCAAATCATGATGACCAGCGGCGTCCGCCAGCTCGCGAGCGAGGGAAGCAGACGATCGCTTTGCATTCTGGCCATTCAAATTCCTCGGGTTCATGCGGATGATCGAAGCCGGACGCGCAAGGCACCAAGCCGAAAGCAGCTATGAGCGGGGGAAGTTAATGCAAGAGCATTGAAAACCCAACGGCGATCTACGCCTGCAATACAGCCTTGCAGCCGTGCGCGTCCGACTTTGAAGCTTTTTGTGGCCTGTAGCGAACTACCCGGCCCTGCTCTGCAGTTTGATTTCCACAATGAGGGGCAACAACGTGTGCCCTGGGCGCTCGAGCCGAGGCGAGGGTTGGGCGCGCTACCTGCGGATCGTCGTCCCGGACATCTCCGCCGAGCTATGGGCTTGCTCAGCCAGCTCTGCTGAAATTTCCGCCGTCTGCGCCGGCGTTCCCCAACTCGGCGCGTCGCTTCCGTCACCCCAGGCGCGCGGCCGATAGAAAGTGTGCACGCCGAACCGGTACGTCTTCCGCATTTCGCTAACCCAGGATGGGTGCACCCAATACGCGTGGTAGTGCGTCGACTTGGCGACTTCGGGCAGCCAAAGTTGACCGTCCAGCATCGCCTTTGCGATTTTTTTGGCGCGGTCCCACATGTCGGGTTCGCGCACGGTATCGGCGACGTTGTCGCAGGCGAAGGTGAATTGGCATGCATAGTGCCGGTGCTTGTTCTGGTAGACCACGCCGCATACGGTGTTCGGGTAGAAGCCGGAGAAGGTGCGGTTCATCACCACCTGTGCCACTGCGATCTGACCGCGCACGGCTTCGCCGCGGGCCTCGAAATAAACTGCTTCGGCTAGGCATTTCTCTGATTTAGCGCGTGCCTTGTCATCGAACAGGCCGAGGCGCTGGGCCGGGGTTTTGGCGCGCTGATTGTCAGAATTGACCTCTCCCTTGGCTGCAATGCTCTGAGCATTTTCAGTGGCGGTGGACGGATCCTCGCCAGAGGACGGTAGTGTTGCCATCGCTTTCATGTCCGGATCGGGCAACACGATCAGCGGTTCTTCGCCGGGCTGCCAACGTTCGATCCTTTCTGCAGCGGCACCGAGGGAGGAGCTGCCGAAAAACAGGCTCGCTGTTTTCACCGAGAAGCCGTCACGAGACGGCGCGGGCTCGAGCGGAGAAGCGTCGCGGCTCAGCTTCAAATCGTCAGCCGGCACGGAAGCGTCATATTGCGCAAGCGGCGGAGCGCTCAGAGCGGCCTGAAGTTCAGCATCGAGCGGTGCGTGCTCTAGCTGCGGTGATGAAGCCGCCGTCTTGGCGCCGGCCACTGAGGCATTGGATGTTGCCGGGTCCTCAATCGCGGGCGTGACACTGACGGGTGCCGGCATCTGCGGTGGCGGGACGACAAGGCGATCGCCTTTCACCGTCCGATCGACCTTCGGAAAGTCGGAGGCCTGATAGCGTAGTGGAGCCTTCACGAGCGGATTGCGAGTCACAGATGACGTAATATCGCTGCCTTGGCTGTCGAGGCTGGCCAGCAGCAGCCTTGGGGCGCGCGGGACCGAGGTCCCGATCGGACGGCCGAGGCTGTAGGTGGCTACCTGAATAGTGCTGGCGGCGGAGAAAACGCGCTTCTGCCAGCGCTCGGCTACGCCGGGCTGGCGCGCCAACAGCGACGCAATATCCTGGTATCCGATCTCTGTCGGGATCAATGCGAAGGCGCAAAGACCAAGACCGAAAGACGCGAAACGTGCGCCCTTCGGCCGGTTACGCAGTACTGACATCGATACGCTCACACAACGCCACACTCGATCGAACTCAGTGCATCCGTGCAATTCGATCTTTGTTGTTAATATCGAATTTAGGTTGCGAGGGAGTTAATCCGCGTTGCGCGCGAAATACACGCAAGCAATCGTTCGCATTGCTCTCGTCACATCAAAAAGCTTGGTAAACAGGTGCTCGTCGAGAGTGGTAAATATCCGGTCAACGAAAACGAGGAAGAAAATTTTGCGCGTTGATTGCGGTTCCAGTCGGGTAGAGCCTTGAAGAGTATTCGTTCTCGATGACGATCGCCGATCATCATCGCCCAACATGAACTCTTCTTCAGGATCTGCGCGGAGCCGAATTCACGCCTGACTGGCGACGGTCTTGCCAAGCGCGGCTTGAGCTGCGGCCAACCGCGCGATCGGAACGCGGTAGGGAGAACACGAAACGTAATCCAGCCCGATCCTGTGGCAGAACGCGACGGATGCCGGATCGCCGCCATGCTCACCGCAAATGCCGACCTTGATGTCAGGACGTGTCTTGCGTCCGCGCATCACGCCAATCTTCACCAGTTCGCCGACCCCGTCTGGATCGACCGAGATGAACGGATCGATCTCCAGAATGCCCTTGGCAATGTAGGTGCCAAGAAATCCGGCGGCATCGTCGCGGCTGATGCCATAGGTGGTCTGAGTCAGGTCGTTAGTGCCGAACGAAAAGAACTCGGCCGTTTTTGCGATGTCCCCGGCCATCAGGCAAGCGCGCGGCAATTCGATCATGGTACCGACCTGGTAGCTTAGTTTGGCGCCGGTCTCTTTCATCACCGAATTTGCGGTCGCGTCGATCCGTGCCTTGACCAGATCGAACTCCATCTTGGTCGCAATCAGCGGCACCATGACTTCGAGCCCCACCGCCTTGCCGGTGCGTTTGCCGGCTTCGACGGCGGCTTCGAAGATCGCGCGGGCCTGCATCTCCGCGATCTCCGGATAGGCGATAGCAAGGCGGCAGCCGCGGAACCCGAGCATGGGATTGAATTCCGCGAGGTCGCGGGCGCGGTCAGCGAGCCGGCGCGGATCGGTATTCATGGCTCGCGCGACTTCCTCGATCTCGGCCTGGGTATGCGGGAGAAATTCATGCAGCGGCGGATCGAGCAGCCGAATGGTGACCGGCAGCCCCTTCATGATCTCGAACAGCTCGACGAAATCGGCGCGCTGCATCGGCAACAGCTTGGATAGCGCAGCGCGGCGGGCCTGCTCGTCCTCCGCGAGGATCATCTCGCGCACCGTTCGGATTCGAGTTTCCTCGAAAAACATGTGCTCGGTGCGGCAAAGCCCAATGCCCTCGCCGCCAAACTTGATCGCGGTGCGCGCATCATCCGGCGTATCCGCGTTGACGCGAACGCCGAGTTTGCGGACCGAATCAGCCCACCCCATCAACGTGCCGAACTCGCCCGACAACTTAGGTTCGATCATCGGCATCCGTCCCGCAAGCACCTGACCAAGCGAGCCATCGATGGTGATGACGTCGCCGGTCTTGAACGTGCGCGACCCGATGCTCATGGTGCCCCGGCCATAATCGACCCGAATGCTGCCGCAGCCGGAGACGCAGGGCTTGCCCATGCCACGCGCGACCACAGCGGCGTGCGAGGTCATGCCGCCGCGCGTGGTGAGGATGCCTTCGGCGGCGTGCATGCCGTGAATGTCTTCGGGGCTGGTCTCGATTCGCACCAGGATGACCTTGCGCCCATCCGTCTGCAGTTTCGCCGCCTCGTCGGAGGAGAACACGATTTCGCCGGATGCAGCGCCGGGAGAGGCCGGCAAGCCTGTTGCGATGACATCGCGCTTGGCGGAGGGATCAATCGTCGGATGCAGCAATTGATCGAGCGATGCAGGGTCGATCCGCATCACCGCATCCTTCTTGGAGATAAGACCTTCAGTCGCGAGTTCGACGGCGATCCGCAACGCTGCCTTGGCGGTGCGCTTGCCGCTGCGGGTCTGCAGCATCCAGAGCTTCCCCTGCTCGACCGTGAACTCCATGTCCTGCATGTCGCGATAATGCTTCTCAAGCAGCGTGTAGATGCGCTTCAATTCCTGGAACGCCTCGGGCATGGCGGTTTCCATGGAAGGCTTGTCGGAGCCGGATTCCTTGCGCGCGTCTTCGGTGATGTCTTGCGGGGTGCGGATGCCCGCCACCACGTCTTCCCCTTGCGCGTTGATGAGGAATTCGCCGTACAGCTTGCTCTCGCCGGTGGATGGATTTCGGGTGAAGGCAACGCCGGTCGCCGAGGTCTCACCCATATTGCCGAACACCATCGCCTGAATGTTAACCGCGGTGCCCCACGACTCCGGAATGTCATGCAGCCGGCGGTAGGTCACCGCGCGCGAATTCATCCACGACGAAAAAACCGCACCGATTGCGCCCCACAACTGATCGTGCGGATCCTGCGGGAAATCCCTGCCCGTTTCGCGCGCGACCGCGTCCTTGTAACGTCCGACCAGATCTACCCAGTCGTCGCCGGTCAGGTCGGTGTCGAGCGTATATCCCTGACTGTCCTTGAAGGTATCCAGAATGTCCTCGAAATGCGAATGCTCGAAGCCGAGTACCACGTCCGAATACATCGTGATGAAGCGTCGATAGCTGTCATAAGCAAAACGACGGTCGCCCGACATCTCGGCCAACGCATCCACCGTGACATCGTTGAGGCCGAGGTTGAGGACAGTGTCCATCATTCCAGGCATCGAGGCGCGGCCGCCGGAGCGCACCGAGACCAGCAGCGGATTTTTCGAATCGCCGAATGCTTTGCCAGTCAGCCTGCCAACATGATCCAGCGCCTTTTCGACCTGTACCTTCAAATCCTTCGGATAGGATTTGTCATGCGCATAAAAATACGTGCAGACCGACGTCGGAATCGTGAAGCCGGGCGGCACCGGCAAACCGAGATTTGCCATCTCGGCGAGATTGGCGCCCTTGCCACCGAGTAAATCGCGCATTTCCGCTTTGCCTTCGGCTTTGCCATCGCCAAAGGTGAAGACCCATTTGCCGGATTTCGCAGTGGACTTCTCCGTCACGGATTTGCTGGCCGGCTTCGGCGCTGGCTTGGCGGTACTTTTCTTGAGCGCCTTGCGGGCAGAAGTCGAGGAAGCCGTTTTTGACTGGCTGGGCGTGGAGACCTTTGATTTCGCTGTAATTTTCTTGGTCTTTGCTACGGCTTTGGCCATGACTGCAAATCACCCGCAAGATGAAGGGAGGTTGCGCGCCTTACACCACTTTGGCGGGTTCCGCGCAAGCCGCAGGCCGGTTCGAAATGTTACAAGTGAAGCCATTTGAGAAGTCCCAGTCCGATCAATCCGACGCAAATCAGATAGATCGCAACCACCCAATTGAGCAGGCGCGGCATAATCAAGACGAGAATTCCTGCGATGAGCGCCACAATCGCTGGGACGTGGGCAGTCGTGATGGTCATGAAATTTCTCCGGTACGAAGTTTGTGGGAAATCGAATCGCGACTGACATTTTATCGTCCCCGCCGTTTGCACGATAGGAGACGCGCGGGGTTGCGCGCGGTTCCGACGTACATAAAAAATGCCGAAAATTGCCACGTATGAGGCCGCGCTTTTGCGGGAACGATGCTAGGCGCGATGCATTGGCTGGTCACGCACGCCGTCGTGCAGCGACGGCCAGTTATCGTCAAGGAGCAGGAAACATGCGTAGCAACATAGTAGCGGTTGCGGCGATCGCCGCCGCTATTGGCGCGCCGATAGCAGCACAAGCGCAGGGCGTCACAGTCACGACGGGCGCCGCTGGCGGTGGTCCGGTGGTGATAGGCGACGCTGAAGGGATCGCAATCGATCAACGGCCGGCGTTCCGCGAATACATTGTTCGCGAGCGCGTGCCTAACTACACGGTATCTGAACGCATAACGGTTGGAAGCGTGCTGCCGGAAGTCGGAGTGACGTATTACGACGTCCCGCAGACGTTTGGTGTCACGCCCTATCGCTACACCGTTGTGAACGGCCGTACTGTGTTGGTCGAACCTCGTTCCCGTCGAATCGTTCAGGTGGTCGAGTAAGTACAACTCCCGCCTGAGCGAACTTGTCCGGAGTAGCAAGCGTCCGGACAATCAGGCCTCGCCCAGTCTCCCCGCTGGGCGGGGCTTCGCTTTCGTCTGTAGCGCTCCTCGCCTTGTCAGTCCTGTATCTTGGAAAAATCGGCCACCGCCCTCGTCGCGGCCCGGATTTCATTGAGCAGTTTCAGGCGATTGTCGCGCACTTTCGGATCGTCGTCGTTGACCTTGACCATATCGAAGAAGGCATCCACGGCCGGCCGCAAGTTCGCCATTGCGCTCATCGCTCCGGCGAAATCCTCTCGGGCGACAGCGGTGCTCGCCTCCGCCTTCACCTGATCGATGGCTTTCGCAAGTGCCTTCTCTTCAACGAGCCTGTAAAGCGAAACAACCGGCGGGCCGTCATAGGCCTTGCCGTCCTTTTTCTCCTCGATACGCAGGATGTTCGCAGCACGCTTGGTGCCCGCCAGAAGATTCTTGCCATCTTCGGTATCGAGGAATCTGCCGAGCGCCTCGACGCGGCGGACCACCATCAAAAGATCATCCTGGCCCTCCAGCGCGAACACGGCGTCGACCAGATCGTAGCGCGCGCCCTGCTCTCGAAGCTGAACTTTCAGCCGGTCTGCGAAGAACGCGAGAAGGTCGATGCATTTCCGATCGATATCCATCGATCCTTGTGCGTTAGCAAACGCCGCTATGTGCCTGGTGGCCAACGGTATTAAATTGAGCCGGATTTTGTTTTCAAGGATCAGCCTGATGACGCCCAACGCCGCCCTGCGCAGCGCGTAGGGATCCTTTGATCCCGTCGGCTTTTCGTCGATCGCCCAGAAGCCCACCAAGGTATCGATCTTGTCGGCCAGCGCGACCGCAACAGAAATCGGATCAGTTGGCACCCGGTCGTTCGGCCCTTGCGGTTTGTAGTGCTCTTCGCTGGCCGCGGCGACGGAAGCATCCTCGCCCTCAGCCAACGCGTAGTATTTTCCCATCAAGCCTTGCAACTCCGGGAATTCACCCACGACTTCGGTGAGCAAATCGGCTTTCGCCAGATGCGCGGCCCGCTTGGCCTTGTCCACATTTGCGCCGACCAGCGGCGCGATCTGCGCGGCCAGTTGTCCGATCCGCTTGATGCGCTCGGCCTGGGTGCCAAGCTTCTCGTGGAAAACGATTCTGTCGAATTTCGGCAGCCGATCTTCGAGCTTTACCTTCAGGTCGCTCTCATAAAAGAACTTCGCGTCGGACAAACGCGCGCGAATCACGCGTTCATTGCCGGCGACGATCGCTTTGCCACCATCGGACGCGTCGATATTGGCGGTGAGGATGAATTTGTTCGTAAGCTTGGCGGTATTGGACTCGCTGACGACAAAACACTTCATGTTGTTTCTTATCGTTGCGCGGATCACCTCAGACGGAATCGACAGGAACTTCTGCTCGAACGAACCCATCGCGATCACAGGCCATTCGACCAGACCTGCGACCTCATCAAGCAGTCCGGGATCCTCGACCAGATCGTAGCCTTGCGCGAATGCCAACTGCCTGGCATCGGTCAGGATGGCGTCCTTGCGGCGTTCGGCGTCGAGCACGACCTTCGCTTCCAGCAGCTTCGCTTCATAATCCTCGAAGCGGCGCACCGAAATCGGCCCTGGCGCCATGAAGCGGTGGCCGAAGGTGGTTTGGCCGGCTGCGATGCCGTCGACGCTGAAATTGACGATATCAGGCTGCTCAGTCTCCAAGCCGAAACTGGCAACGATGGCGTGCAGTGGACGCACCCATTGCAGAGCGCCCGGTCTCGCCGACCGTTCGCCCCAGCGCATCGACTTCGGCCACGGAAAAGTCCTGATGATGACCGGCAGGATATCGGCGAGCACGTCAAGCGTAGCGCGGCCAGGCTTTTCGATCAGCGCCACGTAGAAATCGCCCTTCTTCGGATCGCGCTGGATAGCGGCCTGATCAAGCGAGGCAAGTCCGGTCGCCTTGAGAAAACCCGCGATCGCCGCATCAGGCCCACCGATGCGGGGTCCTTTGCGTTCTTCCTTCAGATCGGGCTGCCGGGCCGGAATGCCGTGCACGGTGAGCGCCAGCCGGCGCGGGGTCGCGAAAGCCTTTGCCCCTTCATACACCAGGCCTTCGGCTACCAGCCTGTCGGTGACCATGCGGCGCAGATCGTCGGCTGCCTTTGCCTGCATCCGCGCCGGAATTTCTTCCGAGAAAAGTTCAAGAAGGAGATCAGGCATTTAAATGCGCTCCTTGCGAGAATGGATGCGCCCTCCACTCCTCCGCCGCAAGCGATGGAAGGGGAGCAGGTTTGTGCCTGCAAAAATCCAGTTCAAGATCAGCTTCACGAGAGGCTGTCCGCAGCCGCCCCGCCCGCCTCGGTATGCACCCAGGCTTCGCCGCAGGCTTTCGCAAGTTCGCGGACGCGCATGATGTAGCTTTGCCGCTCCGTCACCGAGATTACGCCGCGCGCATCGAGCAGGTTGAAGACGTGGCTTGCCTTGATGCATTGATCATAGGCCGGCAGCGCCATCAGGTGCTCTTTGCGATTGCTGCCGCCCTTCCAGCCCGCCTCAAGATATTTCTTGCAGGCCTCCTCGGCCATGGCGAATTGCTTGAACAGCATGTCGGCATCTGAATATTCGAAATTGTGCCGCGAGTATTCCTGCTCCGCCTGCAGGAAGACATCGCCATAACTCACGCGTTCGGCGCCGTTGCGGCCGTTGAAATTAAGATCGTAGACCCGATCGACGCCCTGCACATACATCGCGAGCCGCTCGAGCCCGTAGGTGAGTTCGCCCGCGACCGGCGCGCATTCAACACCTGCGACCTGCTGAAAATACGTGAACTGTGAGACCTCCATGCCATCGCACCAGCACTCCCAGCCCAATCCCCAGGCGCCAAGCGTCGGGCTTTCCCAATCGTCTTCGACAAAGCGAATGTCATGCAGATGCGAGTCAACGCCGATTGCGCCGAGCGATTTCAGATAGAGTTCCTGAATGTCCGTCGGCGACGGCTTCAAGATCACCTGAAATTGGTAGTAGTGCTGCAGGCGGTTCGGGTTTTCCCCGTATCGTCCATCCTTCGGGCGGCGCGATGGCTGAACATAGGCGGCATTCCAGCGTTTCGGACCAAGCGCGCGCAAGGTGGTAGCGGGGTGAAAGGTTCCTGCGCCAACTTCCATATCGTAGGGCTGCAGGATCACGCAGCCGTAATCCGCCCAGTAGCGCTGCAGCGCCAGGATCAGTCCCTGGAACGAATGTTCCGGTCGCATGTGTGCGGGCAAGGAATCCATTCGGAAGTCGTGTACTCGCTGGTTGATTAGGCGCGCGGACCGTATCGGCGGAGGGAACTGGAATCAAGGCGATCGCTAGCAGGATTTGCGGCGAAAAGGCCGCCGCGCGGCAGGATTGCACGGCACCCCAATAATGCGTCGCCCGGATGAAGTCGCAATCGGCCGCTATCGAATGACGGATGTCTCTGACTTGAACTCTCAGCTCTCCCGTTCGTGATCACTCTCGATTGGATTGTGAGTAACGAGAGTTCGAGCGCTCGCTAAAACGGAATCGACTCCAAGCTTGCTCGCCGGCCCTCTGGGGTAATGCCCTACCCCGAGGCCGGCCCGAGTGTTCAGCGATGAGATCCAAAAATCAGTCTGGCCGGTACGCACCGGTGCTCGGATCGCGCCGCAATGTCGGGATATCGCCGGCCCGCGCTGCTTCCGCGCTTCGTGCCAGACGCGCTTCTTCCAATTCCTGGTTCACCCGCAGCGCTGTGCGGTAGGCCCAGCGGACCACGGCCAGTCCACCCAAAGCTCCCGCAAACGCGATCAGCGGCGGCATCGGTCGATCCCTGTCGTTCATTCGTCGCGCCCCCGAACCATTCTCGCGCAAGCCGGGCAAAGGTGCAATCGCCATCTCGGGGCCAAATGGCGCGGGTCGTCCCACCTCCGTCAAAATCCGAATTTGGCCCAAATCGCCCTGCTCTCCAGCGCGGAAATCAATTCGTCGGGCCACGCGGCGATGCCGTCCAGCGAGGCGATCGTGCCTGCGCCGGCCGATTTGCGGCCGAGGAGGCTGGACAACAAGCCTGTCGGCGGCGCGACCACCGGTGTCAGTACCTTGTCGCCATATCGTGAGCGCAGCGTCGAACGCAGGTCACCAATCGCATCTGCCAGGCCGAGCGAAACGGACGTTTCTCCCGCCCAATATTCACCGGTGAACAGAACCTCGTCGGCGCCTTTCAGGCGAGTGCCCCGGCTTTGTTTCACGAGCGCAATGAAGATGGCGTGGATTTCGCGCTGAAGGGCCTTCACACGCGCCACGTCGTCGGGATCCTCCGGCAAGAACGGATCCAGCATCGCCTTGTGCTCGCCTGCCGTATAGAGCCGCCGCTCGACTCCGATCTTCCTGATCAGTTCCTGGAATCCGAAGGAGCCGCCGACCACACCGATCGAGCCCATGATCGAGGAGGGATCACAAAAGATCTCATCACCCGCGCAGGCGATCATGTATCCGCCGGATGCCGCGACATCCTCGACGAATACCAGCACCGGCAGTTTCTTTTCCGCCGCCAATTGTCGAATCCGCGTATAAATCTGGCGCGACTGCACTGGCGAACCGCCCGGCGAATTGATCACCAGCGCCACGGCCTTGGCCTGCTTCATGCCAAATGCGCGTTCCAGCGTCCTCGCCACGCCGGCCAGCGTCATGCCAGGCCTTAGCGGCGTCACCGACCCGATCACCCCGGATAGCCGGACCACAGGGACGACTGCCGTTCCCGGCTGCAAGCGTGCAGGAATCCATTCCATCAGCTTGTCGCGCCATCGGCGGCGATCGCCGGTTTGCTCGCTCATCCCGTTACCTCAACATTAAACATTTTTTATCTCACGAGTGTCATGAACCGACTGGAATGCGTTTTGCATTGCGTCCGGTGTGGGGCTGCGATGATGCAGCGGAGAAAGACATGAAAATCTATCTGCTGATGGTGCTATTCGGTACTCTCTTGGCCGCCATTCACTTCACTTCAGCGCAAGAACGCAGATCGAAATCGCTGCAGCAGTAGACATCTCTGCACAAAGCTTGAGCCATCGGCTCCGATGCTTCAGGGATTCGCCGGCGTAAGTGCTCTCCTCCCGGCCAGAATCTCCTGGACCTGTTTATTGGGCAGGGCTGACTCATCATTGAGCATCAGCCCAGCGTGGATTTGCGTGGCCGCCCTTCCCCCCTTGATTGCGCGGATCAGCACGCGAATGGCGGGAGTTGCCCGATCGCCATGGACCGGCAAGATTTCGAGGCTGCCGAAGCCGCGCTCAAGCGCCACCAGCACCTGCGCCAATCCATCGGCGCGCCAGATCAAGCTCAGAACGCCACCGGATTTCAGAATTCGCCTGCCCGCGCGAACCCAGCTCTCCAAGGTCGCATCGCCGGCCATATGCGCGAGCTCGCGGGCTTTATCCGGTGAGGCGCGGTGCCGCGTGGAATCATTGAACGGCGGATTCATCAGCACGACATCGACACTGTCCGGGGACAGACCCGCGCTAGCGAAGGCGCCGGGTTCGGAAGTGACATCCAGCACGACAACATCCGCGGCAACGGCATTCGCAGCCGCGTTACCGCGGGCAAGCGCTGCAAGCGCGGGATCGATCTCAACGAGCACAAGCGCTATTCCGCCAACCCGCGTGGCGAGCGCCAGACCGGCAGCCCCGATGCCCGCGCCAAAATCGACAACGCGGTCGCCTGCACGGGCCGGGGTCGCGGCTGCCAACAGCATCGCATCGTGGCCGGCGCGATGCCCCGACTTTGGTTGCCGCAGCCGCAATTTACCGCCGAGAAACGCGTCATGCGTGAATTGGCCGGGATCAATCATCGGCTCGCAATTCGTGGGCGAGACCCGCGTCGACAAGAATTTGGCGCGCCTCCCGGTTGTCATCCTCATGGACCAGAATCCGCCGCGGCAGCACGCCGAGCGAGCCCTCGATAATGCTCATATTCTGGTCCAGCACTAAATGATGGATGTTCGCGCCATCGAGCAGCGCGCCGACGGCGGAAACCAACACTATGTCATTGGTCCGAACCAATTCTCGCAATTTCGGCTCTCCTTTCGGCCTGTTAGTCGCTGCAGCCATCCTGTCAACCGGATCGTGCCCTTGCCGCGTTCCCCGGCTCTTTCTATTGTCATAACAAGCATAGTGCGAACTGGGCAAAAGTGGAGACCAGCGTGGCGGTTATTGTACCCTTCGAGAGCCCGGCTGGCGCCTCAATTGATCAGCTGGTCGCGTTGGTGGCTGCCGATATGGAACGCGTCAACGCCACCATCCTGTCGCGAACCGGCTCTGAGGTCACGATGATCCCCGAGGTTGCCAACCACCTGATCTCGTCAGGGGGAAAGCGGTTGCGGCCGATGCTGACGCTCGCCATGGCCGGTCTCGCCGGGTATTCCGGCGAGGGCCACATCAAGCTCGCCGCCTCGGTCGAGTTCATGCATACCGCGACTTTGTTGCATGACGACGTGGTCGACGAAAGCGAGCTGCGGCGAGGCAAACTGTCCGCGCGCATGGTTTGGGGCAACGAAGCCAGCGTTCTCGTCGGCGATTTCCTGCTCGGCCAGGCTTTCCGCATGATGGTTGAGGTCGGGTCACTGCGGGCGCTTGACATTCTCTCCGCTGCCGCAGCGACGATCGCCGAAGGCGAAGTCATGCAACTCGCGGCGGCGAAGAATACCGCGACCACGGAAGACGAATATCTTGCGGTCATCCGCGGCAAGACTGCGGAGCTATTTGCCGCGGCGTGCGAGGTCGGCCCGGTGATCGCTAATCGGCCCAAGGCCGAGCAGACCGCGTGCCGCTCCGTTGGCATGAATTTGGGGATCGCATTCCAGTTGGTGGATGACGTACTCGACTATGGCGGCAAGGCCGCAAAGCTTGGCAAGAACGTCGGGGACGATTTCCGCGAGGGCAAGATCACGCTTCCGGTGGTGCTGGCTTTCCGGCGCGGCAATGCCGGCGAACGCGCATTCTGGATCAAGGCGCTGGAGCAAGGCGAAATCCGCGATGGCGATCTCGATCACGCCATCGGGCTGATGACCAAGCACCGCGCGCTCGAGGATACGATCAACCGGGCCCAGCATTACGGAGCTATGGCGGTTGATGCATTGGCGCTGTTTCCGGCCTCGCCGATGAAGAGCGCGCTTGAGCAGGTTGTAGCGTTCTGCCTGGCAAGATCGTATTGACCTGCTGAGCATTGGCCAGCTTTGGCTACTTGATCTTAGCTCAGCGTCCCCGCATGCACCCACCATTCGGGATGATCCAGCTGAATTTTCTGCGATGCGCGGAGCGCATCGGCGCTGTTTTCAAATAGCGCAAAGCAGGTCGCGCCCGATCCCGACATCCGCGCCAGAGCCGCTCCGTAAGCCTTCCTGAGGGACGATAAGACCTCGCTCACAACTGGCTGAATGCGGACCGCCGGCGCCTCGAGATCATTGCGGCCAATGGCGAGCGTTTCGAGCCAGTCGCGGATCGATGTGCCGCCTTCCGGCCATTCGGCCGCCTCGATCATCACATCCGCCGCACCGACAAGCAATTCGCCATTTCGCAAACCCAGCTCTTGAAAGACATCCTTGGTGGACACGGCGACGCGCGGATTGACCATCACGCACGGCAGGTTCGGGACAGCAACCGGCATCAGTGTCTCGCCGATCCCTGTCATGACGCAGGCGCGCGATGCCAGGCAAACCGGCACATCGGCACCCGTCATTTCCGCCGCCTCGATGATGCGGGCGTCGTCGATCGGGAGGCCATTCGCCCGTGCCAATACCCGCAACGCCGCCGCTGCGTCCGCGGAGCCGCCGCCAATCCCGGCCGCCACCGGCAGAACCTTTTCCAGAGTAAATTCGCCGAACTGCAGGTTCGGCACGCGTTCGCCGAGCACCCGGGCAGCCTTCAACACCAGATTATCAGCGGTGTCGCCGCAGGACTGCGCCAAAGGCCCGACCGTATTGAGATGCAGTGGCGCGCCAGGCACCATTGTAAGCCGGTCGGCGCAATCGGCAAACGCGACCAGACTCTCAATTTCGTGATAGCCGTCCGTACGCCGCCCCACTACCCGAAGCGTCAAGTTGACCTTGGCACGTCCGGTCTCAATCAGCGGTGGTTCGGTGAATATGACATCCGCTTGGGTGTTTTCACGGCTAATCATGGCGAGGTGTCAAATCCATTAATCCGCAGGAAACGCAATTGCCCACGGTAAACTGCTCCACCCGCAAGTGAGCCGGCCAGAACAGGCGCAATGTTAGCACGGACGAAGCAGCGATAGGATCAGCCGCCCTTGCCATCTTCCTTTTTCTTGTCCGCCGAAGCCGCCGAGGAGGTGTCGTCGGGCAGCCCGTTCTGGATCTTGGCCTCGATCTTGGGCAACTCTTCCGGCTCCGGCTTCAGGTCGCGCGCATGCGCCCATTGGAATTTGGCTTCGAGCGTGCGGCCAGTACGCCAATAGGCGTCGCCAAGGTGGTCGTTGATGGTCGGATCCTCAGGCTTGAGATCAATGGCGCGCTCCAGGTTCTTTACCGCGTCCTCGTAATTGCCGATCCGGTAATAGGCCCAGCCCAGCGAGTCCACGATATAGCCGTCGTCCGGGCGCTGATCCACGGCCCGCTTGATCATCTTCATGCCTTCATCAAGATTGATGCCCTGATCGATCCAGGAATAGCCAAGATAGTTCAGGACGTGAGGCTGTTCGGGCTGCAGTTGAAGCGCCTTGCGCATATCGGCTTCCGCCTTGTTCCACTGCTTTGAGCGCTCCTCGCAGATGCCGCGGTAATAATAGTAAACCCAATTATTTTTCTCGTTGGCATCCGGCAAGGCCGCGATGCCTTGGGAGTAGGTTTCCGCGCAATCGGCAAATTTCTTGCGGCCCCGCTCGATATTGCCGAGCGCCATGATTGCCTCAATATCCTTCGGATCCTCAGCTTTAACGCCCTTGAGGATTTTGATGGCCTCCTCGCTGCGGTCCGCGGCATCGAGATTGGTCGCTAGCTGAATTTGCGCGTTGCGCTTGAGGACCGAATTGGCCGGCATCCGCTCGTACACCTTGATGGCCATCGCCGGTTTCTTCACCGACTCGTAAAGATCGGCAAGTGACAACAGCGCCAACGGATGATTGGGCGCGAGATACAGTGAAAGCTGCAGATATACCAACGCGAGATCCTCGCCGCCCCGCCGTGTCAGCGTCGCGCCGATGCCATAGAGCGCCTCGGCGGCGCCGCTTTGCGGCGAATCGACTAGCGGCGACATCTTCTTGCCGGCCTTGGTCTGGCGCAAAGCTTCCTGCACCAGCGGATGGCGCGGGAGTTTCTTTTCAAAAGCCCGATAGATCGCAGTCGCCGCCGCATCGTCCTTGTTGCGCGTCAACCAGCGGGCATAATCGTCCGCGACGCGCAGCATGGAATCGTCGAGCTTGTAGGCTCGCTCCAGACGCACGCCTGCTTCCTTTTCCTTGCCCGCGAGCTCGAGGATCATGCCGGAATGCAGGTCCTTGAAGATCGGATACCACTCCGGGCCGGTGAGTTTGTCGATATTGGCTACCGCCGCTTTGGTATCGCCGGCGCCATAACTGGCCCAGCCGGAGAGAAGCGTCGCCACAAGGTCGGTGATCGGTCCCCGAACCGATTGATTGATGTTCGATTGCGCGGCCGAGTATTTCTTCATCTTCAGATCGCGCACGCCAACCACGAGACGGGCAACGCGATTGGACTTGTCGATTGTCAGAATCCGATCGGCAAGCTTAACGGCCTCATCGATGTCGCCGTCCGCGAGCGACGAAATGAAGGCACGATCCAATAGCTCATTGTTCTTGGGATCGATTCGAAGCGCCGAGCGGTAGAACGCTGCTGCCGAAGCCGAGTCCCGTTCCACGCTGGCGTGGCGGGCGGCAAGATAGCTGCCCGACATGGTCATCGCTTTCAGGTCATGCGGCGTCGGAAAATGCGCCGAGTTGTCGGCGGGATGATCCGGCGTCTGCGCCAAAAGCGAACCCGGCAATGCCAGCAGCGAGAACGCGAATGCGGCAACGGCCGAGCGATTGAATCGAATGAAAAGCATCACGGTTCGCCCTAAGCTCCAGGATTTCACGGCAAGATCTTGCGATCATTCTCGAATGCGAACCCAGCCGACATGATCAAGCGTGTGACAATGCCGCGTTTGGAGTCCGACCGCAAGGATGTGGGGGTGGCCAATCGATCGATGGAAACGCAGGGATGGTCGCCCCTTGCCTGAAAACGCTTTCAGTGTGGCCGTATCGTGGCCGGGATCGCTGGCTGGCGGGAGCGGCTCACGCAATCGTGGTTACATGGCTTCGTAGTTGGGTCCACCACCGCCCTCCGGCGGAACCCAAGTGATGTTGCCATTCGGGTCCTTTACGTCACAGGTTTTGCAGTGAACGCAGTTCTGAGCATTGATCACAAAACGTGGTGCGCTCGCCTCTTCAACCCATTCATAAACAGCGGCAGGGCAATACCGATAAGACGGTCCGGCGTAGACGTCATATTCCGAGGTCTTCTGCAGGTTCATGTCGGCGACCTTCAGATGCACCGGCTGGTCTTCTTCGTGATTGGTATTGGAAAGGAACACTGAGGACAGCCGATCGAAGGTTAGTTTGCCGTCCGGCTTCGGGGCTGAAATTGGCACATGTTCTTTCGCCGGATCCAGCGTCTTCCGGTCGGGCTTGGCATGCGACTGGGTCCCGAACAGCGAGAAACCGAACGTGTTGCACCACATGTCGATCCCGCCAAGAGCCACACCAATGACCGTGCCGAACTTAGACCACAACGGTTTGACGTTACGAACGGGGTAGAGGTCCTTCCCGACCCGAGAGTCGCGCCAGGCGTTCTCGTACCCGACCAGTTCATCATTGGCGCGGCCGGCGCCGAGCGCGGCGTTAACATGTTCGACCGCCAACATCGCGCTGCCGATCGCGTTGTGGACGCCCTTGATGCGCGGCACGTTCACAAAACCTGCCGCGCAGCCGATCAGCGCGCCGCCGGCAAAGGCCAGGCGCGGGACCGATTGATATCCCCCTTCGGTGATGGCCCGCGCACCATAGGCCAGCCGCTTGCCGCCCTCGAGTAGGT
>NZ_DATEPI010000341.1:0-3759 GCF_035273305.1 Bradyrhizobium sp. | reverse complement strand
TTCGCTCGGCCGCACTCTGATCCCATGAGGGCGGCGCTCGGCGAAGCGCGATCTTGCGCCCGGCCGGGGCGCGACAATAGCGTGTCCGCGCCCTGACACAACCTCTTGACCGCCGCCTTTTAAAGGCCAAGCGGAAGGGTTGCGGATTCGGCACACCGAAATAGTTGCGACTGTTCAGCTAATTAGGTTCGAATAGGGACCCACTTCGTCATCTGCTTCGCTACGCGAGGCGCGAGACGCCCCTCCCCGCTAAGTTCAGCGCTTTTTCGGCTTGTTGCTGCCGGATGTCTTGGGCCCGAGCTGCAGCACTTTCAGTGCCGCGAATGGGTGAGCATCGGGATCGGGAGGCTCGACCGGCGGCTCGAATACCGCATCCTTCCGTCGCGGGTAAGGATCGATTGCCAGGAACAGAGCATCGGTCGCCAGTCGGCCGAGATCGATGATTCCGTCCACAATCGGCTCGGGCGGGTCCGGTGTTTCGACCTCGTCATTGGCTTCGTCCACGAGTTCGGCCAACTCTGGAATTTGTTCAGGTGGAGCGAAGACCAGATCGATCGGCTCATCGATCTCGTTCTCGATCGGCTCGAGGGTCACGACACACGTCTGTCCAACCCTCGCGCGGACGTGACCACCAACATGAAACCGACCGCCGCCCATGGGCGTGAGGTCGAGCGTAGCATTGGCCACGGCGATCGCCCGCAAGCCGGCCACTTCCGCCATGGACTGCCGTTGGATGAGACTGGCTTCGATTTCCCGATGCAGCCCAAGCTCCGGTATTTCCGCCACCGCGACTGGGACGCGCCATGGGTCCGCTTCATCGATATTGTTCTTGTTTCTTGTCATTGCTCACACGCCAGCTCGTGCCGGCGCTGGGAACCGCCACGACCCGCTCTGGATGTTGGCATCGTCGAGCCGCGTCAGGGCGCTAATTGCTGCCTCGGTATAGGACGCTAGCCGGCGCGCATTTTCAATCTGCCCACTATCCAGCACGTTCTTACGAAGCGCCACAGCCAGCGCCTCCTGACCCTCGGCGACAGCCACATCATAGGCCACGGATCGGCCGTAGAAAGCCTCACCGAAGGCCTGCATGCGTTTGGGCACCTTGAGATCACTTACGCCCATCTCGCGTAAATTGCCGTCCATGTCCTCGCAGAACCGATCGAACAAACCTTGGCTCAGCACGACGCCGTTCTCCATCGTCTTCAGCCGCCGCAGCACGACCCACAGGTGCAGAACCAAGACGTCAAACCGGCCGTCCACCGTATCCGCGACGCCCAGTTCCCGGTAAAACAGCGGCTCTCGTGCTTGCGTCACGATCATGCCATAGATGGTCTCAATGGTGCGGCGCACCTGCAGCGGGGGTTTTCTGAAGTGATCGAATGGCCAAACCATCGTGGGGTTCCACCCGCGGGCCCCAGCGGCCCGCTGCTGTTGGAATGCTGCGTGCTGCCCGGTACGTCAACGCTCCGCGTGATGCAAGCGACAAGGCCAGTTCCAAATGACTGAACCGAGCCGGAGCCGCTCGGCGCCGCGCCCCCGCCGGCTCGCCGCGAGCTGGCGCGGCATCCGAACCGCCGCAGCCATCGCGCTCGTATGCACCGTGCTGGGCGCCTGCAGCGGCGAACAGTTCCAGAAGGGCTACATCCTTCCGCCCGGCGCGCTCGAGCAACTTCCAATCGGCGCGAGCCAGGATCAGGTCCTGATCGTGATGGGAACGCCTTCTACCGTCGCCACTCTCAACGGCGAGGTGTTCTATTACATCTCCCAGCGATCGGAGCGGCCGGTGGCCTTCATGAACCAGAAGGTCGTCGACCAACGCGTCATCGCCGTCTATTTTGACAAGAACCGCCGGGTGCAGCGGCTTGCCAATTACGGGTTGCAGGACGGCAGGATTTTCGACTTCATCAGCCGAACCACTCCGACCTCTGGACAGGAGCTCAGCTACCTGACCCCATTGTTTAAGCTGCTCAGCTTCAACTAGCAGCAACTAAATGAGGTCATGATCCGATTCAACCTGATCGGATCATGACCCCCTCATCCTTCGTACCTAGTGCGCCAGGATCGCCAACAGCAACAGCGCAACGATGTTGGTGATCTTGATCATCGGGTTGACGGCGGGACCGGCAGTATCCTTGTAGGGATCACCGACGGTGTCGCCCGTGACCGCGGCCTTGTGGGCATCGGAGCCCTTACCGCCGTAATGGCCGTCCTCGATGTACTTCTTCGCGTTGTCCCATGCGCCACCGCCTGAGGTCATCGAGATTGCGACAAACAGGCCGGTCACGATCACGCCGAGCAGCATGGCGCCGACCGACGAGAATGCGGCGGACTTGCCGGCCGCGCCACCGCCTGCGATCGCATAGATCACGAAGTAAACCACGATCGGTGACAACACCGGAAGCAGCGAGGGTATAATCATTTCCTTGATCGCCGCCTTGGTCAGAAGATCGACCGCCTTGCCGTAATCGGGCTTGTCGGTCCCCTGCATGATGCCGGGCTTTTCACGGAACTGGCGGCGCACTTCCTCGACAATGGCGCCGGCCGCCCGTCCGACGGCAGTCATGCCCATCGCGCCGAACAGATACGGCAGCAGCCCGCCGAACAGCAGCCCGACTACAACGTAGGGATTGTTGAGCGAGAAATCGGGCACGACGCCCTGGAAGTACGGAAACTTCGCCGCGTTGCCGATGAAGAATTTGAGGTCTTCGTTATAGGCGGCAAACAACACCAGTGCGCCGAGACCGGCGGAGCCAATCGCATAGCCTTTCGTGACAGCCTTGGTGGTGTTTCCGACCGCATCGAGCGCGTCGGTGGCCTTGCGGACTTCCTTGGGGAGCCCAGCCATCTCGGCGATGCCACCGGCATTGTCGGTGACGGGACCAAACGCGTCGAGCGCGACGATCATGCCGGCCAGCGCCAGCATGGTGGTGGTGGCAATCGCAATGCCGAACAGACCGGCAAGGCTGTAGGTGACGAGAATGCCCGCGATGATCACCAGTGCCGGTCCGGCGGTGGCTTCCATCGAAATCGCCAGACCTTGGATCACGTTGGTGCCGTGGCCCGTCACCGAAGAAGAAGCAATCGACTTCACCGGTCGATATTCCGTACCGGTATAGTATTCGGTGATCCAGATGATCAGCCCGGTGACGACGAGACCGACCACGCCGCACTCAAACAGCGCCGCGCCGGTGAACTTCACGCCGTTGAGCGGACCGAAACCGACCAACCAGTAAATCACTCCGGCGACGCCGACCAGCGAGAGGATGCCGGTGGCGATCAGGCCCTTGTACAGCGCGCCCATGATGGATTGGCTCGACCCGAGCTTGACGAAGAACGTGCCGATGATCGAGGTGATGATGCAAACACCGCCGATCGCGAGCGGCAGCGTCATCATGTTCACCAGGAGCGGCGACGTCGCGAAGAAGATCGCGGCCAGCACCATCGTGGCGACCGCAGTCACCGCATAGGTCTCGAACAGGTCGGCCGCCATGCCCGCGCAATCGCCTACATTGTCGCCGACATTGTCAGCGATGGTGGCGGGGTTGCGCGGATCGTCTTCGGGAATGCCGGCCTCAACCTTGCCGACGAGATCGCCGCCGACGTCGGCGCCCTTGGTAAAGATGCCGCCGCCGAGACGCGCAAAGATCGAAATCAAGGACGCACCGAAGCCGAGCGCCACCAGCGCGTCAACTACCGTTCTGCTGTTGGCGGTCAGCCCCAGGAAATGGGTGAGATAGGTAAAATAGATGCTGACGCCGA
>NZ_DATEPI010000340.1:0-2351 GCF_035273305.1 Bradyrhizobium sp. | reverse complement strand
TGCGGTGTTGAGCAGCAACACCGCGAACTCCTCGCCGCCATAGCGTGCCGTGATGTCGTGGCCCTTGATCGCCTGCTTCAGCGTCATGCCGACCAGGCGCAACACCTGGTCGCCGGTGAGATGACCATAGGAGTCGTTGAACGATTTGAAGTGGTCGATGTCGAACATCAAGAGCGACAGCGGCTGGCTGTTGGCGAGCGCGGTCTGCACCGCCATGCCGATCATGCGATCGAAATATTTGCGGTTGCCGAGGCCGGTCAGAGCGTCGGTCAGGCTCTCGGTGCGGATCGCTTCCAGGCTCTGCTGCAGGTTGCTGATTTCGGTTTTCGACAGAGACAGGCGATCCTGCAGCGCGTTATTGGTTTCACGCATCTCGATCGTTGATTTCATCAGGCTTTCGGCGATGGCTCTGACCTGATCGCGCGTCTCGGCATGGGAAAGCTTCTCGGCCGCGCTGGACAGGCGCTCATCATAGCTGGCCGACATTCCCAGGGCATCGCTAATGAGCGTCATCACGGCATCGACTTCGCCGATCACTCGAGCGCCTACCTTATCGATGCGCTCGGTCGTTTTGATCTGCGATAGATAGGTGTCGTAGATCTGCTCGAGATCGGCTTCGGTCAGCTTGCCGTTACGCGCCAGCGTCTCATTGATGATCTTGTTGAGCGGCGAATTGTATCCGGTCGCATAGACGTACCAGATTTCATAATTCCGCGGGATCGCGGTCTGGCGGAGGGATTTGATCTGGCCCAACGCAACTTCGGCGAACGCTAATGTGCGTTCGTAATCGTCCAGCACCTTGATCACGGCCCCGTCCCCAAGCAGCGGACAGCACTGCCCGCTTTCTGCAGCAATCATTAAACAATGGCTGACAAGTTAACGGACGGAAATGAACCCGGGGTAAACGAGTCCCTACCAGGACTTGAGAGATTCAGATTCGGGCGCGGATCGGGCGCAATAAAAATGCCGGTAGATGCGAGTGGTCGGCGGGTTCTGCGGATGAATCGACCGCGGCATGCGGTGCTTGATGCCGCCCGATCGAAGGCGTGCGCGACGGTTGGGCTGCGGCCGCCGGAGTGAATGCTGCCGCGGGTGCCTGGGGTTTCGGTTCGGGATGGCGGCCTCCGCCGGAGCGTCGCGGTTCGCGTTCCCTTCGCGGTTTGCGGCCGCCGCGGGAGCCCTCACGTCCGCCTTCTCTGACCCCGTCGCGCGCGCGGGCGTGGCGCGGATGTTCAGTTTCATCTTTGGTCGGCACGGCAGGACCGTCGACGTGGTTTTCGGAACCGCCATCAATGCGGGGAATGGCTTGGCCGATGAGCTTTTCGATCGCCGCGAGCGATTTGTAATCGAGCGGCGCGACCATGGAGATTGCGGTGCCGGCACGACCGGCACGGCCAGTGCGGCCGATCCGATGTACGTAGTCATCGGCATGATGCGGCACGTCGAAATTGAAGACGTGGCTGACCGCCGGAATATCAAGGCCGCGAGCGGCGACATCGGAAGCAACCAGCAGCGGGATTTCACCTTTGCGGAATTGATCCAGCGCCGCGGTTCGGGCGGATTGATCCATGTCGCCATGCAGGGCACCCACACTGAAGCCATGCTTCTGCAGCGATTTGTGCAGCAGCGCCACTTCACGCTTGCGATTGCAGAAGATGATCGCGTTGTTCAGATCTTTGGCATCGCGCAACAGGCGACGCAGAGTCTCGCGTTTTTCATGAGGCTCGCGGCCAACGCTGACCTGGAACTGAGCCACACCGACGGCCGTTGTCGCCGGCCTCGAGACTTCGATTTTTTCGGGATTGTGCAGGAAGGTTTCAGTGATACGGGCGATTTCGGGAGGCATCGTCGCCGTGAAGAATAGCGTTTGGCGCGTGAACGGGATCATCTTGCAGATGCGTTCAATGTCGGGAATGAATCCCATGTCCAGCATGCGGTCGGCTTCGTCGATGACCAAAAGCTCGACACCTGTGAGCAGCAATCCGCCGCGCTCGGTATGGTCGAGCAACCGGCCCGGGGTTGCGATCAGCACGTCGACGCCGCGGGTTAGCTTGCTGTCCTGATCACCAAACGAAACGCCGCCGATCAGGAGTGCGACATTGAGCTTCTGGCCGGCTCCGTATTTGTCGAATTGTTCCTTCACCTGAGCGGCAAGCTCGCGTGTCGGTTCGAGAATAAGGGTGCGCGGCATTCGCGCGCGGGCGCGGCCCTTTTCCAGCAATGTGAGCATCGGAAGGACAAAGGCGGCGGTCTTGCCGGTGCCAGTTTGCGCGATCCCGAGAACGTCTCGGCGCGCCAAAACATGGGGAATCGCCTGTTCCTGAATGGGGGTAGGGGTGGTGTAGCCAGTA
>NZ_DATEPI010000339.1:0-4175 GCF_035273305.1 Bradyrhizobium sp. | reverse complement strand
CTGCCGAACATCATGCCTGCGCTGCTCGTACAGGCGACCTTGTCGATCGCGGCTGCGATCATCGCCGAGGCAGCGCTGTCGTTCCTCGGGCTCGGCCAGCAGCCGCCCGAGCCATCCTGGGGCAGCATGCTGAACGCGGCGCAACGTTTCCTGAGCAACGCTCCGTGGATGGCGGTTTGGCCGGGACTTGCGATTTTCCTGGTGGTGCTGTCGTTCAATCTCGTGGGCGATGGAATGCACGACGCGCTAGATCCGCGCGAGCGCTGACCATCAGCAATCAGATCACCGTCTCGCGCAGCACGCGCCGGCAATCCATCTCATATTCCAGATCGATCACGGGCGGACGGGCAAAATGCCACGTCAGGCCGGAGCGCGTCGCCCCCCGCCGGACCAGCTCGTCAGCCAGCACCGGATGAAAATCATGCACCGTGTAGGCCTGGACAGTCGTCGTATCCTTCCAACCGAATCCGAACGCGCCGAGGCGGTTTTCCATTTCGCCCGTTGTGAAGCGGACCTTGTCCTTGATACCTTCGGGACTGAGGTCGCGGTAGCGTACGGTTCGCTCGGCATAGCTCGCCCCGCCTTCGCGGGATTCGGCGCCGCCCGCGATCACGAATGACGGTGCGCTAGCCTGGCTCGGGCGCGTGAACGAAAACGCGTAGAAAGATGGTTCGGCGGGCGGCTCGATCTCCGGGCACACATTGCTGCGCGCTACCGGATTGGTGACGCCGTCGAATAGGCCCCATTGCGCCAGTGTCTTGACGTAATGCTCGTTGAAGACTCGAAAGCCGGCGTCGGTGAACGCCGCGGGCGAGCGCAACTCGCAGGCGCAAAACGAGGTCAGCGGCCGCCCCGCTGCCTGAATATACTCAGCGGCGCGCGCAAATCCCTGCGCCAGCGGGACCAGCCGGTCAAATCGCACGCGCTCGATTTCGAAGCCGGAATCTGCGGCGGCGCCACTTGAATACTGAAAAACCGCCGGGATGAACTTGTAGTTACCGGCTGGAAAATCGCGGGTCATGTCAGGGCATTCCTCTAGTGATAGTTATTCAAGCTGCATGCGAACGCCCTTGGCGCCATTGAGCAGCCTTCTCAGGTGAAAGCCGGCCAGCGGGTCCTCCGCGTGCAATCCGACCAGCGCGGCGAACGCCGGCATCGCCCCCGCGTCACCGGCTTCGAGCTTCGCGAACGCATCGGTATATTGCCTCTTTGCCGGTTCGTCGAATGCTTCCGGACACAGCGGCTCATAAGCGCGGAGCGGCTCGGTACGGCCACGCAGCACCAGGTCGCCCACCGGCCGGCCCTTGAAATTATCGGCGGCTTCGGCCACCGCAGCGCTCACGCAGATCCGCGTGCCCAGAATTTTGTTGGCCCACTCAAGCCGCGCCGCGGTGTTGATGGTGTCGCCGTAGGCGGTGTAATCGAAGAAGCGACTGCCGCCAAAATTGCCGACCAGCGCGGGTCCGAGGTGAACGCCGATGCGGGTTACCCCGAAATCAACCTGCTTGGCTCTCCAACGCTCCCGAAATGCCTCGGCCCACTTGTCGAGCTCCTGTGCGCAGGCAACCGCGCGCGTTGCGTAGTCCGGCTGGTCTCCCGGCGCGTTGAAAAGAATCTGAATCGCGTCACCGATGATCTTGGCGACGGTGCCTTCATGAGCGAACACCACGTCGGTCATGCCGCCCACATATTCATTGAGCAGCATGCCCAGCACCTCAGGCGCCGCGGTTTCGACCAGCGAGGTGAAACTGGTGATATCGGTGAAGATGGTCGCGACCTCGCGCCGGTGCACTTCCATACCGTTGGCGTCGCTGTTGGAGGCGAGCCTCAAGGCGATCTGCGGCGAAAAATACCGCGACAGCGATGCGTGCGCGCGCTCCGCTTCGGCCTGACGGCGACGCGTCTCGCGAATCATTTCGACGTGCCGGATGGTCTTTTCGATAGTCATTTCGAGATCGCTGAAGTCGATCGGCTTGGTAAGAAAATCGAAAGCGCCTCGATTCATCGCGGTGCGGATGTTACTCATATCGCCATAGGCGGAGACGATGATAGTGGACTTCTTATCCTCGGCTTCCTGCAGCTTCTGCAGTAGCGACAGTCCGTCCATCCGGGGCATGTTGATGTCAGACACGACCATGTCGACGCCGGGATTTTGCTCGATCGATTGCAGCGCCTCGATCCCGTCACGAGCAAACACGAACTGGACCGCGCCGTCACGAATTTGCCGGCGAAATTTCTGCAGTACCAGAGCCTCCAGATCGGGCTCATCATCGACGACCAGGATCGTTGCGCTCATGCAGCTTGCCCAAGCCTCGTATCGATTTCATGGCGAAGCAGCGCGAAATCGATCGGCTTGGTCAACAGGCCGACCGCGCCCCGCTCGATTGCCTGGCGGCGGGTTTCCGGATCGCCATAAGCGGTGATCATGATAACCGGGACCTCGGGCCGGTTGGCCCGCACCTTCGGCAGCATTTCGAGCCCGCTCATGCCGGGCATATTGATATCAGATAAAATCAGGATCAACGGAGGATCGGCGACATCGGAGGCGCGCGCCAGCGCCGCCGGCGCGGACGGAGCAAACTCCATCAGGAAACGCCCGGTCCGCAAATCGCGCCGGAATTGCTGACGAAACAGCGGTTCCACGTCGGGCTCGTCATCGACGACGAGAATGTAGACGCTCAATTTGTGCCTCCAGGCTGTGGCCGGGCCGCTCCCTTTCGGGGCAGCGTAACAATGAACTCCGTAAATGCACCCGGCTTGGTATCGACGTCGATCTTGCCACCGTGTTGTTTCACGACGATGTCGTGGCTCATCGACAGGCCGAGGCCGGTACCCTCGCCGGCCGGTTTGGTCGTAAAAAATGGATTGAACATCTTTTCCTTGATTTCCCGCGGGATTCCAGTGCCGTTATCGCGTATGCGGATCTCAACCTTGTTGCCGAGGCTCTTGGTGCTCGCGCTTAGCGTCGGCTCGAAAGCCGGTTCGCCGGCCTCCTTGCGCTTTGTGGCGGCATAGAAGCCATTGGAAATCAGGTTAAGAAACACCCGTGTGATTTCCTGAGGGTACAGGTCGATCATGCCCGCTTCGGGATCGAGGTCGCGGTTCAACGTGATATTGAAGCCGGATTTCTCCGCACGTGCGCCGTGGTAGGCGAGATTGAGGCTCTCCTCAACGATCGCATTTATATCGGCGGGCCGATGCTCGCCCGATCCCTCGCGCGAGTGCAACAGCATGTTCTTGACGATCGAATCAGCACGCCTGCCATGCTGCACGACCTTTTCGAGATTACCCTTCAGCATCAGCGTAAGTTCGTCGATTTCCTCCCGGGTCTTGGGGTCCAGCGTGGCTGGCGTAAGCACATCCTGCAACTCTCCAATCAATTCCGCAGAGACCGCCGAAAAATTGTTGACGAAATTGAGTGGATTTTTGATCTCGTGAGCGATGCCGGCGGTGAGCTGGCCAAGCGATGCAAGCTTCTCCGTCTGGACCAGTCGATCCTGCGCGGTGCGGAGATCTTCGAGTGAATCGCTCAAATCTTTGGTTTTTTCGCGTAACTCGCGGAGCAGCCGGGTATTTTCGATGGCGATCACAGCCTGATTGGTGAAATTTTCGACCAAAGCAATCTGCTTGTCGGTGAACGGACGAACTTCTTGGCGGTATATTGTCATCGTGCCGATCAGCTCGTCCTCTTTCAACATCGGGACGATCAGGATCGTTCGGGCGCCGGCGACATCTGCAATCCCAACCACTGTCGGGTCTCCCGCGCGGTATGCTGCACCCTCCCGCACATCATGGATATGTGCGACTTGATGAGTTCTCACGACCGAGGCAAGACCACTCTCCGGATGCGGATGAATGGAGGCCCGCTGCCGGTAATCCGCGAATGCCGGCGGCACGTTGTAGTCAGCACCAATATTGAAGGTTTCGCCGTCCCAGAGGTTCATTACGCCGAAGTTTGCGCCACAAACGCGTGTGGCGTTCTCGAGCATCTTCTGGAAAACCGGCTTCAGTTCACCCGGTGACGAACTGATGACCTGCAATACCTCCGACGTAGCGGTTTGCTGCTCGAGCGTCTCGCTGAGTTCGGCGGTGCGCTGCTCGACTTTATTCTCCAGGTCGGCATAGGATTCCTGCAGCCGCGCGCCCATGTCGTTGAACTGGTTGGCGAGGCCCTC
>NZ_DATEPI010000338.1:0-4612 GCF_035273305.1 Bradyrhizobium sp. | reverse complement strand
GGAACGGTATGCCGGCTTCGGCAAAGGTTTCTGTTGCGCCCTCATCACGGTCCACCATGGTGAACACCAGCGCGATCTCGCCGCCGGCATCGCGCACTGCCTCTACAGCCTTCAGTGCCGAGCCGCCGGTCGTGGTGACGTCCTCGACGATGACAACGCGCTTGCCACGCAGGCTCTCGCCGGTTGCGAGGCCTTCGACCGCGAGACGCGCGCCATGCTCTTTTGGCTTCTTGCGCACGAAGAAAGCTGCGATCGGGTGGCCCTTGATCCAGGAGAGCTGCGCAATCGCGCCTGCGAGCGGCACCGCCCCCATCTCCAGACCGCCGACATAATCAAGCCCGTCATCCTTCAGCGCTTCGTAGGTTAGCTCCGCAAGCAGTGCGGCTCCCTCGGGATCGAGCATGGTGGGCTTGAGATTGAAATAAAAGTCGCTCTTGCGGCCCGAGGCCAGGGTGATTTCGCCGCGCCCAAACGAGCGCTTGCGAATGATCTCGGCGAGCCGTGCGCGTGAAGCTGATTTGGACAATGCTTTTTGCTCGCTTTGAAGGACGGGCGCAATCTATCGGGGGACGGGCGTACATTCCAGAACGAAGTCTCGCCGTCAACAGTGTGGCCAGAACGCAATTTGGGAGGCTCGGTTGTAAAGCCTTGCGGTTCCGCGGTACTGAGTAACAAAAGCTGCGGGACCAGAAAAAAATGAGCATCGAACTTCACACCTGGAATACTCCAAACGGTCGCAAGATCAGCGTCGCTCTGGAAGAAATGGGACTGCCATACAAGGTGTTCCCGATCAACATTACCAAAGGCGAGCAGATGGCGCCGCAGTTTCTCGCCATCAGCCCCAACAACAAGATCCCGGCGATCGTCGATCCCGACGGACCCGGCGGCAAGCGCGTCAGCATATTCGAATCCGGTGCGATCCTGCTCTATCTCGGTGAGAAGACCGGCAAATTCCTGCCGGCAGCTTTGAGCGATCGCATTCCTGTTTACGAATGGTTGATGTGGCAGATGGGCGGCTTCGGGCCAATGCCGGGGCAGGTGCACCACTTCATCGCGCTGGAGAACGAGCAGGACCGCGCCTACGGGCTGAAACGCTACATGGCGGAGACGCGCCGCCTCTATGGTGTGCTTGACCGCCGCCTGGCCAATCGCGAGTTCGTCGCCGACGCGCTGTCAGTGGCCGACTTTGCAATCCTCGGCTGGGCCTGGCGGCACGAACGCCACAAGGTTTCGTTTGCGGATTTTCCCAATGTCGGACGCTGGTATGAGGCGCTGATGGCGCGCCCCGGAGTGAGGCGCGGCATGGAAGCCAAACTGGATTAACCGAACGTTGTGTCGGGAGGTCCTGTCGTTCCTGCGAGCGCAGCAACCCATAGTGGCTTGCACGTTTGAAAGGACAGAGAAACGGACGCCCTCAACTATCCTCCTACGGCGTATAGGTCGCTCTTCCCAGGGACCCCGACGTTCGTTTCATCATCGCCGTGCCAGCGTAGATTTGCCGCCGCCGCTATTGCCGATGACGACGCTCTCAATGCGCCTCGTCCCAGTTGTCCGCCGCGCGCGCATCGACGTGTAGCGGCACCGAAAGTAGCACCGCCGGGAACGGCGCGTCCTGCATCGTGTGCTGCACGACCGGCAGGGTGGCGGCGACCTCATCATCGGGCACCTCGAAAACCAGTTCGTCGTGCACTTGAAGCAGCATCTGCGCCGAAAGCTTTTTCTCGGCCAAGGCGTCTTCCATCCGGATCATGGCCCGGCGGATGATGTCGGCGGCCGTGCCCTGCAAGCGCGCGTTGATGGCGGCGCGCTCGTTAAACGAACGAACCGACGCGTTCGAGGCCTTGATCTCGGGATAGTAGCATTTCCGGCCGAACAAGGTCTGGACGTAACCGTGCATGCGGCAGAAATCGCGGGTTTCATCCATATAGGCGCGGATGCCTGGAAAGCGTTCGAAATAGCGCTTGATGTAGGCGGATGCTTCCTCGCGGGCGATGCCGAGCTGGTTCGCCAGCCCAAATGCCGAGATGCCGTAGATGATCCCGAAATTGATGGCTTTGGCGCGGCGACGCACCTCGGCCGGCATATCCTTGACTGGAACGCCGAACATTTCGGACGCGGTCATGGCGTGAATGTCGAGTCCATCGCGGAATGCCTGCTTCAGGACCGGAATATCGGCGATCTCGGCGAGCAATCGTAGCTCGATCTGCGAATAGTCCGCTGAGACTAGCTTGTGGCCCGGCGAGGCAATGAAAGCACGGCGGATCTTGCGACCGTCCTCGGTTCTGATCGGAATGTTCTGCAGGTTGGGCTCGTTCGAGGAGAGCCGCCCGGTTGTGGTCGCCGCCAGTGCGTAAGTGGTGTGCACCCGATGGGTCTGCGGATGAACGTAGGTCGGCAGCGCGTCGGTATAAGTCGATTTCAGTTTTGATACCTGCCGCCACTCCAGAATTTTTCTCGGAAATTCATGACCCTGCTCCGCGAGTTCGTCGAGAATCTGCGCCGAGGTCGACCACGCACCGGTTTTCGTTTTGCTGCCGCCGGGGATTGCCATCTTGCCGAAAATAATGTCGCCGATTTGCTTTGGACTGCCGACATTGACTGGCTCGCCAGCGATCTCCTGGATCTCGGCCTCGACTCGCGCGGCAGTCTGGGCGAATTCGCCGGATAGACGCGACAGCACCTGGCGGTCGATCGAGATTCCGCGTCGCTCCATCCGCGCCAGCACCGAAATCAACGGCCGCTCCAATGTTTCATAGACCGAGTTCATGCGCTCGGCCACCAGCCGAGGCTTGAGCACGCGCCAGAGCCTCAGGATCACATCGGCATCCTCAGCCGAATATGCCGTGGCTTTCTCGATCGCGACCTGATCGAAGCTCAGCTTGCCCTTGCCACTGCCGGTCACTTCCAAATGAGTCATGTTGGCATGGCCGAGCCAGCGTTCGGCGAGGCCATCCAGCCCATGCGCGTTACGGCCAGCATCGAGGGCGTAGGACATCAGCTGCGCGTCATCGTGGTTGCGAAGCGTCACGCCGTGCTGGGCGAAAATGACGGCGTTGAATTTGATGTTGAAGCCGATCTTCAAAATGCCCGGCGATTCCAGCAGCGGCCGCAGCACCTCTATGGCTTGCTCAGTCTTGATCTGATCCGGAGCGATACCGGCCGCGAACAGGCCGGCGCCGTCGCCACCGGTCTGCTTGTGGCTGAGTGGAACGTAGCAGGCGTCGTTGGGCGCAAGCGCCAGCGCTATGCCGCACATTTCGGCCTGCATCGGATCGATGGAATCGGCTTTGGCTTCGAGCGCGAAATGACCGACATCGTGTACGCGCGAGGTCCAGGCTTTAAGCTGGTCTAGATTGCGGATCGTCTGGTATTTGCTCCGATCGATTTTGGTCTTGCGCGCGGCTTCGGCGCGGGCCGCGGCAAGTGTTTGCGGAGTGAGGACGACGGTCGATCGTTCCGCCCTGCCATGGGTTGGCACGGCTACGCTCACGCGCCCGCTCGCGGGAGAGGGTGGGTTGGGAACGCCGGCTGCTGCGAAAAGATCGCCGCTCGCACCTTCAGTCTTGGGCACATTGCCGGACTCGTCGACCTTTTGTGCCAGCGGGAGCGATCCAAAAACACTCGCCGCACTCTTGACCCCGATGTCGGGCTCGATATCGGATGGGTCTATCTGTGAATAATCCGCGACGCGACGGGTCAGGGTAGAAAATTCCATCGCTTTCAAAAAGGCGATCAGCTTGCGCGCGTCGGGCTCGTGCACCGCGAGCTCATCGAGCGGCACATCAAGTTCGACCTTGTCATCCAGCAGGACGAGCTGCCGCGAGATGCGCGCCTTCTCGGCATTCTCGAGCAGCGCCTCGCGCCGTTTCGGCTGTTTGATCTCGCCGGCGCGCTGGAGCAGCGCTTCCAGGTCGCCATATTCGACGATCAGTTGCGCGGCGGTCTTGACGCCGATTCCCGGAACTCCGGGCACATTGTCGGTGGAATCGCCAGCCAGCGCCTGCACATCGACGACTTTCTCCGGCGGCACGCCGAATTTCTCGATTACCTCCGGGATGCCGATGCGGCGATCCTTCATGGTGTCGTACATGGTGACGCAGTCGGTCACGAGCTGCATCAAATCCTTGTCGGAAGACACGATGGTGGCGGTAGCGCCGCGCTCGCAAGCCTCGCGCACATAGGTTGCGATCAGATCATCCGCCTCAAAGCCAACCTGCTCCAGGCATGGCAAATCGAATGCGCGGACTGCTTCGCGGATCAGCGCAAATTGCGGGATCAGATCATCCGGCGCCGGAGCCCGATGCGCCTTGTAGTCAGGGTAAAGCTTGTTGCGAAAGGTAATCTCGGACTTGTCGAATATAATCGCCAGGTGGGTCGGCTGATTGTCCGGCGGCATCTCGCGCAACAATTTCCAGAGCATGTTGCAGAAGCCAAGCACGGCATTGACTTGCAGCCCGTCGGATTTCCGATTGAGCGGCGGCAGGGCGTGGTAGGCCCGGAAAATATAGGAAGATCCGTCAACCAAAAATACGTGGTCGCCTTTGGCTGGGGCTTTCACGGCTACGGGTTTTGGTGAGGCTTTTTGGGATGTTTTCGGCATGGCCGAAATTTA
>NZ_DATEPI010000337.1:0-2792 GCF_035273305.1 Bradyrhizobium sp. | reverse complement strand
CGCGCATCACGCGGCGAGATCGCGGAGGTGTGTGTTTTTGCGTGGAGGAATCCGAGAGAGATGTGCGGAATGCCGCGACGCGCTCCATCCCTCCCCCTTTTGTGGGGAGGGCGGGCACATCGTGAGCGGGAGCGAGCGATGTGGGTGGGGGGCTGCTTCGGCATGCGAGGAACGACCCTACCCGGCGCTTCGCGCCACCCTCCCCATAAAGAAGGTGAGGGATAAGAAAGAGCGAGCTTCGCTCGCCACTATACGTCGGGAGGCTCCGATTGAAGCAAGTGCTCGTTGCTCTATTCTTTCAGCAATGCTCGCCAGTGATTATCTGTCCCTGTTTCCGCTTCTATGCGAGCAACACCGCGTCGGCTGCATTCACGGCGTCGGCGCCGTCGATCACCGCCCGCTCCAGGGCCGTCGCCTGAACCGAAATGTTCTCGGCGAAAAAACGCGCCAGCGTGACATGTCGCGAGGCATCGGCCGCGGCTTCCGTGAGATTGCGGGCGGCCAGTGCCTCGCTGGCGAGCATGCAGCCGCCGAGCGTCGAGCCAAACAGCCGCAGATAAGGAGTAGCTCCCGCCAGCGCATCATTCGGGACCGAGGCGATACGTTCCAGCAACCAGCGGCTCGTGCGATCCAACGATGCCACCGCGTCTCGCAGTTTAGAACCGGTCGTGCCGAACCCCGGATCATTGGAGGCCTCGACCCGGCTAACCGTCTCGGTGAGCTCATCCAGCAGCGTCCATACCGATGCGCCGCCATTGGCGGCGAGCTTGCGTGTCACCAGGTCGATCGACTGGATGCCATTAGTACCCTCGTAAATCGGGGTGATGCGTGCATCGCGATAATGCTGGGCTGCGCCGGTTTCCTCGATGAACCCCATGCCGCCATGAATTTGCACGCCGATCGAACTGACCTCATTGCCGATATCGGTCGAAAACGCCTTTGCGATCGGCGTCAGCAGGGCGGCTCGAGCCGCTGCCAGGCCGCGCGTCTTCACGTCCCTTGCGCGCACCGAAACATCGAGAGCCACCGCCGTTGCGTAGCAGATCGTGCGTGCAGCCGCCGTCAAGGCGCGCATCTGCATCAGCATCCGCTTAACGTCGGGATGCACGATGATCGGATCCGATCCGTTGCCGGTCTTGCCGACAGCGCGGCCCTGTCGACGCTCCTGAGCAAATGCCAGCGCCTGTTGATAGGCGCGGTCGGCAATGCCGACGCCCTCGAGCCCGACTCCAAGGCGAGCCTGATTCATCATCGTGAACATGCACTGCATGCCGCGGTTTTCCTCGCCTATGAGGTAACCGACCGCACCGCCCTTGTCGCCCATGGTCATGGTGCAGGTCGGCGCAGCATGCATGCCGAGCTTGTGTTCGATGCCGCTGGCGTAAATGTCGTTGCGCGCACCGAGCGTGCCGTCGGGATTGACCATGAATTTCGGAATCAGAAACAGCGAAATGCCCTTGGTGCCCGGTGGCGCATCGGGCAATCGTGCGAGCACGAAATGCACGATGTTGTCGCTCATATCGTGATCGCCGTAGGTGATAAAGATTTTTGTTCCGGAAATTCGATAGCTACCGTCGGCGGCGCGCTCGGCACGGGTACGCAGCGCCCCAACATCCGAGCCGGCCTGCGGCTCGGTCAGCTGCATAGTGCCCGGCCATTCACCGGAAATCAGTTTGTCGAGATAGATTTTTTTCAGCTCGTCCGTGCCATGCGCATCGAGTGCCTCGATCGCGCTCAGCGTCAGCAATGGGCAAAGGCCGAACGCGACGTTCGATGCGCTCCAGATTTCAGTGCAGGCCGCATTGATCGCGAGCGGAAGTCCTTGGCCGCCGAACGCCTCAGGGCCGGACACCGCGTTCCACCCGGCCGCGGTCCAGCGACGATAGGCATCGGGCCAACCCGGCGCAGTGGTCACGCCGCCATTGTCGAGCTTGATGCCGTTTTCGTCGCCCACCCGGTTGAGCGGCGCAAGCACGTCAGAGGCGAATTTCCCGGCCTCTTCCAATACCGCGGCGGTAATGTCGGCGTCGAAATCGCCGTAATGGCCGGCTTCCACGGCCGCCTGCAAGCCGGCGCCATGGTTCAGGGCCAGCAGCATGTCATTGATTGGCGCGCGATAGGTCATGACGATGTCTCGTTTTCGAGCCGGAACATGGGCTTCGTATTCCCACGAAACCACGGTTCTCTCAACTCTCCGCCAGCCGAAATTCAGGCTTGGGATGCTGGAGATACGCCTTTCAGGGCCAAAGTGAGCCGCATTCACGTCGGAGGCGCACTGGCGCGCACGGAAACGGCGGGCCGCAACTGTAATTTAGTTTCTGGCCTGTTGAATTCGCTCGGCTCCGTCTATAGACGGCTGGCCAGAGGCAAATGCGGAACTCTATTCCAGCCGCGTTTCAGCTATTGGGGCGTCGCCAAGTGGTAAGGCAGTGGATTTTGATTCCACCATGCGGAGGTTCGAATCCTCCCGCCCCAGCCAGGCACTCACTCAACTGCAGATTGTTGCGTCTGAAATCAAAGAAGCGCCCGCAGAACGTGGGCTTTTGCAGATTTTAATTCCGTCTCTATGCTCCAAATTTGCACAATCTCCGAGAGAAATCGGAGATAGTCTCTGGCTATGGATTGAAATATTCCCGTTTTTGGGAGACGCGGACCGGAGACCGGGTTCGACCTGCACTGTGTGGGGTGGACGCAGTTCTCGCTCGCCGTTTTTACACGAAGCACGAGCACAGTCTCAGAGCGGTAGCGCAGCTGAATGTCTCCTCTCCGTCGTGAAGCAGATATTCTGCAAA
>NZ_DATEPI010000336.1:0-2433 GCF_035273305.1 Bradyrhizobium sp. | reverse complement strand
TTGCCTGCGTGGCGGCGAGCGTCAGCAGCACGCCTTGAGCGAGCGATGGGTCCATCCACAGCATCAGCATCGCGGTAATGATGCCATCCCGGCCAAAGACGGTATTGAACCACGGGATTCCGGCGTAAGGGTAAAGGCCGTGCGGTGTCGCCGTGACCAAAGTGTAGACGTCCGATGTCGCGCGCGACACAACCTCTTCGAACGCCTCGTTCGACGTTGCGAGTGTCGCGATCCGACGCGTCAGCTGCCGGCGTTCCCGCCGCGTCTCGCGATAGGCGCGGAAATAGTCTGCGATCTGCGTCGCCTCTTGCGCGTTGCTTTCCAGACATAGCACGGTGATGAATATCGACGTCTGACCATGAGCTACGATCTCGACCTCGACCATCGCGCGGTCGGACGCGAGTCTGACCGGCCGCGGATCGAACTGGATCAAGGTGGTGCGTTCGATCTTATCGAGTCCTCGATATTTGAACCTGACCGCCTTGGAATCGATCACGTTGCTGGACAACGTGCCGCGACGATGCCGTCGGGTGCCGCGGATTTCGAACAGATCGTGGAAATCGGCGGCGTAAAGAAAATCTAGGCGCAGGCGCCGCTTTGCCGACCCGAAATTCCTGATTCCGATGCGTTCGTAGCTCGCGCCATCCCGGAGAATGGTCGTCCGCGTCAAGAAGATCGTATCTTTCGGGAGCTTGTCGTCTTTCCCGAGAAGAACATCGGGATTGGTCAGTTCGACGGTGAGCGCCGATTTGTTGTCGTGCATGGCGGAGCCCAACAGCAGCGGCTTCTTGCCTTCCAGGCGCATTTCAAATTGCGAAAGGAACCTGGTGTCGCAGTAAAACAAGCCTTGCGCGGAGTCTTGCAGCGGTTCGATATCACCGAATCCATTGACGACCGCAAACGCATCCCCATGCTTGAGGCTGCGAAGGGGCTGGTCCGTCAACGAGCTGTGCGCCTCGATGGCGTATTCGGACCAGAGGTTGGCATCGGTGACCGGTTGCACGGCCGTGGCGGTCTTTGACATCTGACGTGCTCGCTACGTCATTGACGAATGCTTGCTAGTCGGGAGCGATGGCGGCCTCCGCGGAACGGCGCCGCTGGTTGGCGACGAGATGATGAGATGCCTTCGTCGCGCCGTCCGATGCGCTGCGGGCCAACAGCGCCTCATAAACTTCGATATAGTCATAGGCCATCCGCGATGCTGAAAACCGCTCCAGGAATCGCCAGCGCACGGCGGCGCGACTCAGGTGGCGAACCTGCTCGGCTGCGAGCAAGGCCTCATCGATGCTGTCGACGATGTAACCGGTCACACCATTATCAACGACCTCTGGGACCGAGCCTTTCCTCCAGGCGATCACGGGCGTTCCCGTACACATGGCTTCGATCATGACCAGGCCGAATGGCTCCGGCCAATCAATCGGGAAAAGCAGGGCCAACGCGTTGCCGAGGAATTCGGCTTTGCGCCGGTCGTCAATTTCGCCGACGAACTCGATGAGCGGATGGTTCAGCAAGGGCTTGATCTCATGCGTGAAATAAGCCGCGTCGACGGAATCGACCTTTGCGGCGATTTTCAATGGGAGCCCTGCGCGCTTGGCGATTTCGATGGCTCGATCCGGACGCTTCTCGGGCGCAATCCGACCGAGAAATGCGAGATAGCTGCCGGGCCGCGGGTTGAAAGGGTAAAGCGTTTCGGGCAACCCATGATACACGGTTCCCACCCAATTCGCTCCTGCAGGCATGTCTCCCCGCTGAGCATTCGAAATCGAAACGAGCGGCATCTCCGGAAACGTGCGGAAGATCGGATGGAAGTCGGGCAGATCGAGACGGCCATGCAACGTGGTCAGGCACTTGTGGGCGTGCTGCTGAAACATCGGAAACTGCAGCAGGTCGATATGGAAGTGGAGTACGTCGAATTCGTCCGTTCGCCGCCGCACCTGCTCCAGCATCGCCAACAGGCTCGCGGTATGGTCGCGCAACCCAGCCTGCCTCAGCGGACCGGGTAAAGGCACGAGCGTACATGGAACCTCGGATCCGGCACTTGCGAAGACAGTTATCGCATGGCCTCGCCGTGCCAGTTCGTGGACGAGCCAAGAAACGACGCGCTCGGTACCTCCATAAAGCTTTGGCGGGACGGTTTCGGCGAGCGGAGCGATTTGCGCGATGCGCATTGTGGGGTCCTGTATTTCCCCGACGGCGAACCAGTCTGATCGGAAAACGTCTCTGTTGCACGAAAGTTCGCAATGCAGCGTGTCGGTCGGGTGAAAGTGGCGAGGCGCGTCCGGCATTGAACCCGACGATCAAGATCACCAACAACGTCGCGCTGTTGCTCTAGCGGTCCTCGCGCACTAAGCGGCACGCAATCGAGAAAAGGGAAAGGGCCCGCTCACCGGCGGGCCCTTTTTGCATTTGCGTAAAGTCGCGTTAGAGAATGTT
>NZ_DATEPI010000335.1:0-6618 GCF_035273305.1 Bradyrhizobium sp. | reverse complement strand
AGGTTGAGGTCGAAGCGTCGTAAATCGATTTCATTCATTGTAGAACACGATTACTCATTAGATCGATAGGCAAAAGAGGTTCATACCACCTGCCCGCCTTCAATCAAGTCGCAGGAGCCATGATGAAAAGAATTCAAGCCGGCTGCGCCGCAGTGGCCTCTTTCGCTTTAATGATACCTTCCGCCGGCGCGGAAATCAGCGCCGAGGCTGCCCGCGCCAGCGTTGCGCCGTTCTATAAAGCCTTGAATGCGGAATTTGCTGGCGAAAGCCCAGACCTCATCATGCAATCGACGACCGCGCACTGGGTCTCATGCCGCGGCAACGATGTTTGCAACACGCGTGAGGAAGTGATCGCCGGGATTGGTCAACGGCTGAAAGCGATCCCCGACCTGAGATGGAAGATCAAACAAGTTCTAGTCGCCGGCAATCAGGTCACGGTACGAGGTGAAGCAACCGGCACGCCGGCAGCCGATTTCATGGGAGTGCCCTATACGGGCAAATCGTTCAAGCTGATGTCTATCGACGTCCACACGCTCGAAGGCGGCAAGATGGTCCGTTCCTACCACATCGAGGACTGGCTTGGTGCCGTTCGCCAGCTCTCCTCAAACTGAGCAGCACCAACAAGGGGAAAGGCGCGTTGGCTCGGGCGGTCGCGTGATCTTTCGAACCAAGCCGCAGGAACAGTGCGCACAAGCGTTCAAATCTCACGCCGCGTCCATAGCCATGCGGGCCTTGAGGATCTTGTCCGGCTTCTGCACCGGTTCGCCACGCTTGATCTTGTCGACGTTCTCCATCCCAGACGTCACCTTGCCCCATACTGTGTACTGATTGTTGAGGAACGAGGCGTCATCGAAGCAGATGAAGAACTGGCTGTCGCCGGAGTCGGGACTTGCCGCCCGTGCCATTGAGGTCGTGCCGCGCACATGCGGCTCATTGTTGAACTCGGCCTTGAGCTTCTGGCCGGACCCCCCTGTACCGGTGCCCTGTGGACAGCCCGTCTGCGCCATGAAACCATCGATCACGCGATGGAATACGATACCATCGTAAAATCCCTCGCGAACCAGCTCCTTGATCCGGGCCACGTGGTTAGGCGCAAGATCCGGGCGCATCTCGATGGTGACGGGACCCTGCGTGGTCTCGAGGATCAAAGTATTTTCGGTGTCAGCCATGCTCTTCTCTCTGGGTTCTGGGGTGAAATCTTCCTGTTGCGGAACCGAATAGCAAATGGCCGGCCAGCAACAGCGCCTGCCATGCTTTCTGTAAATGGCATCGGCGTGCAGCGTTGCAACGCCTCCATCACAGCCAGGCGGTATTGCAGCCGGTCGTTGTCGTTAGCCTGTTCGGACTCGTAAGTGATCCGGGGATGGCCGAGGATCGCGCCAGAGTGGTTGAAGCTGACAATAACCGTGATGTCGATGGGATTGGCGCGGGTGGTCGGAGGCGGTTTCCAGCAGTTCGAAAAACGCGCATACGCCTCCTTGATCGTGTTGACCTGCCATCCCTCCGCGTGCGCGCTGGCCGGGTACAGCAACAAGCAGAGCAGGCCAAACCAAATAATTCGCCAGATTGCGCCGCGACCGTTCACTTGATGTCGGACGCGACTTGCACCTTCACCATCTTGTCGGGATCGGTCACGCTGCCGCCTGACGAACCCGGAGGTGCTTTTTTTAACTTATCGACCACATCCATTCCCTGCACAACTTCGCCGACTACCGTGTACTGGCCGTTGAGACTGGGAGCATCGCCGAACATGAAGAAGAACTGCGAATTCGCGGTATCGACACTGTCGCCGCGCCGGGCCATGCCGACGATGCCGCGCTTGAACGGCACGTTCGAAAACTCGGCCTTGAGGTTCGGATATTTCGAGCCGCCAGTGCCATTGAAGTTCTGGCCATCGCCGGTTTGCGCCATGAAGCCGTCCATCACCCGGTGGAACGGCACGTTGTTGTAAAAGCCTTCGCGTGCGAGCTGCTTGATGCGCTCCGCGTGCTGAGGCGCGAGATCGGTTCGCAGCTTGAACACAATGCGGCCCTTGGTCGTGTCGATGACGATCGCATTCTGCTTGTCGAGACCGGCAGGCAGCGGTTGGGCGATTGCAGGCGCGGCACAGATCAACACAACGACGAAGGCGAGTACTCGGATCATGGAAACTCCGGTGCGAAAGTTAGCGGATTACAGAGGGGCGCATCTTCCCTCGTGAAAACGATGTCGCTCCTCTGCGAACAATCGCGATCAGGCAAATTTAGTTTTAAGTCCAGCCGCGACCGCGGGAGGCACGAAGGCGGATACATCGCCGCCCATTCCGGCGATTTGGCGCACCAGTGTGGCGGTGATCGGGCGAACCGCAACCGAAGCTGGAAGGAATACCGTCTGCACCTCCGGCGCCATGGTCTCGTTCATGCCGGCAATCTGCATTTCATAGTCCAGATCCGTGCCGTCGCGCAGGCCCCGAATCATGATAGTGGCGCCGGCGTTCTGCGCCGCCGTCACTGTGAGCTTGTCATAGGTGGTGCACTCGAACGCGCAGCCGGCCTTGGCGGCGATCGGCGCAAACACCTCCCGCACCATCTTGATGCGCTCCTCCACCGTGAACAGCGGCTTCTTTCCCGGATGGACCCCTATAGCGACGATCAGCCGGTCGCACAGCCCGACGGCCTGCCTGAACACATCCAGGTGGCCGTTAGTCACGGGATCGAATGAGCCTGGATAGAGCGCGATGCGGGGCATGAACCCCTCCTACCCCGCTCCGGGCGGCCCCGCAAGCGGGGCAGGCTGCTTCCAAGACACGACGACTTGCAGCCGGCCCAAACTGCGCGAGCTCTCGCCGCGTGCCTCAGAGGACACGTGTTTCGTCCGGCTTACGCAGACGAAACAAAGCCGGGGCATGACGAAACCATTTCCTATCGTCACGAAGACATCCGGAAACGAGTCCTTCGTATGAAAGGTTAACGAAACGACGGGCCGCAAAGGCCCGAGGACAGGGGACCGTCATGATCAAGGCATTTTCTGCGATCGCCGTCGCGGCGTTCGTTGCCGCTACGCTTGCCATTCTTCCCGGCTTTGCTCCTCAGGTCGAGGCCAGCGTTCCGCAAGCGCTCGCCAAGGGCGATCGGCTGGACATTCGCCCCACTGGTCCGAACTGCTCCCAGCAAGCGTGGCCGAATTTCGAGGCCTCCTGCCTGCGTGTCGCCGGCTCCAAGACGATGATCCAGCATGCGCGGTTAGTAACGACGGATCGCACGCCATAGGGCGTGTTCCCTCCATCAAACCTTAAGACGAGTAGATGACGTTGGCTCGGCGACCTGGTGCAATTTCGATCGCGGGCGCTAGCTCACCAAGTTGACCAGACCCCCTCGCCGTAGCTGTTCGTATCACTCGCCATTGCCATTGCCGTTCCCGTTCTCGGTGTCCTCGCCGATATGCTCGACCGAAACCACATGCTCGTCGTCGGCCGTATTGAATACGATAACGCCTTGGGTCGATCGACCGGCAATCCGGATACCTTCGACCGGACAGCGGATGAGCTGGCCTTTGTCGGTCACCAGCATGATCTGGTCGCTGTCCTCGACCGGGAATGAGGCCACCAGCTTGCCGTTGCGATCGTTGACAGACATGGCGACAATACCTTTGCCGCCGCGGCCGGTGGTGCGGTACTCGAACGAGGACGAGCGCTTGCCATAACCGTTCTCGCTGATGGTGAGCACGAACTGCTCGCTGGCGGACATCTCGACATAACGCTGTTCGCCGAGCTCGATTGCGCCCGACGCATCCTCGTTGTCGATCCCTGCCTCCTCCTCGACGCCGCCTCGCCGCACCGCATTGGCGCGGCGCAGATAGGCCGCGCGCTCCTCGGCATCGGCATCCATATGGCGCAGGATAGTGAGCGAGATCACCTTGTCGTTTGCCGGCAATGCGATGCCGCGCACCCCCATCGAGGTACGCCCGGTGAACACCCGCACGTCCGTGACCGGGAAGCGGATGCACTGCCCCCCCGCCGCCGTCAGCAGCACGTCATCGCGTTCTGTGCAGATCTGCACGTCCACGATCGATTCGTCCGAATCGAGCTTCATGGCGATGATGCCGGAGCGCCTGACATCGATAAAGTCCGACAATTTGTTACGGCGCACGTTGCCGCCGGTGGTCGCGAACATGACGTCGAGGTTGGCCCAGGACGCTTCGTCCTCCGGCAGCGGCATGATGGTGGTGATACGCTCGCCCTGCTCCAGCGGCAGGATGTTGATCATCGCCTTGCCACGGGCGTTTGGCGCCGCCATCGGCAACCGCCAAACCTTTTCCTTGTAAACCTGTCCACGCGAGGAAAAGAAAAGCACAGGCGTATGGGTTGAGGCCACAAACAACCGGCTGACGAAATCCTCGTCGCGGGTTTGCATGCCGGCACGACCTTTGCCGCCACGGCGTTGCGCCCGATAGGCCGACAGCGGCACGCGCTTGACATACCCGGCGTGTGACACAGTCACCACCATGTCTTCGCGCTGGATCAGATCTTCGTCCTCTACCTCGCCTTCCTGTTCGATGATTACGGTTCTGCGCGGAGTTGAGAAATCCGATTTCACCTCCGCGAGTTCGCCTTTGATGATCGCTTGAACACGCGCGCGCGAACGCAGAATATCGAGGTAGTCGTTGATTTCTCCGGCCAACTTGTCGAGCTCCTCGGATATCTCCTCGCGTCCGAGTGCGGTAAGTCGCTGGAGCCGCAGATCAAGGATTGCCCTTGCCTGCTCTATCGACAGGCGTGCGGTACCGTCGGCGTTGATCCGATGTCGAGGATCGTCGATGAGCGTGATCATCGCCTCCACGTCCCTGGCGGGCCAATCGCGCGACATCAGGATGTCTCGCGCCGTATTCGGGTCGGGCGAGGTGCGGACCACACGGATGATCTCATCGATGTTGGCAACGGCGATGGCCAGACCAACCAGCACATGGGCGCGATCGCGGGACTTGTTGAGCAGGTATTTGGTCCGCCGCGTGACCACCTGTTCGCGGAAGGCGACGAACAGCGTCAGCAGGTCCTTGAGGTTCATCAACTGCGGCCGGCCGCCGTCGAGCGCAACCATGTTGGCGCCGAAGTTGCTCTGCAGCGGCGTGAACCGGTAGAGCTGGTTCAGGACGACGTCGGGCATGGCATCGCGCTTAAGCTCGACGACGACGCGAAAACCATCGCGGTCGGATTCGTCGCGCAAATCCGAAATGCCTTCTATCTTTTTGTCGCGCATCAGCTCGGCAATGCGCTCGACCATATTGGCCTTGTTCACTTGATACGGAATTTCCGAGATGATGATCGCTTCACGGTCCTTGCGTATTGTGTCGATCGTCACCTTGCCGCGCATGACGATCGAGCCTCGGCCGAGATGATAGGCCGAGCGGATGCCCTGTCGTCCCAGGATGATTCCTCCGGTTGGGAAATCCGGTCCGGGAATGATTTTGATAAGCTCGTCGATGGTCAGCGCGGGATTTTCAATGAGAGCGACGCACGCATCGATTACCTCGCCGAGATTATGCGGGGGGATGTTCGTCGCCATGCCGACCGCGATGCCGCCGGCGCCGTTGACAAGAAGGTTCGGGAACTTCGCCGGCAAAACCAGCGGTTCCTTTTCGGAGCTGTCGTAATTGGGCTGAAAATCGACGGTGTCCTTGTCTATGTCATCGAGCAAGGAGTGCGCGATCCGTGTCAGGCGCGCTTCGGTGTATCGCATCGCCGCCGGCATATCGCCGTCGACCGAACCGAAATTGCCCTGACCATCGATCAGCGGCACCCGCATCGAAAAATCCTGCGCCATGCGCACCAGCGCGTCATAGACCGACTGGTCACCATGAGGATGGTATTTACCGATCACGTCGCCGACGGTGCGCGCGCATTTTCGATAGACCTTGTTCCAATCGAATCCGTTCTCGTGCATCGCGTAGAGAATGCGCCGATGCACCGGCTTCAGCCCATCACGCGCATCCGGCAGCGCTCGCGCCACGATGACGCTCATGGCGTAATCGAGGTAGGAGCGCTTCATCTCATCGAGGATGGATACGGGACGAATATCCGAGGGCGCCGGCGGCTCGCCGGGGATGTTGTCTTCGTTGTCAGCCAAAGGGGAAATCCGTCTATTTTTGCTCGGGAATCATATAGCGTATCGAAGGGGCGCAAACCACCCTTAACCACCTGGCGGGAGGGGTTTTTCCCTTCGTTTTTCCAGTGACTTAGGCCGAGAGCGGCATCGTCTTGCTATCACCTTTTACTGCCGAGTTGAACCGGACCTCCCGCGGTCAGTTTCCGGGCCGGAAAGTCGCCTCCCCGACCACATACATTCGGCTAAGGCCGAACAGTACGGCATGCGCGACTCGGCCGCACAGCAGCGTGAACAGCGCCGAGGTCTGCTACCAAAACAAGATCATGACATCGGCAACGCGGTGGGTGGGCGCGCCAGACGGGCAAATTGAACGAGGCGAAGCGCGAACGCGCTCATTGCCGCAAACGAAGGGGAATCGCTGGCGCGGCATTCAGCAATGGGTCCCAGGCTGATTCAGCGGCCTCTCAGAATGGGATGTCGTCATCCATATCGCTGTTGCGAGCACCGGCTGCGACCGCCCGTCTTGGTGCGGCCGTGG
>NZ_DATEPI010000334.1:0-9276 GCF_035273305.1 Bradyrhizobium sp. | reverse complement strand
GAAATAGTTGTTAACGCCTTATCAATACGGCGCTGTTCCGCTCACAAATAGGGCGCCTCGAACCCCATTTCGCCGTTGGCGAACTTCAAAGCGTGGCACAAATGCGTTGCCGCCGTGATCTGACGGAATTACAAATTACCCGGATGGGCAACGGCGAGGCGTAACATCATGGCCAGATACCTGCTTATTATACCGCTCGGCCTGATGGCGTCGACGGCCCTAGCGCAGCAGAAGGAGCACGATGCCTGCGCGCGCGACGTCTCGCGCCACTGCCGTACTCACATGAATGAAGGCGACCAGGTCGTGCTGGCTTGCCTGAAGCAAAATCGTGCGCGGCTGAGCAAGGCCTGCCTCAAAGTTTTGAGCGAGCACGGGCAGTAACGAGTTCTTCAGGCTAATACGCCCTCCGCTCGGCTGCTTGCTGCGACGTGCGCTGCTCTAGCCTATTCTTCTGGCGCGCTTTCTTCCCGCGGACCGGGGTCCACTTCGTTCAAAAGCCCTCCAAAAAACTTCAGGTGCTGCTGCCGGCAGCGGTGGCGACCGGCAGCACTTCGTTGGCGGCGCGGTCGGGCGTTTCATCTTTCCGGCGGACCGACCCGAACGGCCGTTCCAGCATTCGGCGTACCCGCACCGGATCGGGACCGAGATGAAAATCCATTGCGCGCTGGTGCAGCGCGCGCTCGGATTGGGTGGAGCGGTTGCGCTGGCGCAGATAGTCGAGCCAGGTCGGGCAGTGATAGCGCTCGGTCCATAGTTCGGGATCGGCGATGTCGCGGGCGATCGACCAGCCATAGGCGCCGTTGCGCTGGCGGCTGAGCTGGACTTCCTGCATCACATTGTGGAACGCACGCGCGCTTTCCGGGTCGACCCGATATTCAATCTCCACCACTAGCGGCCCGCTGCGCCCGGTCAACGCAAGGCGCACCTCGGGATCGGCCAGCAGCTCGGCATCTTCGTTGCGCGCGCCGACCCGAGGCATCCCGAGCCACAGGCCGAGAATCGGCGAGGCCAGCATTAACGCTGCGGAAACCAGCAGCGCCGTTTCCACGCCGGCGGCGTCGGTTAGCCGTCCCCAACCCCAGCTTCCGATCGCGATGCCGCCGGCGATCGAGGCTTGAAACGCGGCCAGCGAGCGGCCCGCCACCCAGCGCGGCGCGGAGAGCTGCACGCCGATATTGAACAACGCGACCGCCAGCATCCAGACCGCACCGGCCACGACCAGCGCCGCTGCGGTCAAGACCGGCTCCCGGCTCAGCGCGACCGCCGCGATAGCGCCGCCCATCGACAGCGCGCAAGCCCGGATAGCCGCCTCCCCGGTCAGTCGTCGACGCACTTCGCTGATGTTAAGCGCGCCAATCACCGCGCCCATCCCGAAAGCGCCGAGCATGATTCCGTAAGTTTGCGCCCCGCCGTGCAGGAGGTCGCGGGCGACCAGCGGCATCAGCGCCGAGACCGAACCGCCAATGATGCCTGTGACCAATGTCCGCGCCAGCACGATGCGGATCGATGGCGAGTTGGCGATGTAGCGCACCCCCGACACGATCGCGCGGTTGAGCCGCTCGCGCGGCAGGCGTGAGGGCTCGCTGGAGCGTCGCCAGAGAAACAGTACGACCAGCAGCGGCAGATAAAGCACTGCATTGGCCGCAAAGGCCGCCACCGCGCCCGCGGTTGCGACCACGATGCCGCCGATAGCGGGACCAAAACTTCGCGCGATGTTGTAGCTGATCCCGTTCAGCGCGACCGCGGACGGCAAGGTCTCGGCGGGCACCTGTTCGCTGACGGAGGACTGCCAAGCCGGCCCGAACAGCGCCATGCCGCTGCCGACCACGAAGCAGAACGCCAGCAGGACTTCGGGCGTGAGCCGGCCGAGCCAAGCCAGCACTGAGAGCGCGGTCGCCCCCGCAAGCGCGATTAATAGTGAGACCAGCGCCACGATGCGCCGGTCATACATGTCGGCGATAGCGCCCGCCGGCATGGCGATCAACATCACCGGCAGCATTAAGGCGGTCTGGACCAGCGCGACCTTGTCGGCGGAAGAAGTCATTTGCGTCATTGCCCAGGCCGCGCCCACCGCCTGAATTAACAGCCCGAGATTTGAGAGTAAGCTCGCCAACCAGATCCGCCGAAACGCGGAATGCCGTAGGGGAGCCGAGACGCCATCGGCGGCAAACATCTGGCGTTTTGGCTTTTCAGTCATTCCGATTCCACTGCTGTCTGCCGCTGATTTCGTTTGGATTTCGAGTGACGCCTGCGGCAATCCGGCTGCCGAGCTTCCCCAAAAAGCGAATTTCGCCGTGCTTGCACCGGCTACTTTACCGAACTTCCGTTTCAAAGGGACACCGGAAATCCACTGATTCCAGCCGTGCTTGCCGCCGAGAAGTAGCCCGGCGCTGACTTGGCCGGCAAATGAGGAGAAGTTCTGACCCTTCACAGTGGTGCCCAAGCCCGCTATCAGCGGTCACAAGCAAGCAAGGTGTCGACAACCGGAGGATATGAGATGCGTCTATCGCGGCGAATGATACTCAGGGGCGCGGCAGCGTTGCCGCTTGCTACCGGGAACCTCGGCCTGTCTGCGTTCGCGCAGACACCGTCCCCTGCCCCGAGCGCCGGTGGGACTCCGCCTGTATTGTTCGTGCATGGCAATGGCGACCACGCGGCGCTTTGGATCACCACTTTGTGGCGGATGGAATCGAACGGGGTTCCGCGCGATCGAATGTTCGCGATCAATTTCACCGATCCCCTGGCGCGCGCCGATGACACCAAGGAGGAGCCGAACAAGTCTTCAACGGAAGATCAGCGCCGCGAACTCGGCGAAGCCATCCAGGAGTTGAAGCGCCGTACCGGCGCAGCGCGCGTGGCTCTGGTCGGCAACTCGCGCGGCGGAAATTCGATTCGCAGCTACATAAAAAACGGGGGCGCGGCGGATGTCAGCCACGCGGTGCTGTGCGGCGTTCCCAATCACGGGGTTTACGATTGGGATGTTGGACTGAATGGCGAGTTCAATGGTCGCGGGCCGTTTCTGCGCGGACTGAACGAGGGCGAGAACGAAGTAACTCCGGGCACCGCGTTTCTGACCTTGCGCAGCGACGGCATGGACAAATACGCCCAAGAAGACGGCCGGTTCGTCGGCAAGCCGGGTACGCCGACCGGCATCACCGCGGCAGGACCCGCGCTCAAAGGCGCGACCAATCTCGTGCTCGGCGCGGTTGACCATCGTGAGACAGCGTTTTCTCCGCGTGCGTTCCGGGAAATCTACAAGTTCATCGCCGGGCGCGAGCCGGACAGAATTGCGATTATGCCGGAAGCGGAAGTCAGGTTGAGCGGGCTGGTGACGGGCACGCCGGGGGGCGTTCAAACCAATCGTCCGGTGACAGGCGCGTCGGTGGATGTCTACCGCGTTTCCGGTGATACCGGCGAGCGCATCGGTAGCCCCATTCACTCGTCGCAGACAGCCGCGAACGGACGCTGGGGCCCGGCAAAGGTCGATCCCACCTGGTATCTTGAAATCGTGCTCACATCGGCCGGTTCGACGACCACTCATTTTTATCGCTCGCCATTCCCGCGCTCCTCCGAGATCGTGCATCTTCGTGCCGCCCGTCCGCTGGGAGCCGCGGACGTGGGAGCCGGCAGCGTTGTTCTGATGTCGCGGCCGCGCGGTTATTTCGGGCTGCCGCGCGATATCGTGCTGTTCGATGGCAAGGAGCCGACCGACGTGAAGGCGGGAGTGCCGGGTGATTCAACCAGCACGCTCCGGCTGCCCGGCGCCGAAGCCCGGCCCGTCACGGCAATGTTCAACGAGGAGCGGATCGTCGCGCGGGCGTGGCCGGCATCTGAAAACCGGATTGCGGTCGCCGAGTTGACCTACTAGCTGCTAGCTTGCCCGCGCCGCTTCAACGAGGTTGCCCGTGAGCACCGCCGAAGCCTTGGATATCGCGATCGCCCCGCGTCGGCTGGTGCCGCCGAGCCCGCCGCGCGCGCCCGACGACATGAATGCGATCGGACGGATGGCGGCGATGCGTGAGAGCGCGATCGGCACCTGGAGCCAGCGCGCTTATGAAGAGGACATCGTCCGGGGTCGCTTCTTCGGCCGCTCCAGCTTCATCTTAAATACGCCGGACGCGATCCGCCACGTGCTGGTCGACAATTATGAGAACTACACGCGAACGCCCGCCGCCATCCGGGTGCTGCGCCCCGTGCTCGGCGAGGGCCTGCTGATTGCGGAAGGCCGCGCCTGGAAACATCAGCGCAGAACGCTGGCGCCCGCCTTTACTCCGCGCGCGGTCGCCTCGCTGACGCCGCACATGATCGCGGTTACCGAGAAAACGATCGCAAAACTGCAGACCAGCTGCGGCGAGCCGGTTGATCTCAGGCAGGCGATGCAACGAATGACGCTGGAAATCGCCGGACGGACGATGTTCTCGTTCGGAATGGAGCGTCACGGTCCCGCATTGCGCGACTTCGTGATGGAGTACGGCGAACGACTGGCCCGGCCGCATTTCCTTGATCTGCTGTTGCCTCTCGGCTGGCCGTCCCCGCAGGATTTCTTCCGCGCCCGATTTCGCAAACGTTGGACGCGGTTCATAGGTATGTTGGTCGGCGAACGCCGCGCGGCCGGCAAGGATGCAGGCGCGCCGCCGCGCGATCTGTTCGACCTGATGCAAGCCGCCCGCGACCCGGAGACCGGTGAGGCCTTCAGCGACGAACAACTCGGCGACCAGGTTGCGACCATGATCCTCGCTGGCCACGAGACCACCGCAACCGCGCTGTTCTGGTCGCTGTACCTGCTTGCGTTGGATCCGGCTACCCAGGACGAATTGGCGGGCGAAGTTCAGGCCGCGCCCGCAGACGCCGCGCCCGAACTCGATCGGCTCAAATTTACGCGCGCGGTGATCGATGAAACGATGCGACTGTACCCGCCGGCATTTTTGATCGCGCGTGCGGCTGCAGCGCTCGACACCATCGCCGGGATGCCGGTCAGGAAAAATGACGTGATCCTGATCGCGCCATGGTTGCTGCATCGGCACGAAAAGCTCTGGCACGAACCCAATGCATTCGTTCCGCAGCGGTTCATGCCGCCTGCCCCGTCTCCCGATCGTTTCGCGTACCTACCGTTCGGCGTCGGCGCGAGAATTTGCATTGGCGCGCATTTCGCGCTGTTGGAAGCAACGCTGGCGCTGGCCAGGATCATCGGCGCGTTTCGGGTCGAGCTTCTGGACAAGGAGCCGGTCATGCCGATTGGCGTGGTGACCACGCAGCCGGATCGCTCGCCAACGTTCCGTATCACGCGCCGGTGACAAAGCCCTTGCTTGGACGCTCGCGCAATCTGCTCTAGACTTGTGCCATGACCGACACCCAGGCACAGTTTTCATTACTGAAACAGACCGCCGATCCTGCGGTGGTCGACGCTATTCGAAACCTCGTCGAAAAGGGCGAGGACCACGAACTCAACCGCATCAATGTACTGGACTTTTCGAAGCAGGTTGGGCTCGCCGAGGAACAGGTGATTTCCGGCTTCCTCCATGCCTCTCGGCTTGGGCTGTTCGATCTGTCATGGAATGTGCTGTGCCCGGGCTGCGGCGGCGTGCTCGGCGCCCACAGCACGCTTAAATCGCTGCGTCCTGATGATTATCATTGCGGGCTTTGCGCATGCGGTTACGAAGCCTCCGTCGACGAACAGGTCGAGGTCGCTTTCACGGTGAGTCCGCGGGTCAGACGCATCGCCGCGCACGATCCCAATTCGCTGTCGGTTTGGGAGTATTATCAACAAATCTTCTGGAGCTCGGGCGTCGATTTCGACAAGGAAGCGTTTGCGACGCTGGCCGACGAGGTCACGCTGGACACGCTTGAATTGCCGGCCGGGGAGAAGGCGGTGCTCTCGCTGCATCTGCCAAAACAGTTCATCATCATATTCGAGCCCGTCACCCATTCCGCGCAATTCATCGACGTCCAGGGCGAGCCGACCAGGGAGCGTCAGCAGCTTTCGCTGGCTTACAACAAGACGCCGACGCCGACCGGCGGGACCAGGATCATGCGCCCGGGACCGCTCCGGCTGTCGCTCGACAACCAGGCTGACGTGCGCGTCCTGCCATCGGTTTTCGTCGCGGGAGACGCGATGCATGAGCTGATCGGCAAGCGCAAACCGTTCCTCACGGCCAAGCGAATGCTCTCAAACCAGACATTCCGCGACGTCTTCAAGGCCGACAACCTCAACGTCGATCAGCGGCTCAAGATCACCTCGCTGACGTTTCTGTTCACCGATCTCAAGGGCTCCACCGCATTGTACGAACGGGTCGGCGACCTCGCCGCTTTCGACCTGGTGCGGGCGCATTTTCATGCACTGCTCGAGATCATCGCCTCGGAGAAAGGCGCTGTAGTGAAGACCATCGGCGACGCCGTGATGGCAACCTTCATCAGGCCAGAACATGCGATTGTCGCGGGCTTGCGCATGCGCGCCGCGATGGATGCGCTCAACGCGCAGCGAGGGACCAACGATCTCGTAGTCAAAATCGGGATCCATGAAGGCCCGTGCCTCGCCGTCATGCTCAACGAGCGCCAGGATTATTTCGGGCAGACCGTCAATATCGCAGCCAGGGTCCAGGGCCTGTCGACGTCTCAGGCAATCCATATTACCGGTCCGATCATCGAGGTGCCTGAGGTGACAGCAATTCTGGAACGCGAGGCAATCACCCCGATTCAGAAGCAGGCGGCGCTGCGCGGCATCGCCGACAAAGTCATGGTCTATGAGATTCCCTGACATTGCCGAAAGGTAATGCCTGCTGGCGGAACCGTGAGGCCTGAGCAAGCTTGATTTTGCAGCCGTATATCGGGCATAGCTGCCGGTGTTGCGACTAATGGTCTTCATACATTTAGATGGAAGTGATGCTGGACGGACTTCGCCAATTCATTGCCGACATAGTTTCTCCCACCGCCCACGATCAGAGGGTGTTTGACGATACCGGGTATCGTCTGGCTGCGACTGCGCTGTTGATTCACGTCCTTTCGATCGACGGCGAACCTTCGCCGGTTGAAAAACGCAAGCTTCACAGCTTGATCGAAAGCCGCTTCGGGCTTGATCCTGGCACGGCGGATCAGTTAATCGCCTCGGCAACCCTGATCGAGGGCGAGGCGGTCGATCTTTATCATTTCACCAGCGTCATCATGCGCTCGGTGGATGAAGCGGGCAGACTTCGCATCGTCGAGATGATGTGGGAGCTGGTGTACGCGGACGGTCAGGTCAGCGAATTCGAGGACAACGTGGTGTGGCGCGCGGCCGATTTGCTGGGAGTGTCCTCCCGCGACCGCCTCGATCTCAAGCATCGGGTCGCCGCCAGGCAGCCTGCCGCAGCCAGCGGGACCTGAAATAGGGTCGGCCCGATCATGGGGCCTAATGTAACTTCGCTGCCCGGGGACATGACGAAATTTTGATGCCCGGGCAATTTATCCCATGTCCCGCGCGAATACGTCCTCAAACCGAGCACCTGGACGGGACAGCGACCCTTCTACGGGCCCGCGCGCTTGCGGCTGGCTTGCATCCCGCCTAAGGGCTATGTCTCTCAAAGGCGCGTTACCTCGCCTCCGTGCAACAACTTCAAGAGCATAAAATCGTGACCGAGCGCGTGTCGCTTATTACCGGTGCCTCGGCGGGAATAGGTGCCGAATTGGCGCGTGTTTTCGCCTCGCACGGCCATCGGGTAGCTCTGGTCGCGCGACGCGCCGATCGGCTAACCGCCTTGGCAAATGAAATCGCCGCCAGCGGTGCGGCTGAGCCGATTGTGATTGCCTGCGATCTTCAACAGCCCAACGCCAGTGACCAGATCGCGACAGCGCTGGCTGCCAAAGGTGTGGACGTCGAATATGTCGTCAATGATGCAGGTTTCGGCTTGTTCGGCCGAGCCGTCGAACTGGATCGGACGGCCCAGCTCGGTATGATCGACCTTAACATCCGGGCGATGACAGATTTATCTCTGCGCTTTGCCGATCAGTTGATCCGACATCGCGGCGGTATCCTCAACGTGGGTTCGATCGCCGGCTTTCTGCCGGGACCGGGAATGGCGGTGTATTACGCCTCCAAGGCATATGTGCTGTCATTTAGTGAAGCGATACGGCGCGAACTCGCTCCGCTCGGGGTGCGCGTAACGGTGGTATGTCCCGGCCCGGTCCCATCTGAATTTCAGGCGCGCGCGGGTTTTGAGCCCGGATTTGATTCCGCGGTCCTGAACGTGTCCCCGGCTGACGTTGCGAAGGCAAGCTATCGGGGTCTGATGGCGAACAAGAGAACGGTGTTTCCCGGCGTTGCCATCAAGGCCGTGCCCTTTCTGCTCCGGCTGTTTCCGCGCGGCTTTATTCTTGCCGCGGTCGGGAGCTTCCAGCTGCGCAAGCGCACCTAGACGAGAGCGTTTTCGAGCGAAGTGGGCGCGGGTGAAGAAAACGGCCTGAATTTTCTTGCCCCATCACGAAATTAAATCGGCGTTAACGACGCTTCTGGCTTGATGGGCCGGAGAGCGAAAACGATCACCTATGTCGTTTCAGTCGATCAGATTTAGCGCCGAACACGTGCTGCAGCTTGATCCCGGTATGCACGCGCCGCCTGTCGCGCCTTCAATCACCCAACCATCGCTGCCGGTTCTAATGATCCTGCATCAGGAGACCTCGACGCCCGGCCGCGTGGGCAACGTGCTGCGGTCGTTCGGGCATGCCCTGGATATCCGGCGCCCGCGGTTCGGCGATCGCCTTCCGGAAACACTGGACGGTCATGCCGGAGCGGTCGTTTTCGGCGGCCCGATGAGCGCGAACGATCCGGATGAATTCGTCCGCCGCGAGATCGACTGGATCGCGGTGCCGCTCCGGGAGCAGCGGCCTTTCCTGGGGATTTGCCTTGGCGCGCAGATGCTGGCGAGGCAGCTTGGGGCGGCGGTGAGGCCGCATCCGCAAGGTCGCGCGCAAATCGGGTATTACCCGATCCTTCCGACGCCAGCGGGTCTCGACGTCTGCCCGAATTGGCCGGAGCAAGTCTATCATTGGCACGCCGAGGGATTTGAGCTGCCGTCGGGCGCCGCATTGCTGGCCGAGGGCGACGAATTTCCCGTCGAAGCGTTTCGGTTCGATCAAGCGTTCGGCTTGCAGTTTCATCCCGACGTGACCTACGCGATGATGCATCGCTGGACCGCGCGCGGCTATGACGGCCTGAGCGCGCCCGGCGCGCGCGAGCGGCATCATCACTTCGCGGACCGCGCCGTCTACGACGCGGCGGAACGCGCGTGTCTTGGTCACTTCGTC
>NZ_DATEPI010000333.1:0-41321 GCF_035273305.1 Bradyrhizobium sp. | reverse complement strand
ATCTGTCGCCCCCGCGGTGAGGCGTGAAGCTCAATCCAAATCGGACAGCCAGGGCATGGAAGCCTGCGCGCCCCGGCCGGTGACGCTGTAGGCCGCCGCACGTTGCGCAAAGCTGATCGCCGCGTCGACGTCAGATGTTCTGCACCACTCCGCGGCAAAGCCGCCGACGAACGTGTCGCCGGCACCCGTCGTATCGACAGCTTCAACGATGGGAGCTGGGAAGACGCACGCTCCGTCTGCCGAGGCTCGCAGCGCGCCTTCCGGCCCCAATGTCACGATCACGGTCTGAGCTCCGCGAAAGAGCAACGTTTTCGCGGCCGCTTCGACGTCAGCCAGAGTGCGCGTTGGCAATCCGGTCAGATGCGCAAGTTCCTGGCGATTGGGTACCAGAAAACGGATGCCATCAAGCATCTCGTCCTGCATCCGCCGCGCTGGCGCCGGGTTAAGCAGAACCGGAACGCCGGACAGCTTCGCGACCTCAACCACGCGCTCAATCGTCGCGACAGGAGACTCGAACTGGCAGACGATCATCGAAGCCTTCGCAATTGCGCAGGCTGCTGCGTCAATGTCAGCCGGCAACAGCAAATCGTTGGCTCCGGCAGCGATGGCGATCATGTTTTCACCGGACGTTTCGCTGAGGATCAAGGCTACTCCCGTGGAAAATCTTGATCTGACGCAGAGATTGGCGGTATCGACGCCGCTTTCGGACAATGATGTCCTTATGTTTCTGCCAAAATCGTCATCGCCGATGCTGCCGATGAAACTCACATCACCGCCAAGGCGTGCCGCGGCTATCGCTTGATTTGCTCCTTTTCCGCCTGGTGCGACCAGGAAATCATGCCCGCGTACCGTCTCCCCTGGCTTCGGGAGCGTGGGCGTCGCAATCATGAGATCCGCGTTCGCGCTGCCGATCACCAATATCTTGCTCATGAATGCTTACTGCGTCCAGATTGTACGAAGCCCATCGCTTCCCGCGCTGGAAGCGCAGTTCATCTCATGACGAAGCTGCGCGCCCTTGCACTGAGCAGCCGCTCGGCTTGGTCTACGATGCTCGCCAGGAGGTCAGCGGCAGGACGAACATCGTGGATGAGGCCGGTGGCTTCACCAACCCAAACGCCGGTATTGGCTGGATCGCCATTTTGCATGGCAGACACATAGCGATTCATTTCACGCTCGAGCAGTTGCGGATCATTGAGTTCGGCTTCGCGCCCGTGCCAATCATTTACAAAACCGGAGTTCACCACCCGTGCCGTGAACGGTTTGGGCCAGTCGATCTTACGAACGATGTCAACTACCGTCGTTCGAATGGTTGCATCACCATCAGCAGCAATTGCCGCGCTTTGCATGGCACCATGTACAAGCGCCTCCGAACTCGCCCAAAATCGAGAACCGATCAGCGCGCCCTCGGCTCCGAGCATTAGCGCTGCGGCCAACCCCCGTCCGTCCGCAATGCCACCGGCGGCAACCAGCACCGTCGCAGGCGCAACCTTTGCCAAATAGTCCGCGACCTCAGGCACCAAGGTGAATGTTGAGCGTAGCAGACCATGCCCACCGGCTTCTGCTCCCTGGGCCACGATCACGTCGGCCCCAACGTCAACAGCCGCGCGGACGTGCTCGATATTTTGGATCTGGCAGATCAACTTCGTACCTGCGGCTTTGATCTGTTTGCCGAAAGGCAGGGGCGATCCGAATGATAGCATCACCACAGCCGGCAACCGCGCTAACACCAGATCAAGCAGCTCGGGACGCTTTGCAAGCGACCAAGTAATAAAGCCACAGCCGACTCGCGCATTTGCCGCTTCAGCAAACTGACGTTCCAGCCATTCGGCATCGCCATATCCGCCACCGATCAGGCCGAGGCCACCGGCTGCGGTCACCGCGGCCGCCAGTTTGCCACCGGCGGCAAATGCCATGGGTGCCGAGATAATCGGATGCTCGATGCCAAGTGCTTCAGTCAATCGCGTATGCAGTGCCATTCGGACCAGTCCTCGCATGCTCAGGTAAAGCTAGCATGGAAGGTGGAATGCTACACGCCTTGCGCAACACAGCTAAAGCGCGAACGGCCCAAAACCAGTTCGGCCGCGCGAATGCGGACCTGGATATCGGGCGTCCCGCGCTTGACCGGGTCGGGATCGGCGGAGAAATAGCATTCTCCAAAGCTCCAGCCCGTTTATTCCCTACAACCTGGCAAAAAATTTCAGATTGAAGGGACGGCTCACATGGGTAGGTTGGTCTCAAAGCATCAAACTTACCGGGGGAAACCATGCTCAGTGTAGCCAGCACGCACGCTTCCGATCGCGCGAGGCGCCCTTTCCTGATCGTTGCGGCCTGCATCATGGCTACGATGCCATCGCTGGCCCGCGCCCAATCGGCGCAGGAAGGCACGCTGCAGGTGCCGGCCAAGTCAGTACCTGTACCCCCCACGGTCAGCCCGCAGTTGGCGAAAATCGTCGGCATGCCGCTGCGAAAAGGCTGGGACGTATTGCCGAAGACGGGCGACGAGTGGACGCCGATCGTTCAGGCCAGCGCCGCCGCCACCATGAAGAATATTCCGGCGATGCAGGAGCGGCTGCATGTCAAGGTGGAGAAAACTACCATCGACGGAGTCAGGGCCTTCATCGTCACTCCCGAGACAATTCCACCTCAAAACCGAAACCGCGTCCTCCTTCACATGCACGGAGGATGTTACGTCCTAAACCCCGGCGAAGCGGCGCTGCCTGAAGCCATGTTCATGGCGGCTTTCGGCGCCTTCAAAGTGATTTCGGTCGATTATCGAATGCCGCCGGAGGCCTACTTCCCGGCCGCACTCGACGACGGCATGACGGTCTACAAGTCTATTCTCAAAACCAGCAACCCAAAGAATGTCGCGGTCTTCGGGAGTTCCGCGGGCGGCGCGCTGACCCTGGAAATGATGTTGAAGGCCAAAGCGGACGGATTGGCAATGCCGGGCGCTATCGCGCCGGGTACGCCGATGTCAGACGTCACGAAAGTCGGCGACACCTTCGTAACGAACGCCATGCTCGACAACGTGTTGGTCTCACCCGATGGTTTCTGCGACGCCGGAACCGTCGTCTATGCCAACGGTCATGACCTCAAGGATCCGTTGCTGTCGCCCGTCTATGGAGACATGAAGGATTTTCCACCCACCATCCTGACGAGCGGGACGCGGGACCTGCTACTCAGCAATACGGTGCGGGTGCATCGCAAGCTGCGCGAAGCACGCGTCGAAGCCCAACTTCAGGTGTTCGAAGCCCAATCGCACGCGCAATACTATCGCGATGACACCTCACCCGAGGCAAAGGCCGCCTTCGAAGAGATTGCGCTCTTTTTCGATAACCACCTCGGAAAATAGATTGCGACCAACGAACCTTCAAAACGAACAGAAGAGGAAACGATGAAGCGCATCGTCCGTCTGATTGCCTTTGTGCTACTTGCGTCCGCGCCGGCCAGCGCACATACGCCGCAGCAAGCTCCGCACCAGCTCTTCCAAGAAGGCGACCTGAAGCTTGAAAGCGGCGAGGTGATCAAAGATTTCTCGATTTCCTACGTCACCCACGGCACATTAAATCAGAGCAAATCGAACGCCATTCTCATGGTGACGGCGATCTCGGGAAATCATCATCGGATCGATTTCATGATCGGCCCCGGCAAGGCGCTGGATCCCGAGAAATACTTCATCATCTGCACCGATGCGATCGGCAACGGCCTTACCTCGTCGCCCAGCAATTCCAAGGCGCAACCGCGCATGCAGTTTCCAAAGTTCACCATCCGCGACATGGTGGAGTCGGAATACCGGCTACTAAAGGAAAAATTCGGCATCGAGCACGTGGTGACCGTGATCGGCCCTTCGATGGGCGGCATGCAGACGCTGCAGTGGGGCGTCAGCCATCCGGATTACATGGATTCCCTTGTTGCAATGGTACCGCTCGCGAAGACGCCCGCCTGGACCGTCGTGGTGCTGGAAGCCTCCCGCAAGGCCATCATGAACGATCCGGCGTGGAAGGACGGCAATTACGATGCTCCGCCCGAGAATGGCGTGCGGCTATGGCGCGACATTCTCAACCTGCTCGCAGCCCGCACGCCCGATATGTATCAGGCTCAGTTCAAGAACGGCATGGACGTGCTGCCTTGGATGCAGCAGCAGGAGACCGCGGCGATGAAGGCGTTCGACGCCAACGACTGGATATATCAGACCTGGGCGTATGAGCGTCACGACGTTGGCACCACAGCCGGCTTCGGCGGTGACACCGCGAAGGCATTGGCCTCGATCAAGGCCAAAACCCTGATCCTCACCGGCACGAAGGATCTGCTCAATCCGGAATTCGAGCCGACGCAAATGGGGAAGAGCATACCGGGCGTGAAGATGATGACGATTAGCCCGGGGACGGTGACCGGACATGCCTCCGCCGGCGGCTTTAACACAGCCGATGTGGAGTTCCTCAACCGCGAGGTCGGCAACTTTCTCAACATGGCTACCAACGGGCGATAGGCAAACGTCGCTGGAAGCCCCCGCCTTTGTTGCCACGCAGCAAGTGGCAAACGCTATTTTATCCGCCGGGCGAACAAGGGTCTGCACAAGTGCCACAATTTTGTGGTATGAAGCTGGCGTCCAAAAGAAATTTACGACAAAACAGGGAGGACGACATGCTGCTGCGCTATGCGAAAGTCCTTGGCTCGTTGACCTTAGGACTTCTTTTGTCAGCCGCCGGGGCGATGGCCGCTGATGCCCCGAAAGAGATGAAGCTTTACGTATTCAGCTCCGGGGCGCTGAGCCTCGACAAGTCGATCATCCAGAACGGCGCCAGCGGCAAAGTGCAGATTCCCGTCGGCTTTTTCCTGATCCGTCACCCCAAGGGTGACGTACTGTTCGACTGCGGCAACAACGACAAGATCATCACAAATGCCGACTACTGGGGACCGTTCGTAAAGGCGCTTGATCCTGGTCGTTCGCCCGACATCGCCATCGATACCCAACTCAGCAAGATCAACGTCAAGCCTTCCGATATCAAATATGTGGTGCTCGGTCATTTCCACGTCGACCATGCCGGCAACATCGGCAAGTTCCTGGATTCGACGTTTGTGTACCAGCGCGATGAGATCAGGAATGCGTTCTGGCCGGCGCCGGGCTACGCTACCTTCTTCATCACCGACGATTTCGCCATGCTGCGGAATAGCGTGGGCGGCCCGATGCCCAGCAAATACAAGACAATCGAGCTTGACGGCGATCTCGACCTGTTCGGTGACAACAGTGTCTATATCCATCGATCTGTGTCGCACACGCCGGGCAGCCAGATCTTGGTCGTGCGCCTGCCGAAAACCGGAACGGTCGTGCTCACCAGCGATGCCGTCTATCTGCAGGAAAATCTCGACAAGAACATCCTGCCGAGCATCGGCAGCGTTTACGATCCGGTCGGCATGCTCGACGCCTATGCTTGGGTGAAGCGGGTGCACGACGCCGAGGGTGGCGACATCATCTACGCGCATGATCCGGACGTTTACAAAGCCCACAAGCACTCGCCCGAATATTACGAGTGATCGAAACACACGCGGTGCGTAGTTCGCGATCCCGGGCCTCGCGCCCGGGATCGTGTTCGGGCGGCTCGCCGCGCGATTCCCTGCGGCATCCAGGTCTTGCGAGCTGATGTCCCCGGTTGTGCTGGCGCAACATGTGACGAAATGGTACGGCCCCCGCCGCGCCGTAACCGACGTCACCTTTGCAATCGAACAGGGCGAGATCGTGGGCCTGCTTGGGCCGAACGGCTCGGGAAAGAGTACGATCTTCCGCATGCTGACTGGTTACCTCGTGCCGACTTCCGGGCATATCGAGGTTGCCGGCCATGACGTTGTCGCCGACTCGCTCGCGGTTCGCCGCGTGATCAGCTATGTGCCGGAAGACGCGCCGCTGTACGATCACATGCGGGTCGGCGAGTTTCTTCACTTCATGGCCAATCTCAAAGGACTGCGGGGCGCAGCGGCGAAAGCTGCGGTGAACGCAGCGGCCGAGCGGCTCGATCTCACCGGCGTCATGTCGCTTCTGACGGGCAAGCTCTCGCGCGGCTTCCGCCAGCGCGTCTCGATCGCGCAAGCTCTGTTGGGAAATCCGCAAATGCTGGTGCTGGACGAGCCGACCAGCGGACTCGATCCGCACCAGGTCATTGCCGTTCGCGATCTGATTCAGTCGCTCGGGGAAAGCCACACCGTGCTGATCGCCTCACACATCCTCCCCGAGATCGAGAAGATCGCCTCGCGGGTCATGATACTGCTCGATGGCGCGCTTCTGACCGCCGATGCACTCAAGGAGCAGGCGGAAGGGACAATGTTGCGGCTTACGGCGGCCGCTCCGGAAGCGACTGTGCGAGGCATCCTCACCGGCATCGCCGGCGTGCGCGACGTCGCGCTCGAAGCGGAGGCCCACCCGGAAACGATGCACTACCTGATCAGGGGCCAGCCGCGCGCATCTCTTGCCGCCGATATCGTAGCGGCGCTGGTCGGAGCCGGCATTGCCGTGTCGCAACTCTCCGAAGGCCGTCCCGATCTCGAGCGGATATTTCTCGACCTGACGCGCCGCTCCTCGAAGGTGGCCGCATGAGAAGCTTTGCGATCCTCTTGCGCAAGGAGCAGATGGCGCTGTTTTCCTCGCCGATCGCCTACGCTGTGATGACCGTTTTCCTGTTCATCATGGGCTACAGCTTCACGCTCACATTGTTTATCAGCCATCAGCCCAGCATGGTGCACGTGTTCTTTCAGATGTTCGTGCTGTTCATGCTGACCGCGCCGCTGATCACCATGCGGCTCCTGGCGGAGGAGCGAAAGCTGCGGACGATGGAAGTGTTGCTGACCTCGCCGGTGTCCGAGGTCGCGATCGTGCTTGCGAAATATGTCGCCAGCATGAGCCTGATCGTGACGATGCTGCTGCTGTCAGGTTGCTACGCGGCGGCCCTGGCCTGGTTCGGCGATCCCGATTTCGGACCCATCTATAGCGGCTATCTCGGGCTATTGTTGTTCGGTTCGGCGCTGGTCGGGACGGGACTGTTGGCCTCCGCACTCACGGCCAACCAGGTGATCGCGGCGCTGATGTCGCTTACCGTGTTCCTGCTGCTGTGGATCATCGACAATTTCGGCTGGCTGCTGCCGAGTCCGGCGGACACGCTGGTGGTGAACCTGTCGCTTGCGGTGCATTTCCGCCCCTTTGCAGTGGGCTCGATCTACCTTTCCGACGTCGGCTTCTTTCTCAGCGCCACGCTGTTGACGCTGCTATTGACCGTGCGGGCACTGGCGCGACGATAGGAGGAACGATGTCGCGGTTTACCCGATCCGATCTGATCGTCGCCGCGCTCATCTCCGCCGCGATCCTGTTGGGCGCGCTAGGCTTCGCAGGTCTTGGCGAGAAAATCTCAAACAGCCTCCTGTTTGTAGCCTGGTCGCTTACGCTCCTGACGCTGTTCGCACTCGCAGTCCGCCTGCCGCTGCGCGGCCGCGGATCACGGTGGACCGCCTGGGCCGCCAACGCGCTGATCGTCTGCGGCGCGATAGGCGTGGTGATTGGCGCCAATGTCGGGCTTTATCGACACGATGTGCATTTCGATGCAACCCGCGAGGGCCTGAACACGCCTCCGCAGCAGCTCACTGACCTTGTCGATCAACTGCGGTCGCCGCTTTCGCTGGCTTATTTCTACAACGCCAGCGATCCCAACGCGCTCGCTACGCGGGATATGATCGAGAGCGCGGCCCGCAACCATCCGCTGCTCGCGTTCCGCGCCATCGACCTCGACAAGGAGCCAGGGCTTGCGCGCGACATCGGCGTGCATTCCTACAATACGGCTTTGTTGCAAGCTGGTGATCGCAAGGTGGTGGTGGCAAACGTCACCGATGCCGCCCGTCTCGGCTACGCCGCGCTGCGCGTCCTTCGACAGCGCGCCGAGACCATCTGCTTCGTGACCGGTCATGGCGAGACATTCCGCCCGATGTCTGACCACTACCATTTCAGTCACGTCGAGACACTGAGGGGCCATGACACGCCCGGCGCTGGCGACGTGCTGGTCGCGGAGCCCGAGCAACTCGATCGGCTCCAACTGGCACTCAACGAGGTTGGTTTCGAGATGCGCCCGCTCGTTATGGCCACGGCGAGCGCCATTCCGGCCGATTGCACCGTCGTTGCCGAGATTGGCCCACGAACGGCGCTGGCGGCGGGCGAAGCGGATCTTCTGGCCGACTACCTCAGGAATGGCGGACGGCTCGTGATGCTGATCGATCCGCAGTTCCCCATCGGAGACGAGCTGCAAAGCCATTTGTTTACTCCGCTCGGTCTCTCGAGCGAAGCGGCCATCATCATCGATCCGTTGAACCATTTTCGCACGGAGCCCGACAAGGTCGCGGTGCCCTATTATCCTCCGCATCCGGTCACGGCGCGTCTCGCGCTCACGGTGTTCGCCCAAGCGCGGCCGATACGCGTCAGCCGCCCACCTTCGATAGTGAGGGCCACTGTGCTGGCCACCAGCAGCAAAGACAGCTACCTGCGGCCGCCCTCCGCCGCCGGCGGCATCACCGTCGCCGGTGCTGGACCGGTCCCCGCCGAGGTCGAGCATGGCGCACAGGCGCTCGCGGTCGCACTTGAAGGCATATTTCCCGGAGCCTCAACCGACAAGCGCTTTCGCCTTGTCATGTCGGGCACCAGCAAGTTCGCGACCAACGAATATTTTTCCTACGTCTCGAACGGCGAGCTGTCGGTGGCCATCATGCGCTGGCTGGCCGAAGACGACGCGTCGCCGAACCTCGCGCCAAAGACCTATAATGTACCTGAAATCGTGCTGACGAGCGCCCAGATGCGCGACACCTTCATCGCCCTTGAGATATTGCTGCCGCTCAGCACCGCGCTTCTCGGCGTCGCGATGTGGTGGAGACGGCGTTGATCGGCGCGGCGGCGATGCGCGCGGCCGGGCGATGGAAAACGCCGCTCGGCATCATCGTGCTGCTGCTGCTACTTCTTGCCCTGGTTTTTTCGGGGCAATGGCCGGAGCTGCGTAGCAAGCTGTCCTCCTCGCCCAAAGGCCTTCTCGCCGTCGCGCCGAACGAGATTGAGCGCATCGGACTTCGGTCCGGCACACAGGGCATCACCTTACGCCGCCGGCCCGGCGGATGGGCAATCGATGGCATGGACGGGCCCGCTCCGGCCCAACTCTCCTCACATATCGATACGGGCCTGAAATTCCTGAGGGTCAGTGAGCCGGCTCGCGAGATTCCCGCAGGCGAACTGGCGCCGGAACGCTTTGTGGCGTTTGGGCTCGATCCGCCATCCGAGGTTGCGGTGCTCGAAACCCATTCCGGCCTCGCCGCAACCGTGAACTTCGGGACAACAAATCCGGCAGGCACATCGCACTATGTCAGGCTCGGCGGCGCGCCGACGGTCTATCTGATGCCGCGCCATCTAAATGAAGAGTGGCGGCTGGTGCTCGACATGGCAGGACGGTTACAAGGCCAAGCCAGTTCTGCGTTTGCAAGCCGCGGCGCGGACCTGCTGTTGCCGGTCTCAATGGCGCAGGTGTGGGCCGTCGAGATCGTAGCCAACGGCAAACTCACCCGTTTCGAGCGCGACGTGGCAGGAACATGGTTCAGACACCTCGGTCAGCACGCTCACGCGTCGAGCGGCGATGTTCATGTCGCCGATCCCATCCAGGCGCCGATCATCGATGCCGCCTTCCGCGCCCTCGATGCGTCTGTGACGGAAAAACGCGTTGGACATGCCGATGCTGCGCACCTCGCGCAGTATGGCCTCGCATTGCCGACGCTGATCGTGATGTTTTACGGACGCGACAGCTCGACACCGCTGGCGCGGCTCGAATTCGGCGCTCCTGCGGACGGTCTCGATCGCTTCGCGCGACTGGCGCCGGACGGCGCGGTCGTCACGGTCGCGGAATTCGAGCCCAGGCGCCTGACCGAACTCCTCAAAGCCGTCGGAGCAGGTTCGTGAGTTTGCGAACCGTGCTGCTCGCGGCAGCAATTGCATCAGGTGCCGCCCTCCCCGGGCACGCGCATCAGGTCAATCTTTCGACCGCGCGCGTGACATTGTCTGCCGATCGCAGCGTCAGCGTCGAAGTCGGGCTCAAGGGCAGCGACGCCGACCGCCTTGCCCGCACCAACATCTTCGATGCGGAACGCGATCAAGTCGACCCGACCCTGGTTGCGACGTTGGCCCCACTGATCATCGCCTATCTCAGCACGCATGTCGCCGTGACCGGCGCCAGCGGCAAGGCTTGCGTGGCCGGTCCCCCGACGCTGTTGCCCGACGGGGATGGCGTGATCTTTCGTAACCGTTTCTCGTGCCGGGATGTCGAGGGCGATATCGTCTATCGCTCGACCGTGCTGACCGACACCGATCCGTCCGCCCGCCAGGTGGTGCTGATCGGCGAAGGCGATAACGCCCCGCAGGCGCTGCTCGATGCCGGTAACAACGCCGTCACGCTCTCGGCGCCGGCGCCATCCCTGCTCTCGACTTTTAACCGATATCTGGTCACCGGCATCGAGCACATCTTCCTGGGCTATGATCACATCGCATTTTTGGTCGCTGTCGTGTTGTGGGCGCGGCGAATTGTACCGGTGATCAAGATCGTCACCGCATTTACAATCGCCCATTCAATGACGCTCTCACTTGCCGCACTCAACATCATCGTTATTCCCAGCAAAGTTGTTGAGCCCGCAATCGCGGCCTCAATCGTGTATGTCGCGATGGAAAACTTCATCACGCGCGATATCGATAAGCGCTGGCGGATCACGTTTGCATTTGGCCTTATTCACGGCTTCGGCTTCGCCGGCGCTCTCCGGGAGATCGGGCTGCCGCCGAACGCCCTCGCCCCCGCGCTTGCAGCATTTAATATAGGCGTTGAAATAGGCCAGGTGGCGATCGTCTCGATGGTCATTCCGGCGCTGATCGCTTTGGACAGGTTGATGGCGGTCGACCGGAACAAACCGGCGAGAGCAGCGACCCTGGTTTACGCGCTGTCCGCGCTCATTGCCGTGCTCGGCAGCTACTGGTTTCTCACGCGCGTGTTCGATGCGTAGCGAAGTCCGGTGAGCGCCAGATTTTTCAGGTGGCTCATCGCTTCGGCAGTTCGGAGTACAATGCTTCAGACGGCTTTGGTCAGTGCACCATCAATGATCAAATTTGTGCCGGAGATACGGCTCGAGACGGGACTCGCCAGGAAGACCACGCCTGCCGCCACTTCCTGCGGCGTACCCATGCGCCCCGTCGGGTTCAACGACATCGCTGTCTTGTAGAGATCCGGCATGCCGCGCTCGATGTTTTGCCAGATGCCGCCTTCAAAATAAGTGTTGCCTGGCGATACCGCGTTAACGCGGATGCCTTTGGCGATAAGCTGGTTGCTGAGCCCCTTTGAATAGTGGATCAGCGCCGCCTTGATCGCGCCGTAGGAGCCGGCGGCGAAATCGACCTCGAATCCCGAAACGCTCGAAACGATCTCAATCGATGCGGAGCTGGATTTCTCAAGGTAAGGCAGCGCCGCCGCGATGGAATTGACGGTATGCATCATGTCCGTACGAAACGACTTATCCCAGGTCTCCGGAGTATTTCCCACTGCCAGAGCACTGACGTTGCAGACGATCGTGTCGATACCGCCGAGTTGCGCGGCCGCGTCGTCCACCCAGCGCTTCAGCGCAACGGGATCGGCGACATCGATCCCGCTGCCCCACGACTTGATGCCTTTTGCCTTCAAGGCGTGTACGACCTTGGCGACCTCCTCGCTGTTGCGCGCGCAGATCGCCACGTTGGCTCCCTCCTCCGCGAATAGCTCGGCGATCGCAAGGCCGATACCCCTGCTGGCCCCGGTCACGAGTACGTTCTTGCCCTTCAATCGCAGATCCATCCTCACCTCCGTTGAAAGCGATGCGGCCCGCCCAACCGCGAGGCGGGCCGCTTTGCGGCGCTACATCTTTTTCCAGTCCCCGCCTGCCTCGAACGCAGCAGCGGCGCGGTAAATGGTCGACTCGTCGTAATGCTTGCCGATCAGCATCAGCCCGATCGGCAGGCCCTCGCTCATCCCGCAGGGAACGGTCATTGCCGGGTGACCCGTGGCATCGAATGGCGCCGTGTTCGTCACCATTTCAAACGCGCGCTGGATGTACAGTTCGCGGCTCGCGTCCGGTGGCGGCAGCGGCGTTGCCTTTACCGGCAAGGTTGGCATGAGGAGCAAGTCGTACTTGGCCAGCGCTTCATCGTAAGCCGCACGGAGCTTGCGGCTCAAATTCTGCGCCTTCGAATAGAAATGCCCGCGATAATGCTTCGTGAAATAGTGCCCCAACAGCATCGTGATCTTGAGGCTGTCGGACAGCTCGTCGGCGCGATATCTCCATGCAGAATGGAAATCAAGCAGCGTCGTGTTGTAGAGACCGCGCCAGTTGGTCCCCATGCCATTACCCTTCATCATGAACTCCGTCGCCCCTTCCGCGGCTATCGGTAGCCAGATGGCGGGGCCCAACAAATGCATGGGCACCGAGATTTCTTCTACTGTCGCACCGAGTTTCTTGAAGAGCGCCGCACCGGCCTTGACCTTGGCGTCAACGTCGGCTTCCGAGTTCGCCAATCCGAACCCTTCCTTGACGACGCCGATACGAAGACCCGTGACTCCGCCTTCAAGCGCTTTGACGTAATCGGCGGTTTGAGGCGCATACTGCCGCGGGTCGAGCCCGTCCGCGCCTGCGATCACCTCAAGCAATAGCGCATTGTCGCGAACTGTGCCGGTCATCGGACCGGTATGGTCGAGTGTGATTTCGATCGGCATGATGCCGGTATAAGGAACGAGGCCGTGCGTTCCCTTCATGCCGTACAGTCCGCAGAAGGATGAGGGCATGCGGATCGAGCCGCCCTGATCCCCACCGATCGCCATATCGACCTCGCCGGTTGCCACGACGACGCCGCTGCCGGACGACGACCCGCCGGCGGAGTATCCCATCTTGTAGGGGTTGTGAACTGGGCCCTTGGCGCCGGTGTGACTGCCTCCGGAGAAACAGAAATATTCACAGTGAGTCTTGCCGACGATAGTGCCGCCGGCATCGAGAATGCGGGTCACGATAGTCGCATCCATATCGGGAATGTAGCCTTCCAACGTGGAGGCGCCGTTCATCATGGGAACGCCGGCCAGGCATATGTTGTCCTTTAGCGCGATGGTCTTGCCGGACAGCTTGCCGCTTGGCGCACCCTTTATGGTTGTCTTGACATACCAGGCGTTGTGCTTGTTTTCCGCAGCCTCCGGGTGGTAACCGGGCGTGCGCGGATATTTCACAGCCGGGATATAGTCCGGCAGCGCGTCGACAGCTTCGTAAGCGGCGTAGTTGCCTTGCATCAGGGCGTCGTAGGATTTGAGCTCCTCATCGCCCATATGCATTCCAAGATCGTCGGCCACGCTGCGCAATTGGTCGAGGGTGGGTCGTCTGACTGCCATGACTTCTTCTCCCTGTTGTTGCCGCCCGCTTGGTGGGGCTTAGGTGGTAATACCGATGAACTCTCCGACAAGACTGGAATCCCCGAGATCGCCAGGCTGCACTTCTCGCGTGATCGTGCCTTTTTGAATGATCAGAATGCGCTGCGACATCGCTGCGATGAAATCGAGGTTCTGCTCGACCAGGATCATCGTCAAGCCGCTGGTATCGCGCAGCCTTTGCAGGGCATCCACGATTTCGTCGATGATCGAGGGCTGGATGCCTTCGGTCGGCTCATCGAGCAGCACCAGTCTGGGCTTGCCGCACAGGCAACGCGCGATCGCGAGCAGCTGCTGCTCCCCACCCGAAAGCGCGCCGCCAAGACGATCAAGCAGCGGCTTGAGGCGGGGAAATTCATGCAGCACGGTTTCGATCACATCATCTTCCGCGTCGGTCTGCTTGGCGCATCCCATGCGAAGATTCTCGTGAACCGTAAGAGCGGGGAAAATCTCGCGGCCTTGCGGTACATAACCGAGCCCCAGACGCGCGCGTCGGTAGGGCTCAACTGCGGTCACATCCTCGCTGCCAAAATGCACGCGCCCGCCGGTCGCGGGCAGGAATCCCATCAGCGCCTTTAAGAGCGTTGTCTTGCCCATTCCGTTGTGGCCGAGAATTCCGATGAACTCGCGTTCCCTAACGGCGAAAGTAATACCGTTGAGAATCGGAATGCGGCCGTAGCCGGTTCGTAGTCCCTGCACATCCAGCATCATGCGGCGGCCTGCTTGCCCAGGTAAATGTCACGGACCAGCGGATTGCGCAGGATATTCTCCATCGCATCCTCCACCAGCACCCTGCCCTGGTTGAAAACCGTGACCTGCTTGGCGATCATTCGGATGAACTGCATGTCGTGTTCCACGACGATCAGTGCCTTGGTGCGATTGATCTCGCGCACGAGTTCGGCGGTCTTATGCACCTCTTCATGGGTCATGCCCGCGGCCGGCTCGTCGAGCAGAATGAGCTCCGGGTCGGTCGACAGGACTATGCCGAGCTCAACCCATTGCCGTTGTCCGTGAGCGAGCTGGCCGACCAGACGGTCAGCCACCTGTACCAGACCGATACGCGCAAGCATTTCGTCGACAACGCCGTTGGCCCGCGCGCCGGAATGGATGCGGCACGCCGCAAGCCAGATATTTTCGCGCACACTCAGGCCGTCAAAGACGTTTGGCACCTGGGTCTTGATGCCGATGCCGAGCCGGGCGATCTCGTGCGCGTGTGCGGAGGAAATATCGCGGCCACGGAATAGCACCTGGCCTTGGCTCGGTTCCAGCTGGCCGGTGAGCATCTTGAAGAACGTGCTCTTGCCAGCTCCGTTTGGACCTATAAGGCAGCGCAGCTCGCCTTCGGCCAGCGTGAAATCGACATGGCGTACGGCGTGCACGCCACCGAAGTGCATGCTGAGATCGCGGGTTTCCAGGATCGGCGCCGCCATCACACCTCCTTGGCCTGTTTCGGCTTGAGGCTTGGTGCTTCGCGTCGCGCGCGCAAGCGCAGCAGCCAATGTCCGAGCTCGGCGAGCGTCGGTACCAAACCCTTCGGCACCAGCAGCACGAACGCGACCAGTATCATACCGAGAATGAGCGGCGCGTTGGCCAGTAGATTGCTCAACCAATCTGTACCGCTCGGCTGGTTCGCCCCCAACGCAGTGGTGAGCCACTGAATGCCGATGCAGCCGAGGATCGGCCCGATTAGCGTTCCGCGTCCCCCCACGATGACCCAGATGATGATCTGCGCTGACTGCGCCAACCCGAAAATGGTCGGGCTTACGAAGGCGCCCCAGTTGGCGAAAAGGCATCCAGCGAAGCCGGCGAGCGCGCCGCCAATGGTAAAGGTTGCAAGCTTGTAGGCGCGGGGATCATAGCCAAGCAGTTCGGCGCGACGCTCGTTTTCCCTGATTCCGACGATGACCCGACCGAAGCGGCTCGCCAGCAACAAGCGCAAACCAAAATAGGTTGCGAGCAATGAAGCCGTGGCCAGATAAAACATGCCTTCGAGGTCGACCGCCGCGGCCTTGTTGCCCGGAATATTCAGCGGCGGAATTCCGGGAATGCCGTTGAAGCCTCCGAGCCGGGCCACGCCGATGTGGAATTCCGGCCCTGCGGTGGAATTCACCGAATTGAACAGGATCAGGGTCACAGTCAACGTGATCACGCCGAGATAGACGTCGCTGATGCGCCCGTAGAACATGAAATAGCCGAGTAGCGCAGCGAAGGCCGCCGGCAACGCGATTGCCAGTAACAGCGGGCCGGTGCTCTCGCCGATATTGAACATCGAGATCGCATAGGTATAGGCGCCCAAGCCGAAGAACGCCGACTGGCCGAAACAGAGAATGCCGCCGTAGCCCCAGACCAGCGCGAGGCTGAGCGCCAGTATCGCCATGATCACGTAAACGGTGAGCTCAAGCACGACATCAAGCTCAGCGAAGCGCGGCGTCAGGATGAGGAACGCCATGCCGACAACGCCAACCAGCGCCAGCCCGATGAAAGTAACTGCGCGATCGTTCACAGGCCCCTCCGGAAGAAGCGCCCGGTAATTCCCTGCGGCAAAAGCCGAATGAGCACGATTGCCGCCGCCAGCAAAGCCACCTCCCCGAACACCGGGGTGGTGGCAAATGTCGCGATCTGGTTGATGGTGCCGAACAGCGCGGAAGCCGAAACCGTTCCACTGAGAATGGCGGCGCCGCCTCCGATCACCGTGATAAAGGACTTCGCCACATAGGCCACGCCAATGGTGGGAAAGACGCCGGATACCGGAGCTAGCACCGCGCCGGCAAGGCCCGACAGCGCGGCGCCGACCCCAAACGTAATCGCATAGACGCGCGGCGGATTGACGCCGAGTGCGGCCGCCATGTTGGCGTTCTGCATGGTACCGCGCGCGAGCAGACCGAGCCGGGTACCGCGCATCACTAGATAGATGCCGCCCAGAACGACGACGGCCACGAGTATGACAAAAAACGTATAGCCACTGATGCGATAGGCGCCGATCTCAAAACTGCCCAGAGGCGCCGAAATGCCGACCGTCGTGTTGCCGAAGATCGCGGTGGTCAGCCCCACCAGGAACAGGCTCAGTCCCCAGGTCGCCAGCATGGTGTCAATCATGCGGCCGTACAGGAAGCGAATGATCGTCCGCTCGACAATGACGCCGATGATGCCGACCACAAGGGGCGCCACCACCAGCATTGCCACCCAGATCGACACGCCATGACTGGTGGCGACAATCGCGGCATAGCCGCCAAGCATCAGGAATTCACCATGTGCGAGATTGATCACCCGCATCATGCCGAAAATAACCGCCAGCCCGACGCTGATCAGCGCAAGGCTGGCGATTGCGTAAAGCACCTGGATCGCGAGTAGAACAACGAAATCCACATTCACATCCCGATCAGGACACGACGCCCTCCGGCCTCAGATCTTGATCACATATTGCTGGTTATCGTTCGGATTCTTGATCAGATTGCACACCGCGGCGGTGTCCGCGGGCTTCTGCTGGGGGAAGTCCTCCAGCACGTTGAGCTTCTTGTCTTTGACCTCGGCGATATGAACGTCGAGCACGCAATGGTGGGTCGGCGGATCGATCGTCACCTTACCGGAGGGAGCATCGATGCTGATTCCGGTCTCGAGTGCCTCGATGACCTTCATGCGGTCGACACTTTTCGCTTTCTTCACCGCCTCGGCCCATAGCCGGAAGCCCTGATAGGTTCCCATCGCAAGTTCGGTAATGTTGGGATAATCGGCGCCGAACCGCTTGTGGAAGCTGGATACGAAAGCAGCGTTGGTGGGATTTTTCAAATCCTGGAAGTAATTGTAGCAAATCAGCATGCCGTTGCATTCCTCGGGCGACAACACGATGTGCTCGTTGCCCACCGCGAACGTGGTCGAGGCCATCGGAATGCTCTTGTGCATTCCGGCCGCCGCCCACTGGCGGTAAAACGAGATATGCGCGCCGCCGACCAGCGCCGACCACACGAAATCCGGCTTTGCTGCCTGAATTTTAGAGACGGTTGGGCCGAAATTCGTGACGTCCAGCGGGAAGAAGTCGATCGAGGGTACCTCGCCGCCGTTCTCCAGCACATATTTCTTCACCCATTGCGAGGTGATCTGGCCGTAGTTGTAGTCGGCGGCGATGACATAGACCTTCTTGCCCCACTTCTTCATCGCGTAGGGAACGAGCTTCTCCACGGTTTGCGCGGGAGTAACCCCGGTGTCGAAATTGTTGCGGTCGCAGACACCGCCTTCGTATTGGGTATTGTAGAAGTAAAGTGTCTTGAATCGATCGAGCACGGGCCGGATCACTTCGCGCGAGGCCGAGGTGATGCCGCCATGGACGACGGCAACCTTGTCCTTTAGTGCCGCCTGCTGCGCAAACTGCGTGTAGAGCTGCATGTTCGACTGCGTATCGTAATTTATCAGCTTGATCTGGCGTCCAAGCAGGCCACCGGCGGCGTTAGCCTCTTCCACCGCCAACGTCAGTGCATCGACCATCGGCTTGCCGTAGATATCGAGCCCGCCCGAAAGGTCGTGAATACTTGCGACGTTGATTGGATCCTCCGCCCAGACGGGAGAGGAAAACGCGCCGGCAGCAGCAGCGCCGGCTGTAGCTTGCAAAAAGCTTCTGCGATTGACCTTCATTGCCCTACTCCTCCTTGTTGCCGACACCTCTTATCAGACCAGGTATTTTTTCAGGATCGATGCGCCCATTGTGTATTTCGGATCGACCATGTTGCCGAGCCGAATGCGTCCTGCCTGACTGAGCAGCATGTACGCATCGATCTCGTCGAAACCGTAATCTGCGCTCATCCAGCGCACCAGCTCGCGATAGGAAATGCGTGCGGCGTCCTCGAGCGGCCGCGCGCTGCCGATGGCCATCAGGAAGGTCTCAGTTTCCAGCCGCGGCCAGGCGAAGCTCCATCCCTTGATGACGTCGATCTGCATGGTCACCGTCGCGCGTTGCTCGATCGCGACCCCCGACAACTCTCCGTCGCCTTGTGCAGCGTGGCAATCGCCTACATAGATAAAGCCGCCCTTGACATGTACAGGGAAGTAGAGAATTGCACCGGGCGCCACATCAGGCAAATCCATATTGCCGCCATGATAGTCCGGCTGCAGCGAAGAGATCGCTTCAATCTCCGGTGAAATCCCGATCGTGCCGATGAAGGGCTGATATGGCAGCGTGATCTTGTCGCTCCAGCGCACGCCATTGGTGTCGACATGCATCTTGCGAACGCGCTCCGGCAGCGGCGGGTTGAGCATGGCGGTCGCGGCCGTCCCGACCAAGCCGCCGAATTCCGGGATGATGCAGGTGGTGCCCGCAGGCTGGGCGCCGCGTGTCTCGACCGCATGAATCAGGATCGCGACGCAATCGCCCTTTTCCACGCCGCTCACCGCGATCGGACCGCACTGCGGATTGAGAAACGGAAATTTCAATTTCGCCGTCGGACTGTCGGTCTCGCTGGTGATGACGCCGCCAAAGGCATCTTCCGTCTCCACCGCGACAACGTCACCAGGGTTGATCGTCAGCACCGGCTTGGCATACGGCCCGTACACGTAGTGATAATCGCCCTGCGCGGCGATCGAAAGCTCGTGACGTTTTCCAGCCTGACCGCGAGCGACGCCCCGTTTCGCCATAATGGAACTCTGCAGCCAAGAATCGTTGATCATCGCGATTGCCTCAATAGTCAGTCACGCGGCTTTGCGGTGCAATTTTCGTGCTAGTTCTTTTTCCAGTTGCCGGCAGCTTCGATCGCCGAAGCAAGCCGTATCAATGTTGTTTCGTCGAAATGACGGCCCACCATCATCAATCCAACCGGCAAGCCATCAACAAGCCCACAGGGTACAGTGAAGGCTGGATGGCCGGACACGTCGAACGAGCAAGTATTGGCCTGCATGTTGAGCGCCGTATCGATTGCAGTGCCGAGAGGCGCATCGGGCGGCGGAATGGCAGTTGCAGTAAAGGGAATTGTGGGCATCAGCAGCGCATCGTACTTCTCCAGCGCTTGCTCGTAGGCCCGGCGCAGCAGAACCCGCAGGTTCTGTGCTTTCGAATGATAACGCCCGTGATAGTTGCGATGCATATATTCTCCCAGCATCAGCACCAATTTCACGGTCGGCGACACGTCGTTGATCCGCGTTCCCATCCCGCGGGCGAATGCGTCCTGCATCGAAAGCGGGTAATAGCCGTGGATGTTATTGCCGACGCCATATCCCTTCAGCATCATCTCGGCCGCTCCCTCCAGGATGATGCCGCTCCAGACGTGAGGTCCATCGAGATGCCAGGGCACCGATACTTCTTCGCTTTCAACGCCGGCCCTGGCGAGCGACGCGATCGCGCGCCTTACCTTCTCGTTCACCGCGGGATCGCTCTCGGAATGGCCAAATCCCTCGCGCAGGACGCCGACACGCAATCCCGCCGGCGGCTGGCCAAGCGCGGCCATGTAATCGCCGGTGCGGGCTGAAATTGTCCGTGTGTCCCAGCCGTCGTGGCCCGCAATCACCGTAAGCAGGCGCGCCACATCTTCGACGCTGGCGCCAATCGGGCCGCAGTGATCGACCGAATAGCTGATCGGCATCGAACCCGTCGTGGGCACGAGTCCCCAGGTCGGTTTCAGACCATACACACCGCACCAACTCGATGGGGTGCGGATCGAGCCGCCCTGGTCTCCACCGAGCGCCATCGGTACTTCGCCGGCTGCGACCAGCGCGGCGCTTCCACCGGATGAACCGCCGGCACTGTGGGCGGAATTATGCGGATTGCGTATCACGCCGCTCGCGCAGGTGTGGCTCGCGCCCGAGAAGCAGAGGTCTTCACAGGCCGCTTTTCCCGCGATCGTACCGCCCGCTTCAAGAATTCGCGTCACCACCGTGGCATCGAATTCCGGAACGTAGCCTTCGAGCAGGGCCGAACCATTCATCATGGGAACGCCGGCCACGCAAATGTTGTCCTTGATCGCGATTTTTTTGCCGCTCAAAAGCCCCTTCGCGCCAGTGCTGATCTCCGTTTTCCAGTACCAGGCGCCGTACTTATTTTCGGCAGCGCCGGGCCGATATCCTGGTGAGCGTGGTGCGACCGGCCCCAGATCAGGCGCGACCAGTTCTTCGAGCCGGCCATATGAAGCCAGCGGTCCTTTGAATGCTTGCTGAAAAGCGGCGACTTCATCAGCGGAGAGGACCAGGCCGAAGCCCGAGCCTAATTCGCTTATCTGCTCAACGCTCGGAAGCCGAACCGGCATGCTCCACCTGATTGCTTTCGAAACGACAAAATGAAAAAAGCCATCCGTGGCCTCAAGAGACCAAGAATGGCTTCAATGCCCTGCTATCGATGCTCGCGTAGGATTGCGTTGCAGTACGAGATATCGAGGTCACGCAGACAGCATCGGCTGCGTGAAACTAGTTTCGTCATGCAAGCGTTCGCGTACCAGGTTATTGTGTCTTAGCGTTACCAGACTTGTCAATGCGAGCCGGTCACTTTTTAAGCGGGAGCAAGCCGATCGCCCGCGGACCGGCTTGACGATACAAAGATGACAGAGCGATGTTGTCGCGCTCGTACGATTTGCCAGGCAGGCCTGTCCGATGAAAAAGCCATCCATTCCCCTCGGACTCGTATTTTCCCAGTCAGGACCTTACGCGATGATGGGACGCCAGATGCAGAAGAGTGCATTGATGGCTGTCGAGGAAATAAACGAGAGCGACGATTTCGACTTTACCTTTGCACCGCATCTGCGCGATCCTGGCGGAGTCGTTGCCGCGTACCATACGGCTTGCGCTGACCTGATACGCGAAGAGCGGGTCGATCACATCTGTGGCTGCTACACATCGGCCTCGCGCAAGCAAGTTATTCCGATCGTCGAACGCACCGAGCGGCTGCTATGGCATCCGGCGCGGTACGAAGGATTCGAAAGCAGCGACAATGTTATCTATGTCGGCGCCGCGCCCAATCACACGGTGGTGCCGCTGGTGCGACACATGCTCGATGAGATTTCGAGCGAGGTGTTCTGTGCAGGCTCCAACTACGTCTGGACCTGGGAAACCAACCGCGTGCTCCGCGAAATCGTCACCAGCGCCGGTGGGCGCGTTATTGCCGAACGGCTGCTTGAACTCGGCGATACTGCGGTGGATCATATCGTTTCCGAGATTATCGATCGCAGGCCGCCGGTCGTGTTTAATACGCTCGTCGGCGAATCCAGCTATGTCTTCGTCCGCGCGCTTCACGAGGCGACCACGCGCGCGGGACTCACGATTCCGATGCTGAGCTGCAGCCTCTGCGAGCCCGAGCTCAAGCTGATCGGATCGGCGGCCTCCATCGGATGCATCACCTCGTCTGCTTATTTCGAGAGCATAGACATACCTGAGAACCGCGCATTTGTTGCGCGGTGGAAGAAGCGTTACGGCCCCCATTCAAGCCCCTCTGTCGACGGGCAATCGACCTATGTCTGCATCATGCTGCTGGCGCGTGCCATCCGTCGGGCCGGCTCCGCGGAAGTGACTGCCGTCCGGCGTGCCGCGGCCAATCACCGCTACGATTCCCCTCAAGGCCCGACCTGGGTCGATCCCGACAACAACCACTGCTTTCTGACTCCGCGTTTGGCGCGCTCCGTGCGCGGATGCCAGTTCGAGATCTTCTGGGAAGCGGACGCTCCCGAGCGCCCCGACCCTTATCTTTCGAATCTCGATCTCGCGGCAATTGGCACCGGACCGCAAAAGAGCAATGATGCGATGAGCAAGCCCAAACATCTGCGTATCGTAAAATGACGATGACATCGCCCTTCTCCGTTCGCGGCCGTCGCGCTCTCGTGGCGATGAGGGACGAGCGGGACATCTCGATCCTGCGCCGTCAGCTTGGCCGGTTGGGCATGATCGTCGGGGAATGCGATCCGGCCGAGGTGCGGCCGCAGGATGACGCCCATGAAATCATCATTGTAGATGCCGATGCTATTCCGATCAGGTCCGATGCGGCCCCTGCGTGGAAGACCCATGCGCCGATTATCGCCTTGATCGGCACCGAAACCCCAAGCCGCCTGAAGTGGCTGCTCGACCTGCAGCCGGCGTCTTTCCTGGTCAAGCCGCTGCGCTCGGCGGGGCTTTACACCGCGTTGGTCGTCGCGTTCGATTCCGCGCTGCGCAAAAAGGATGCGGCTGCTCACATCGAGAAGCTGGAGGATCGAATTCGTTCGCGACGGCTGGTATTCGCCGCGGTTCTGCAAATCATGCGCGGCCACGGTCTGTCGGAAACGGAGGCTTTTGTGCTCATCCGGCAGACTGCAATGCGTCACCGCACAACGATCGAACAATTGAGCGCGGAAATCATTGCTGCAGGTGGGATGCCGAACCGGACGCCTCGGACGGCGTAGCTACTTAAGACAGATCGCCGAGGCGCTGCACGCCAAGGTCGGCCATCGCGCTCCATGCGGCATCCAGCGACCCAGCCAAATTGATGGCCCTGCATCCTGCCTCGATCACGACGCTGTCGAAGCCGAGCCGGCGCGCGTCCAGGGCTGAATAATAGACGCAATAGTCGGTAGCCAGTCCGGCGAGGAATATCCGATTGAAGCCGCGCTCGCGCAGATAACCGGACAATCCCGTGGAAGTACGCCGGTCGTTCTCGAAAAACGCGGAGTAAGAATCGATTCCGGCGCGAAACCCCTTTCGGATGACGAGTTCAGCCCGCTTCGTCTCGAGCTGCGAATGAAACTCCGCCCCGATGGTACCCTGAACGCAATGATCTGGCCAAAGAGTTTGAGGACCATAAGGCATATTGATCGCCTCAAACGCAGCCGAGCCCGGATGCGATTTTGCGAACGAGCTATGGCCTGCGGGATGCCAGTCCTGAGTAAGCACGACATGGTCAAAACGCTCAGTGAGCCGATTGATGACCGGCACCACCGCGTCAGCATCGGGAACGGCAAGCGCGCCGCCGGCGCAGAAATCATTCTGCACGTCGATGACCAACAACAAGTCATCGTCACCGAGCGTCGTATTCATCACTTATCACCGCGCATTGGGACCGGTAGCTGAACCTTAGCCCATTGCACGGGTTTCCGACAGCAGAAGAAATGCAGCTAGTTATTCCTCGAGAGTCGAGTCTCGGTCCAATCGCGCGGCGAACGCCGGCGCGATTGCTCATCCACTCTCACCACCCTGTGCTGCGATGGCATTGGAAATCGAGAGATTCCATACTGACGCTTGTAATGAGCCCATCGCGTCCGAACCTGGAGCCATTGAGTCCGCACGAGACGTCCAGCCTTTGCCGCTAGTCTTCGTGAAGCTTTCCAGACCTCGAGCGATTCAATCGTTTCCATGATCTGACGCCAATACTGGTACCCCCATGCGAATGCCCGGATCGACAGCAGCTTTTCGCGGTTGAGCTGAAATAGCCGTTCGACCACTGTAAGCTTGGCAACTTCGGCGCTGATGAAGGTAACCGCGCCCGCGAAGAAATGGCCGGTGCCAATCAAATACCCGGCTAGGGGCTTGGCCGGCTCGAGAATGATAACCGGCACCGCAAAAAGCGCGAGCGACGAATAAGGACCCAAGGAAATGATCCAGCGTCGCACTCGCTCGAGGAGCCTTCTCTCCGCAAGCCATGCCGCTATCGGCTGCGTGACGTAAGAGAACACGCCGTCGACAACGAAGTACAACGCAGCAAGAATGAAGACGGGGCCGTTCCAGACTCGAGCCATGTTTCCTCCACCCGACTCAAAGCGAAGGCCGTCAATGCGTTCCAAGTTCCCGCTGCAAATGAGCCTGCAAATCGTTTGGAACCTTTAGGCGGTCAGATCCGGCAGTTTGCTGGTTGTCGGGCCGAGCGCCGGTCGGAAACGCCAGGGCCGAGACGGCCAACGCCATCAGGAAAGCTCAGACTTCAGCGGATGCGCAGCGCGCTTTTACGGGATTTCTGGCTCCTAGCGCGGGCACGGCGATGATTGGGAGGGATCGTTTAGCTTCTCCCGTGAACCCAATTAAGCGGTGGGATGGCACTGAGGGGCCCAGCTCAGACCATAGAGACCGAGAAGGGCCACCCCAGACGTTCGGTGTTCAAGGCTTGAGGAAGGTGGCCAGATAGAAACCGGCAGCCAAAACGACGATGATAATGATGAGGGTGAAGGCGGCCTGTTTAGTTGAAACGTCGCTCACATCAAAGCCTCCTTCAGTTCGACACATCTAGTACCGTCAGGCACCGTTTGTTTTGGCCCGGCGTTCGGAACTCGATGGCTTGACCAACGCTCAGGCCGATGAGCGCAGCTCCGACCGGCGTAAGAACCGAGACGCGCTTAAGCGTTATGTCCGCCTCATGCGGATACACCAACACCACGTCTCGAATTTCACCGGAGCTGTCATCGCAGTAGCGGACCTGCGAGCCCATGCGGACCACACCCGGCAGATCAGAATCGTCCGCCACAACGCTTGCACGTTCCATCTCCCGTGCAAGGAAATGGGCTACACGCGGGAAGAGCATCGCGCTCGAACTGGCGAGAGCGTTTAGACGCTTAGCCTCGTCCTCCATCACAGTGATCGGTGGCAATACGGTTTCCGGTCCGCGCTTTCGATCAGTCTTGCTCATTACCTCTCTCCTTCCTAAGCGGCTGATGGTCCCGGATCATCGTCATCAAAGACCTCTTGGCCTTGGAAGACCTGATTACTAAACAGAGCCCTGACAACATCCTTCGGATCGCGCCGACTGACGCTTTCGATTTTGACGAGGCCGGTGCGCCCCGCTGCGAAGAACGGGATTTCGCTTCCGACGCTCAGCCCGATCAACGCAGCACCCAGCGGGGAGATCACGCTGATTTGGCTTCGCTCCGACGTATAGTCCTCGGGGTACACCAGTTGCCTCGTCTCGGGAGGAAAGCCACAACTGATCCAGAAGGTGACCCAGGAGCCCATGGTGACGACGCTGTCCAGTCTGGCTGCGCGATCAGGGACGACTTCTGCACGATTGATCTCAGCCAAGAGGAAGCGTGCGTCCGCATCGTCTTGATGTGCGCCAACGCGCGCGAGCCGTTCCAAGCGGCGGTGGTCGGACACTGGAAGAATGATGTCCGGGCTAGAGGAGTTGTTCACGGCATGTCTCGTCGTTTGGGCTCCCCCAGTCGGAGAGCCACAGGCCAAAGCTGTTTTGTGAAAGAACGGCCACCGGACGGCAGAAGTACCGTCCGGCTAAGCTCCTGCTTGGAGGCGTCCGGCGTGCAAGCAACGCCGCGCAATGCGCGGATCGATTTCGAAGATGTGGGCCATGTCGTACCCAACATAGGACCTTCCGCCGCGCGCGGTATTGCGACCAAAGAGCACACATCCCAAAATGCGCTCCACGTCGGGACGAGAGCGCAAGCTCTCTTCTGCGCCTATGTTCAGCGCATCATCGTTTTGACGGAATCTGAAAAGTCACACGTCGGCGCTCTGTGAAACCGTCAACGCGCTTGGAGTGCGCGCGATCGAGCGCCGGTCGGAAACGCCAGCGCCGAGACGGTGAACGTCATCAGGAAAGCTCAGACTTCAGCGGGTTCGCAGCGCGCTTTTCCTGTTTGCGCCAGAGCTTCTGCGGTTGGGTTTGGCGAGGGGCGCCAAGGCAGAAATCATGGCCAACAGATACCGCGCGGCTTCCCCGAGATAAGCCTTGCGCCGATGAACCAACGCGACCGGGATAGTGGCTCGCAGCGCGGGCACCTCGATTATCCGGAGGGAGCCAGCACGAAGTTCCTCCCGAATGTTGCTCTCCGCGAGCAGCGCGATTCCGAAGCCAGCTTCGACAAGACGCTTCTGGGCCGTCAGCCCGTCAATCGGAACTATTTCCGGTTGGTCGAGACCGGCCATGAGCAGCTTTCGCTCCAAAAATTTGACGAACGCTTCTGGTGACCTCCGGGATGTAAACGCAACCCACCGTTCGCCCGTGAGTTCGATCGGCCGATGGTTACGCCCATCAGCAAGCGGATGATCCGGGCGAGCGACCAACAGTAGCCTGTCTTCCCAAACCACCTGCGAGACCAGATCAGAGTTTTGGCTCCCAGTATATCGCAGGCCTAATGTCGCTTCCCCGCGCAGCACCAGTTCTTCAACTTCTTGACTTGTGGCAGTTTGAATATCGAGGCGAACTGCGGAATGTTTGCGTTGGAATTTGCGTAGTACCTTGGTCAACGCGTCGCTCGCAAGCGTGCCCACCAGCGCTAGCGATATTTGGCCAGCATCGCCGGTGCGCACGGCCTGCACAGCCGTCAAGCCATCCTTCATCGCGGCGAGTACCGAAGCTGCGTAAGGCAGCAGCGCCGCGCCCGCATCAGTAAGCGCTACACCGCCGCGAAGCCGTTCGAACAATGCGATACCCACTTCCTGTTCGAGTAGTTCGATGCGGCGGCTAATCGCCGGCTGAGAGCGGTGCAAGGTAGTCCCCGCGCCGCTGAAGCTACGCGCCTCGGCGATCGTCACGAAGGTTCGAATTTGATTTATGTCCACGAGCTATCCAGATTACTGATGGCAACACGACAAACTATGCATTGGACAGATGCCGTCCACCAGACAATTCTTCGGCCGGACAGGACGACCGGGAGGCGCTTCATGGCCGGCATCACGCGCCGCGAAGTTGGCAACGTCTCGGCGAGCGTTCTCGCGACAATCGCATTTTCCGGGTTACCCAGCGCGCGGCTGAGCGCGCTGGACGATTCAGCACAGGAGAACCAACGATGAGCATTCAGCGACACGTCGTCATCGGGCCATCCAGTCGGAAGCCCCTCACCAGCGTCGCTCCCATCATCAGCTACGCGACGGTTCGCGATAACATGGTCTATCTGGCAGGGATCACCGCAGATCCCGAGCATCTCGGCGACGTCAAGGACCAGACTTCGCAAGTGCTCGCCAGGATCGACGGCCTGCTGAAGATAGCCGGCACAGATAAATCCAAACTGCTAAGCGCGCTGGTATGGCTGACGGACATGAGCCTTTTCACGGCGCATAACGAGACCTGGAACGGCTGGGTGGATGCCGCTAGTCCGCCGACGCGCGCGTGCCTGCATTCGCCTCAGCTATGGTATCCGGGCATGCTCGTCGAAATCATGGTAACCGCCGCGAAATGATGAACATTTCCGGAGCGGTCAGTCTCACCTCCGGCATGCGCCGCGACCAGTTCAAGACGTAGCCTGTGCGGAGCGGCCAAAATCAAAGATAGCGAGCTGTTATGTCGAAAAATGTGAAACCCGATGCGCCTGATGTCATCATATTTCCGCCCGTGATCATCATCTCGACTGTCGTGATCAGCTTTGTGCTGCAGCGGCTCGCTCCCGTTGAAACGCTGTCGCATATTGATTGGCAGCTACGGTGGATCGCCGGATTTGTGATCGTGATCATCGGACTGTTGGTGGGCGCAAGTGCCATCCACGCGATGGCGCGGCTGGGCACCAACGTTAGCCCCTCCTCGCCGGCCACCGCGCTCGTAACGGACGGCGTTTTCAGGTTCACGCGAAATCCGATTTACGTGGGAGGATCCCTGCTGATGATTGGCTTGGCTTTGATCTCGGCGAACGGATGGCTTCTGATCCTGTTCGTTCCGAGCCAATTGATCTTGCATTGGGGCGTCGTGTTGCCGGAGGAGCGTTATCTGCGCGCAAAATTCGGCGATGCGTACCTTCGCTACCACGCCAGGACGCCGAGGTACATCTGGCCGATCTAAACCGCGGCCGGGGATGGAGGCGATGGGAGCGACGCTTGCACGATCCCACATCCGTCAACAATGTTGTCCTTGTTGCGGCTGCGGTGCATGCAGCATCGAGCTGCTCAGCCAGTTCAAACCATCTGATACTAAGGACGCTGAGCCCGCCGCGATTCCCGACTGTACCAAATCCGATCCTGCTGTAGTCTTGCGCCCAAACAAAAAGGAGGGGGCAATCAGCCCGGACATCAACCCAGGGAGGAGCAGTATGACAGGGCCGGCAACCAATCATCTGACGAACCGGCGGGGATTTCTCAAGATCGCTGCCGCGGGCACCGCAGCGGCGTTGAGCCGGTCCCTACCAGCGGGCGCTGCCGAGAAGACCATCACTATCCTGCACGAAAGCTCGTTCATCAAACCGTTCGACGAATATGTCGCGAACACGCTCGCCCCGGCGTACGAAAAAGAGACCGGCATAAAGATCGTCTACGAGGTGACCAGCGTTGGCAGCCTGCCGACGCGGATCAGCACGATTGCCGAGACCGGCTCGGGCGCGGACATCACGATGAACGGCCTGCTGCAGGTGATCCAGTTTAGCAACAAATATCTCGACGTCGGCGACATAGCCGAAGAGGTCGGCAAGGCGCAAGGCGGCTGGTACGACGCCGGCAGGGAGGCCGTTGTCGTCGATGGCAAATGGAAGGCGATTCCCTTCGCCAATATCGGTCAATTGATGAACTGGCGCACCGACTTGTTCGCCGAGGTCGGCGTCAAGAAATTCCCGGAGACCTGGGAAGAGCTCTACGAGGTCGGCAAGAAGCTGAAGGCCAAGGACCATCCCTTCGGCTTCGAGCTGGGCCACGGCTTCGGCGATAACCACGGCTGGCTCTATCCCTTGCTGTGGTCCTATGGCGGCTCCGAGGTGGCGGCCGACGGCAAAACCGTGGTCATCGATTCCGACGAGACCGCGCGCGCTGTCGATTTCTGCCGCAAGTTCTTCAAGGACACCATGCTCGACGACGTCCTCGGCTGGACCGACGTCAGCAACAACAAGGCATGGATGGCGGAGCAGATCTCCTGCACCAACAATGCGGAAAGCATCCTGTGGTTCGCCAAGCGCGAGTTTCCCGAAATCGGCAAGGTCACCGACCAAGCGATGAACCCGGCGGGACCGAAGGGACGCTTCCACCTGCTCAACGCGATCAGCCATTCGATCTTCGATTTCTCGCCGGTCCGGCAGGAGGCCCAGGCCTTCATGCGCTGGCTGATGCAGCCGAAGCAACTGGGCGGCTGGTACGCGATCGCGGACTCCTATTACCAGCCCCTGGTGCACGGCTATGAGAATGCGCCGATGTGGAACGTCGAGCCGCGCAACCTGCCGTTCCGGGATGCGCTCGCAAACGCCCATCTGCCGGGGTGGCCCGCTCCGGCGAGCCGGCAACTGGCCGAAGTCGTCGCCAAATATGTCGTCATCGACATGTTCGCCAAGGCCTGTGCCGGTGCGTCGACCAAGGACGTCATCAAGGATGCCGCGGGTCAATTGAAGGACATCTATCGCTCGGCCTGACAGATGACGATTGCATCCGAGCGTATTCTCGTATCTGCCCCAGCGGCGCGCAAGCGTGTGTCGCTGGCGGTGGTGCTTGACCGCCAAAGCGTCTTTAGCTGGCTGATGATGGCGCTACCGCTCGCCTTCCTGGCCGCACTCGTCGGATATCCGTTCTGCTACGGCATTCTGCTCAGCCTGGAAGACCGGCCGGTCGCGCACACCGGCACCTTCGTCGGGCTGAAGAATTTCATCACCGACGCGCACGATCCGGTCTTCTGGCGGGTGGCGATCAACACGTTCATCTACACCGGCGTCGCGACGCTCTTGAAGATGATCGGCGGGCTCGGCCTGGCGCTGGCCATGAACCAGCACTTCCGCATGAAGAACCTGGTACGCGCGCTGCTGCTGCTGCCGTTCATCGTGCCAACCGTGCTCAGCACAGTTGCCTGGCTGTGGATGCTCGATCCGGCTTTCAGCGTCGTCAACCGCCTCATGGTGGCGCTTGGCTGGCCCAAGCCCGGCCCATCATGGCTCGGCGATCCGACGCTTGCGATGGTCTCGATCATCATCATCAACACCTGGCGCGGGCTGCCGTTCTATGGAATCACCCTGCTCGCCGGCCTGCAGACGGTGCCTTCCGAGCTGTATGAAGCAGCCTCCATCGACGGCGCTGGCGGATGGGAGCGGTTTCGCTTCATCACCTTGCCGCTGCTGCGGCCGATCATCCTGATCGTCACCCTGTTCTCGGTCATCTTCACCTTCGCCGATTTCCAGCTCATCTACGTACTGACCCATGGCGGGCCGGCAAACGCCACGCAACTGTTCGCGACCTACGCGTTCGATATCGCAATGGGCGCTGGCAAGCTCGGGCTCGGAGCCTCGATCGCGCTAGCGATGCTGCCGGCGCTGGCGCTGCTGATAGTGGCGCTGACCATCTACTTGCGGAGGGAATGAGATGGTCGTCAGCGGCGAAGGACGCATCCGTCAGGCGCTGCGGGTATGGCTGCCGGTCGGCTTCTTTCTCGTGCTGGCGTTGTTTCCGTTCTACTGGATGGCGATCACGTCGATCAAACCCAACGCCGAGCTCTACAACAAGAATGTAATGCCGCTGATCGTTCATGCGCCGACGCTCAAGCACTATGTCGACCTTCTGACCAAGTCGAGCTTCCTGTTGTGGACGTGGAACACGATGCTGGTGGCGGTGGTAGCAACCGGAATCTCGCTGATCCTCGGCACCATGCTTGCCTATCCGCTGGCGCGCATGCGCTTTGCCGGATCGTCGCTGATCGCAATGACCATTGCGGCGATCTACCTCGTGCCGCAGCCGCTGCTGTTCATCCCGCTTGCGGACGTGATTAACCGACTTGGCCTCGGCAACACGCTCACCTCCGTGATCCTGACGTATCCGACCATGCTGGTGCCGTTCTGCGCCTGGCTGCTGCTCGGCTATTTCAAGACGGTGCCGAAGGAGCTTGAGGAGGCGGCGCGGATCGACGGCGCCAGCCGGCTCCAGACAATGTGGACGATCTTCCTGCCGCTATGCACGCCGGGGTTCATATCTGCCGGCATCTTCGCCTTCACGCTCTCACAGAACGAGTTTCTCTATGCCCTGATATTCCTCACCAAGAGCTCGGTGCGCACCGTGCCGGTCGGCGTCATCGCCGAGCTGATCCGCGGCGACGTGTTCTACTGGGGCCAGCTGATGGCCGGCGCCCTGCTCGGCTCGATCCCGGTGGCGATCATCTACTCGTTTTTCGTCGAGCACTATGTCGCCGGTCTCACCGCCGGCTCGGTCAAGGCATGAACCGGCAAATCTGATCGATGAGTCAAAGATGCGGCGTTGACGCTGGCGGCCAAGTGGTCATCCGTCGTCAACCTGTAGCGGCGGTCTGTTCGCAACGTAGCGGAAGGCGGCAGGTCGTCGACAATCCACGATCATCCCCATCGAGATCAAACAAGACTGGAGCAGCGTAAATGTCTCAAACGAACCTCGACATTCCGCCGAACAATCTTGAAGCCTACTGGATGCCGATGACGCCGAACCGACGCTTCAAGTCAGCGCCGGAGTTCTTTGTCGAGGCCAAGGGGATGCACTACAAGACGCCTGAAGGCCGGTCTGTGCTCGATGCCATTGCCGGCCTTTGGTGCGTCAATGCCGGGCACTGCCATCCCAAGATCGTTGAGGCCATTCGTCACCAGGCGGGCAAGCTCGATTACGCGTCAAGCTTCTCGCTTGGCCATCCACTCGCGTTTCACTACACCAATCGACTGATCGAGATCGCGCCGACGGGATATGACCACGTCTTCCTTGCCGGATCGGGCTCCGAAGCCGTCGACACCGCTCTGAAGTTGGCGCTGGCTTACCACCGGGCGCGAGGCGAGGGTCATCGCCAGCGCTTAATCGGACGCCAGCGCAGCTACCATGGCATGGGGTTCGGCGGGCTCTCGGTCTCCGGCATCGGATGGCAGCGGGCGCAATTCGGCATCTTGCTTCCGGGGGTGTCGCACCTACCCCATACGCTTGACCTCTCTCGTAATGCGTTCAGCAAGGGCCAGCCCGAGCATGGGGTCGACTTTGCGGATGCGCTGGAAGACCTGCTAACCGCGATTGACCCCTCGACCGTCGCAGCCGTCATCGTCGAACCGGTGGCTGGCGCCGGCGGCGTGCTGCCGCCGCCCAAAGGCTATCTCGAGCGGCTGCGCGAGATCACCAGCAAGCACGGTATCCTGCTGATCTTCGATGAGGTCGTCACCGGCTTCGGAAGACTGGGTGCACCGTTTGCCGCCCAAGCTTTAGGCGTTACACCCGACCTCCTCACCTGTGCGAAGGGGATGAGTAACGGCGCTGTTCCCATGGGGGGCGTGTTGGTTCACCACCACGTGCGCGAGGCCATGTCTCAGGGTCCGGAGGCGACAGTCGAGTTCGCGCACGGCTATACGTACTCCGGCCACCCGCTCGCCTGTGCTGCGGCGCTTGCCAGTCTCGATGTGTACCGGGAGGATGGTATCTTTGAAAAGGTCGCGCGCATCGCCGGAAGCTGGGAAGCCGCCATTCACGACATCAAAAGCGCCGGCGGCGTGGTGCGCGATATCCGCAACCTCGGCCTGCTTGGGGCCGTGGAGATCGAAGCTGCGCCGAATGCTCCCGGACAACGGGCTCGAGCCGTTGCGAACCACTGTCTCGAAAGCGGCATCTTTGTTCGCGCCCTTGGCGATACACTGATCCTGTCGCCGCCTCTTATCATCAACGAGGAGCAAATTGGTCAGATCGCCGACGGCATCAAGAACGGCATTCGGACGTTGTGAGATACTGAGTCGACGGACCGCGGCGATGCCGCCGTGCATCGACGCCAACGTATCGATAATAGCCGATAGCGATGATCCTCGAGTTGAACGCAGCAGCCGCTCAGCACAGAATTGCCGATCGGGAGAAGTGCAGCGTCCGTCAAGTCAAGATGAACATCTCGCTTACCGGCTCTCGTCGAGACAGCGGTCGAGGCTCGCCTCCCCGGCGGTATCGGCATTGAGCGCCTTCGCGATCCTCCGGCCGAATGGGCCCGCCAGTTCGAAACGCTTGGACTAGTGCGACTAGTCGCGCATCCGGCTCATCATCGTTTCTATTCCACGTTCTCATCCGTTGTACAGGACGATATCGAATCGGACGAGCTTTGAATCCGGTTCGAATTCCGGGGTGGGGTCCTGCAGTTTTGCTATGAGTAATTGCTTGCGGCCGGCGCTGTTCAGGAACGGATCGCTATCGTTGTAAGGATCGTTTTCAAAATACATTTGAGTGACGAGCCTGTCCTCTCGTCCGCTCACCTGAAAGTGGATGTGTGCCGGCCGCATAGAGTTGGGTCCACCGGGATAAGCAGCAGACTTGATTGTTTTGAAGCGATACTGCCCTTCCGAGTCAGTGGCCAGTAGTGCTGATCCATCGAAGTTCGGATCGAGGGGCGCAGGGTTTGTGTCGCTTGGATGTGTGTAACGCCCATAGGCGTTGGCTTGCCAAATCTCGATTTTTGCGTTGCGAACTGGCTCCCCTTTGAGGTTCAGCACGCGACCCATTACGTTCAGTATCTGTCCAGCCGCTCGACCCGCGCGGCCGGGCACTCTCGTTAGGTCTGAAGTTTGAGGCAATTCCTTCAGAGGATAGAACGGACCGAGGATTTGGCCCGGAGTACGTAACAGCTTCTCTGCTGCAATCAGCCTTGATGGCAGAACACTGGCGCACAGCAACGCTGCTGACATATTTGCAATTTCACGGCGGCTGAAATTATTTATAGAATATGTACCCATTTCGTCCTCCAAGACGTCTCCAAAATGAAAATGAGTTCTTTGCGGATCAGGATGGAATTGGACCCCGAAATCACATTAGCGCAGCGCCCTATCGGACAGCGACATTGTCCAATAGCGGTCTCGTTCACCTTGCATATCGCCTAATCGGCGCGGGTAAGGCACCTTGCCATTATCAAAACCAAGTACACCCGTATTACTCGGAATTACGCCTCTATTACCCGGGTAATTGAGCGTGATGTATAATCGAGTAACGATCCTCGGCCTCGCTTGTGTGCAAACGTCTCGCTCGGATCGTGCGCCGCAATAAAAGATATGCCATGCATGAGGTTGCGCGCTCTGCCCGTGCGCAGGACGCGATCCTCTCGCTCCAACGATGTCGGAAGGCGATCTTAGTTGCGGCTAAGACCGCCATCTGAGCAAGCGCGACCTTGCGGGGCTCCGCCGATACTCAACCGGTCATGCAACCCTGACCATCAGCGGCAAGTTTGGCGATACCTACGGCAATTTCCTTCGCCTTGTTCGCCCAATCGGTCCTTGTTAAGGCAAGCTTGCCTCAACTCCCCGCAAACATCCCTTCTTGCCGGTCTCTGGCAGATTTCGCGGTATCTGCGGCAATTGCCTTCGCCCTGCTCTCCTCGAACGTCCTTGTATTCGCAGGCACGTCGCAATCGTTCGCACTCCCCGCCTCGGCCCACGCGGATGCCGCCCGGTCCAATTTCAATAGATTGGGAAAAGGCCGAGATCGGAATTAATAGAAGCGCTGCTGCCGACACGGCAGCAAACGAGCATGTGTGCATACGTTTAAACATTCCCAATCCTCCCTTGCGGCTGTCTCGGTGACTCAACGACGCAAAATACATCACGTCTGAAGCAGCAGTTCGTTCCGGACCGAAGAGCAGTCGTTGCACAAATCGTCAGCCTGGAGACCCAGCACCGCGACCCCAGGCTCGACGCCTATCTTGTCGCCGCGCTTTCAGAACGGTCTGGAATAAATGACCGCAGGGACTGTTCAGCATTGTTAGGGCAGGCCTCGAACGTCGGGAGGACCATGTCATGCGTAAACGTTGGCCACAGTTGCTAGCCGCGGTTGGGCTGTTTTCTTCGATGGCCTGTTCTGCTCACGCCTCCGCATACCTGCAGACCGATCTTGTGTCGGATATCGCCGGACTAGCGGCTATTACTGATCCACATCTGGTCAATCCGTGGGGAGTATCGCACGGTCCCAGCACTCCGTTCTGGGTTTCGGATCAAGGCACCGGGGTCGCCACCCTTTACAATGTTCCCAGCGGCGGACCCGTAACACAAGCGGCTCTGATCGTTTCAATTCCGACGACAAGCGTGGGGCCGCAGGGGCCAACAGGACAGGTATTCAACCCCACTTCGTCATTTGCGGTTCCGTCGAATGGAAACCCAGCCACCTTCATATTCGCAAATCTGAACGGCACGATCTCAGCTTGGAATAATGGGGCCGGCACCACGGCGCAAGTTGCAGCCATGACCCCTGGAGCCGTCTACACCGGTTTGACTTTAGCAGGAACGCAGCTCTACGCGGCCAATGGCGCGCAGAACCACATCGATGTTTTCGATGGCTCCTTCCACGCAGTCACAGCTCCAGGGGGCTTTGTCGATCCCAACCTCCCCACTGGTTTCGTCCCCTTCAACGTGCAAAACATCGGCGGCAAAATTTACGTTACTTACGCTCCGGCGGGCAGACCAGCTCAGATAGCGGCCCTTCCGGGTGCCGGGTTTGTGAGTGTATTCGATACGAATGGCAACTTTCAGCAACGCTTGATATCTGGTGGCCAGCTAGCGTCGCCTTGGGGAATTACTCTTGCACCTTCAGGTTTCGGCCAGTTCGGCGGCGACTTGCTTGTAGGCAATTTCAGCTTCCTTGCCAGCGAGATTAATGCGTTCGATCCGCTCACCGGCCAATTCCTTGGCTCGATCCCAATTGATCCAGGTGCTGGTCAATCCGCGGGCGGGCTTTGGTCACTGGCTTTCGGAAACGCGGGCAATAATGGTGATCCGAACACGCTGTTTTTTACGGACGGCATTGACGGCGAGCAACATGGATTGTTTGGATCGATACGCGCTGTCCCCGAACCTTCGACGTGGGCAATGATGATCCTTGGATTCGTAAGCCTTGGGTTCATGGCTCGCTTGCGTGGCTCATCAAACGTTGAGATGAAGTAGGGAGTGCCACATGGTACCTCGTGACATGCCGCCCGATGAAACCTGAGTATGCCCTCGAAGGACGCGTGACGTGCTCCTTGCCCACACGCGACAAGATGCGGCGCACGCGCTTCTCATACCGTTACCCTGATGAGGGAGATGGGGGCGTCCAAGCGGCGTTCATCGGCAGCTGCGCTCGCATTGTTGGTCTTGTCTAGGGCGGGCCGAACTTGTTTGCGATCCTAAAATCGTTCTTTTCGCCGGCGTGACTCGCGGCGCTGTCTTCGCCCGATGGGCTTGCGCCTAGTTCAGGATTTGAAGATCACAGCCCGGCGCCGCGTACGCGACCCGACCGTTGACGCTGCGCGGCTTGCATCGGGCCTGCCATTCCAGCCTTCGGGCACGATCGTAGGCCCATTCGGTCTCGCTCATCTCGGGCGCGATGATCACTTGCGGGCCTGTGGGGATGATCCAGTCGATGTGCCGGTGGCCGTGCCCGCGATATCCGCGGCCTCCAGCATCGGCAATGCCCGAGGAGGTAGTGATCAGGACCGCGGCGCTGATAAGGCTACGCATGGGATCGAACCTAACTCCGCGCCTTTGCCGCAGCCGAGTGGTGTCCGACTTCGGAGTTCAGAACGAATGTCCAGCGTCGTACAGAAAAAGCTCAAATTGAGCGGAGTTGTCCGCCGGCTCTCCGGGCGTTTCAAGTTGTTCGCTATTTATAAGCGTTTGTTGGTGGGCGCAGTAGGGATCGAACCTACGACCCGATGATTAAGAGTCTGACTTGTTTCCAAGTAGATCAGGTACTTACCTGTAAACTGATGCGTTTTAGGTCTCTACAATGGCTTACATCTGAATTGTAAATCGCTGGTCTTTGCTGCTTGCCTGCCACTAGGGGATGTACTGTCGCCAGACGACCGGTGGTACTACTCAAGCCGGATATAGCGGCGCCACTCCGTCCCCATGTTGTCGTCGGTGATAGGCTTCATATCCGCCGTCCGCGAAAGCACTGCCCGGCAATCCTCGACCTGACCGCCGGCGGGACCATACTGATACAGAACAGAATCGATTGCGGCGCGATCGTTGGCCGTCGCCATGTTGAAGCTGGGTTTACCGTCAAGCGTGTAGTTCTCCAGCACGCCGCGCCAACGCGAGAAGTCCCAATTCATCGGGCTTTCCGAGAGCACCATATGATTGGTGAACCGCGCACCAAACGGAAACGCCAGGCAGCCTGTTCTTTGGACGCGAGCCGAATCCGTCGTGTTGTAGAAGAGGATACCGCCACGGTTGAGATGCTGTTTGGCGAGCTCCAGGAACTCGGTCGAAAGCAGATTTGTGGCGTTCATCCGGAAATTCCAGGTCGTGTTCGACACGATGGCATCGAATCTCTCGTTGGGGTGCCGGTTCAGCCACCGGCGTCCATCGTCTTTGATGATCCGGACCTTTGGGTTCTGAAGGATCGACTGAACTTCGGGCCGTCGCGCGATCAAGTCACGATAACCGGGATTGATTTCGACCACCGTAACTGAAGTAACGGCCGGGTTACTGGCAATCACCTGCGCCCATGAGCCTGATGACAGGCCGATCATCAAAATATCGCGCGGAGCTGGATGAAACAGGCTTAGTGCGTAGGGACGGATGATGCCGTTCTGATCATGATGGAGGTCGACATTGAAATGGCCGTCATACATGCCATTACCGAACACACTACCATCAGTGTCCACGGTAATGATGCCGTCCCTGTTCTCGACGACATCGACAAAGGCGTGATCCGAGATACGCTTGTACTGCAAATTTTCCAAAAGGCGGCCCGCCGTCGAAGGCATGAGAAGCGCAGCCATCGTCAGAACCGCGAAGGCGGTGCTGCCGCGACATAACCGCTCGCGAACAGCAACATCGAGCTTTGCTATCATGAGCATCACGCAAGCCGTCCCGCCACAAAGAAGCAGGATGGCAATGCCATGCAGGTCGAAATAGCTCGTCAGGACGAAGCCGGTCAGTACCGAGCCCATCGTGCATCCGACAATATTTGAGAAATAGAGTAACCCCGTTCGCATGCCGGCACGATCATCGGCGGCGATGCCCAATTCGGAGAGATAAGGCAGAAGTCCACCCCACTGCCGGGCAACCAGATAGATTGGAACCAGCGCAACGCTGATCACCCCCATGCTCATCCAAGCAAATTGAGTGATCAGCGGCAGGAAGATTGCGGCAAACACATTCGCCCAAGTGAGGTTGACGACAATTTTCCGCATCGCGTCGCGCTGCGAATGCTTCGCGCAGATAGTACCGGCTTCATAAGACCCGCCGGCAATCCCTATCAGAAACGCGGCAAGCGCCAGTGCGAACGCGAATGAGCTCGATCCGGAGGCGAACGAAACGGTACGGAACAGGAATATCTCGTAGGACAGGGAGATGAAACCGCCCATTGCGGCCATTACCATGACAAAGGGGATCGAAAGGATGGGTCGCTGAAGCGGGGCTGCTATTGATGATGCATCCTCCACGACGCGCTCGCGATATCGATTCTGCGCCAGCAGCGCGCCGAGACCGACAATGGCGTTGATGCTCGCCGCAATCCAGACTGCGGCGTGCATGCCGGTATAGGGGAAAATGAGTGTAGCGCACAAAAGGGAGGCAGCGCCCGCGCCGATCGTGTTAACGTAGTAGAGAGTACCCACGGCTGCTCCGGTGTGCCCGGATGTCCGCACAAGATGTGAGACGAGGATTGGCAGCGTTGCGCCCATCAGGAGTGTCGGAATCAGAACGAGCAGAAGGTTGACGACAGCTACCGCCGGCAACGGCCAGTCCAGGACGAGCCGTCCCACGAACTCGAACATCGCAAGCGATACGATCCCGAACAGTGCGGTGGAGAGTTCAATCATACCTAGGAGGAGTAGCGCATTGATTTTGCGCCGCCGTGTGATCCATCCGCCAGCGATGCTTCCAATACCAAGGCCAAGCATGAACGCCGTGACAACGATGGTCACGGATTCGGTATTGACGCCGAAAACACGAAACAGGCTGCGCTGCCAGGTCAGCTGATAGATGAGCGCCGGAAACCCGGAGAAGAAGAACAGGACGTAGAGCGTACGAATCCGCGAGGGCGCGGCCGAGATGCGCGGGGCGGTCGCAGCTGGTTCGAATGTCCTCATGCTCAGCTCCAGGTTGAATGCCAAGGGAACGTAAATGGGAATCGTCAATCAAAAGTTGTTCGCGGGGGCGAAGTCGCTACAGCAACGACTGCATATCGAAAGCCTTCGGGCGAGTTCCCAAAGGACTCTTGCTTAGCAAGGCTTAACGTCCGCTCCGGTCAAAACCCAGCGTTCACCATGAATATAGATGTGATCGCGATGTATTTTCCGTCTGTGAGCCAATGGCGGCTTGCGACAGCGACCCTATGCGCTCTCGCCTCCTCGTAGGCGAGGGGGAAGCGCCGCTGCCCACAATCGCCAGCCCGCTGCATGTGAATGAGCGGGCAGAAACTGGTTCTCCAGGTATGCCCAAGCTGCAGCAAGCGCTTCGTAGGCGCAATCCAGCCGTTGAGCCATTTCCATCGGCAGACGCCGTCGCGAGTGCGGAATCAGACGCTTGCCTGCGCAGTTCGCGCTGAAGGATGCACCGGCCAAGATTTGGAAATGTCCCCGTCATCGAGCGGTCGGGATTGAAAACAAACATGGGCTCAAGCGAGACAGCCACGCAGCGTGAGAATGCCGGTGGCCATGCCGAGTGATTTGTCGGTGCGGATACCCAATTCGCTGCGCGAGTCTGTCACGCGCTTCGAGTTGTCTGCGGTCACGAACTGGTTCGACCCTACGATTGCCTATTCCATGTAAGCAGGCATCGAAGGTGGTAAACTGTCCCACCGCCTAGGCAGTGGTGCCTACGCCACCGATCCACGGCGTGACTAAGCGATAGCCACATTACGACCTGAGTACGTCGTCAGCCAAGCTGCTGGTACATTCGCCGTTCTGCGCGGTTAGTTGCAGAACGTTCCCAATCAGCCTCGCCTTTCGATGCAGGGGAATATTTTCGCTTCCGTTCGAACCCGTAGAACAATGTACCGTGAATTCCTTTCGCCTGCGGTTTTGCTACAGGCGCTCCCAAATAGCTCGTATGCAGATAGAGCGAACTCGGAGAGATCCTCAGAAAGCTGAATGTCTTGTCCGCTCAGAGGAAAGATCGCCGCAAATTCCTCGTCGGTCGCTTGAAAAATGCTGAACGTACAATTGTCAGCACCGTCGATGACTTGGATGTTCTTCATAGTTCCATCCTTGGACGAACTTCTAGTTTCCTGCGCTTACCTGAGTGGGCGCACGTTGCGATCTCCGCCACCTGGAGTTTGCACGTCGCAGTGAGGTCCCCCATGCGCAGCCCCACCTTGACGTGTCGGGACCTACATCCCCATTTGCATCCCGCCAACCCATACCCTGGCCGTTCGGATTCGGAACCCAATCAGGTCCTCCCTTCGGATCTGTATAATCCGGGTGGCCAGTTTCCGGGTCGCCCCGGGTATCCCGGGACCTTGGGCCCGTTAGGATCTGAAGCGTTCGCAGGCGGTTTGGCACAGAACACATTCGGCGGGCATGGATCACCCGGTGTTAACACGGACGTCGTGGTCCAAGACATGCCATCGCGCTGGCGTCAGTGGCTTGATCTTTCACGATCTGCGTGGGTCGGCGGTGGTGCGGTTGGCGCTGGCCGAGGCGACCGTGCTGCAGATCGCGACCTTCACTGGCCACAGCCTCAAGGACGTCGAGGCGATCCTTGACGTGCACTACCTCGGTCGCGACGTCCAGCTGGCGGAAGCGGCGGTACTCAAGCTCGGAGCGAGGACAAAACTGTGAAATGAGCTGTAAAACGCGGCTGATATTCGCGTCGGCTAAATCGGTAACTGCTTGATAAAGTTGGTGGGCGCACCAGGGCTCGAACCTGGGACCCGATGATTAAGAGTCACGCGCACCCGATTTCGGCAAGTTATTGATCCTGCAAAATGCCCTTCGATTTTTGTACAAGACATTAACACTACCAAGCATTTGCGTTGACGCTCGGAAGACATCGGATCCACAATGAAGGACACTCAAGTGAATTGATAGTGCGGACATAATGCGGACACGCGCACCTCAGAAGCTAAACGAGGATACGATCAGGCGATTGCAGGTGCCTTCCACCGGCAACTCGATCACTT
>NZ_DATEPI010000332.1:0-9681 GCF_035273305.1 Bradyrhizobium sp. | reverse complement strand
TGCCATCAAGCAACGCCAGCAGTCCGTCTGGTCGTCCGGTGACTATGCATTGATCGGATCGACTCTTCAGATCGTCGGCGAGCGACTGTGCGAGGCCGTTGATATGCGCGCCGGCAGCAGCGTGCTCGATGTTGCGGCTGGCAACGGGAACGCGACGCTGGCCGCGGCCCGCCGCTTCGCTCGCGTCACGTCGACCGACTATGTCGGCGCACTTCTTGAGCGAGGGAGGGAGCGTGCGTCCGCCGAGCGCTTTTCCATCGATTTTCGGCAGGCTGATGCCGAAGCACTTCCATTTGTCGATGGCAGCTTCGACGTGGCGCTATCCACGTTCGGTGTCATGTTCACCCCGAACCAGACAAAGGCAGCCGCCGAACTCGTTCGCGTCGTGCGCAAAGGCGGGAAGATCGGATTGGCTAACTGGACGCCGGAGGGTTTTATAGGCCAGCTTCTGAAAATGGTCGGAAAGTACGCACCACCCTCGCCCGGCATCAAACCACCTACTCTCTGGGGAACCGCGGCACACCTTGAAGAGCTGTTCCCAGGACATGAAATCCACAGCTCCGTGCAGACGTTCATGTTCAGGTACAACTCTCCGGAGCATTGGCTGGACGTTTTTCGACGTTACTATGGTCCCACGAACCGGGCGTTCGCTGCGCTTGATGCGCAGAAGGCGGCTGCACTGGAAGCCGACATTCTCGATCTACTTGAAAAGTCGAATTGGGCCGGCACTAGTAGCCTTATTGTTCCCGGCGACTACCTTGAAGTTGTGATTACGAGATCTTGAACTGCTTACGGTCGCTCCGACCATCCTCGCCTGCACCGACGAAGGGATCTAATAACGACCCCTTCTTGCTGCGCTTGCCGCTCGGCCGCAAAGTGCTAGTTTTTCACTAGGCCAAGCGTGGGTCTTCTTTTTGGGAAGCAAATGCACCGTCGCCAATTCATTTCGATTTTGGTTGGTTCGGCGGCTTGGCCTGCTAGAGCTAGGGCCCAACCTGCCTCCAGGATTCCGACTATCGGATTTATGGGGGCTGGCACCCAATCAGGCTGGAGCGAGTGGAGAACCGCTTTTGTACAGCGAATGCGTGAGCTCGGTTGGATCGAAGGGCAGACCGTTGCGATCGAGTATCGTTGGGCAGAGGGGAGTACTGACCGATACGCCGAAATTGCGGCTGAGTTCGTCCGTCTCAACGTAAATGCGATTGTCACAGTTGGAGGTGAGGCAGCAAAGGAAGCGACATCGAAGATTCCGATAGTGGCGGCAATGATGGCGGACCCGCTGGGACAAGGGCTGGTGTCGAATCTTGCACGGCCTGGCGGCAACGTTACGGGACTATCGATCCAGTCGAGCGATCTCGCGGGCAAGCGGTTAGAGCTTTTGCGCGAGACAGTGCACGGACTTCACCGCGTCGCTGTACTAGCTTACGTTGGCTTTTCTGGTACCGAGCTAGAACTGGCCCAGGTGCGAGCCGCTGCAGAGAAACTCGATATCGAAATCGTAACGCTTCCAGTCAGACAAGCCGGCGATATCCCCTCCGCTTTCGAAGGACTTCACGATCGAGCCGATGCACTTTACGTGCCGGCTAATCCGCTCGCAAATACTAATCGCAGCCAAATAAACATGTTGGCCTTACGTGAGCGTCTGCCGACGATGCACGGCTTTCGGATCTATGTTGAGGCAGGGGGCCTGATGTCGTACGGACCAAACACCCCGGATTTATTTCGCCGTGCCGCTGTTTACGTTGACAAGATTTTACGAGGCGCCAAACCCGCTGATCTGCCGGTCGAGCAGCCAACCAAATTCGACCTAATCATAAGCCGCAAAACTGAAACGGCGCTAGGGATTGAAATATCACCTACGATCCTTGCGCGCGCCGACGAGGTGATTGAATAGAGTATCTTTGCAGGCTTGTTGGCAGTTTTCGGACGCTGCCTGTTCAGCTGCAGGCATCTGTTCCTGAGGCCACAGCGAATTGATGATGCGCCCAAGTCCGAAATGACCAAAACGGACCCCACGGATGCTTGACCGTGTGTACCTTACCAAGTTCAACTCGCTAACTCGGACAGTTGAGCCGGATTGTTGGTGCCCATGAAACGGCGCGATTTCTTCAACGTAATTGCTGGCTCGTCCGTTCTTTGGGCATTGCCGGCGCAGGCGAAACTTCCAAGCGTCGGCTTCATGGGCAACTCCACAGCCGTGCTCGAAGCTAATCTCGTCGACGCCTTTCGCGACGGCCTGCGCGAGCTTGGCTACGAGGAGGGCCGCAATATTGTCATCGAATACCGCTGGGCGGAGGGGGACTATGACCGTTTTCCGGAACTCGTCGCCGAACTCATCGCGGCCAAGGTTGACGTGATCGTCACTGCCGGCACGCCGGCAGCCCTTGCGGTTAAAAAGGCCACCTCAACCGTTCCGCTCGTTATGGTCGCGGTTGGCGATCCGGTTGGCACCGGTCTTGTTTCAAACCTTGCCCGCCCCGGCGGCAATCTCACCGGCCTCAGCTCGGTTGCGCCAGACCTCGAGGGCAAACGGTTGGATATTTTGCATCAGATCGTGCCGAAGCTTTCGCGTGTCGCTGTTTTTTTTAATTCGCTCAATCCCTTTCACGCCATTTCGATCAAAAATGCGCAATCTGCGGCTCAGCATATGGGAATAACGCTTCAACCACATGACATACGAGAAGCCGAGGACCTCGATGGCGCCTTCGCTGCCATCCGCAACGACCGGCCAGACGCCTTGCTGATCCTGGCAGACCGCGTGTTCCTGCATAACCGTAAACGCATGATGGAGTTTGCCGAAGAACAGAGGCTGCCTAACGTGAATGCCTATAAGGAATTGGTCGAAGCCGGCGGTCTTATTTCCTATGGTCCGAGCTACGAGGACATGCACAAGCGTGCGGCGATCTACGTTGACAAAATTCTGAAGGGCGCCAATCCGGCTGATCTACCTGTCGAGCAACCGGCCAAGTTTACATTCATCATCAATCTTAAAGTCGCCAAGACGCTCGGTCTCGTCGTGCCGCCCTCGTTGCTTGCGCTCGCAGACGACGTGATCGAGTGACTAGGCGTGGTCCGGTTTTGATGCTGTAGACGGCTTCTCAACCGGCAGCTGAGTGCCACAGGTGTTCGGATTGTTAGATCTTCCAGTATTGAGGAGCGAGCCACACCGATGGTTACGACATTCGGAGTCGCAACGTGCTGGCCTTGTTCGAGAAGCTACCCTCAATGACTGATTGGAATCGAGGCTTGCGCCTCGTCTGACCATTGTTCGCGCTTCCGAGATATTTCCGGAGAATGGTTGTTAAAATTTTGCGTTTGTTTGAATGAACGTTCGCGAGAACAACTCGCGCAAATCACCGCATCATTGGTGCGATTTCATCGATAACTTGTAAACGTTCAGACGGGATTTGCCGCTGCGCTCCGCACCAATGACTGGACGGCGACGCTAACCGGGTGCCAGATTTGCCTCCCCGCACGCACCTTCATCCCCAGAACTCATGACAGTGGAACCAAAGCAAAAGCCCCCGAAATTGCTGCGTTAGTTCCTTCACGGTGGATCGTGATGATGAGACGAGCAGTCCTCGCCTTTTCAACATTAATGGCACTCAGCCAAACCGCCACGGCAGGCGTGCCGTTGTTTGGCCATGTCTCCTGCGCCGTTGTTCGTTTTTACGTCGCCAAATACTCGGAAGCGGCCGCTGAGAGATGGGCACGAAGCCACGGCGCCAGCAATGCCGAAATCGAAACCGCGCGTCGTTGTGTGCATGGAGCTGTCGTGCAAACTGCAAGCTCGGCTGCGACATCACCCGCGCCCGCGGCCGTACCCGCCCAGGAGCCGGCCAAGCAAGAACCAGCCGAACACGATCCAGATCGGGACGCATTGCAGGTCACATCTGTGCAAGATGAGCGCGCCGAACCCGAGCGGGTCAAACTTGATACCGATCCAGCTGCTCATGGTTTGGTCCGCCCGGAGGATGTCCAGGATCGTTCCGCGGCACCTGTGAGTCATGAGACTAAGGACCTCGCTCCCTCCGAGAGAAAGGCTACCGCCCAGCGCCCACGCTATGCGGGCGCATTGCATCACGGCAGGAGTGCGCGAGGGACAGGCCAGATGGCTTGGCTCAAACGACTTTGGCGTGACCTAACCCGGCCGCACCAAATGAGCATGGCCTTTTTGCATTTCAGAGGTGGCCGACGATAAAGGAAGGCGAGCCACTTATCCGATGGTGCACCCAGGTTGTTTGCCGACGAAAACTCCGGGCGCCTTAATCGTAACTGACCTTAGGAAAGAAATCGCCGCGCCCCTCGGGTGTCATGTCGAGGAGACCCCACAACGGGTCTGCGAGATCCCCAGCCCGATGGTGCTGATCAGGTGCCGGTGGTGCAAAGCTCATCTCCGATCCCCAGAAATGATGGATCGTCCCATTATGTTTTTTGAATACGTTAAAGATCGTCTCGTCCCAGTTCTGGCCGTCGGGAACGCGATGCTGCGCCCGCATACCCCTGGGAAATTTTGACGTGTCGCCGAAATAATCCGCGTCGTAGCTATTACCAGCCGTGGATACCAACGACAGGTGGTTCCAGCCGCGCTCGTGCGCCCACGCGGCTAAACGTGCGATCGGTGATTTCGCGACGATGTACAGCGACACTCGCCGGCCAATGTGCCTTGCCGCGCCCTCGATGCCATCGAGCAAATGCGTGCAGCCTGGACAAGGCAAATCACGTTCGGGTCCATACATGAAGCTGTAGAGAATGAGCGTTTTGTGGGGACCGAACAGTTCGGACATCTTCACCTTTTCTGGCCTTGCATTCTTTCCTATCCGCTCGAACACGTAGTCTTCCGGCACCTCACCGCCGAGCGGCAGGGCGCGGCGTTTCGCTGCGACCGCTTCGATCTGTGCACGAAGTGCGATCTCGTCATTCAGAAGCGCGTTTCTGGAAGCACGGTACTCGGTGCTTTCGTTTGGGTAACGGAGATGCTCCATGGCTTTCCTCCGGATGGGATGTTCAGGCCTGACAATAAACTCAGCCGGCAGAAGCGGGTTTCGCAAATTGCATTGGCGGCCCTGCAGCTGCTTGCCATTACATCTCCACGAGTGCGGCACAGAAATCTCAAAGTTCCGGCGCAGCCTGTCGGAAATCAACAGCAAGGAGCCAATCATGGCAGTAAAGCCCGTTCCCGAGGGGTATCATACCGTCACCCCCTATCTGACGGTTCGCAACGCTCCGAAAGTCATTGAGTTCTTGAAGCAGGCGTTCGGTGGCAAGCTAACTCACGAAGCAATCAAGCGGCCGGACGGCTCGATCATGCACGCGGAGATTATGATTGGGGACTCCCGCGTGATGATCGGCGAAGAAAACGAGATGGCAAAGGCCACAATATCAAGCCTCTACGTGTACGTTCCGGACGTCGATCGGGTTTACCAGCAGGCGATTAAGGCCGGCGGCAGCAACGTGATGGAGCCCACGGATATGTTCTACGGCGACCGAAGCGGTAGCGTAAAGGATCCGTCGGGCAACAGCTGGTTCATAGCCACGCACAAAGAGGACGTCGAACCGAAGGAGTTGGCGAAACGAGCCGAGGCCTTCAGCAAACAGCAGAAGGGCAAGGCCGCATAAGCGAACTGCAAAGAGCCGCCGCTGTTTGAGACCAACGGCGACGCACTTCGCGATCGAATCTGAGCGCATTCACCGTGCGACGCCGGCTAACCGCAACTTCGGTTAGGCTCGGCGCGCACGGAGTTGTAAGAACAGCGGCAATCTCTGCCAACGGCGTCCCGCCGGCGAGCCAATGGCTTCGTCGGGCACTGCGGGCTCGCGCAGCGCCTCGACTAAAAGACCGGCCTCTTCAAGTGCAACAAAATAGGCTTCAAGCGGCCGATGCTGACTGTGGAACGTCATTGACAGCCCGTCGCTCTCGACCGCGTCCGAGTAGCGAAAGGAACGAAGATAGTCTCCCTGGATCACAAAACGCGCATCGGCCGTGGCTGCTTCAAAGCGGCCGCACGAATTGATCGGATGAACGATCGCCATGCACAAGCGGCCGCCCGGCACAAGAATGCGGGCGATCTCCTTGACTGCACTGGCCATGTCATCGACGTCGTGCAGCGACATAAAGGCAACTGCCAGATCCGCACATTTGTCTCGCAGCGGAATGGATGCGGCGTTCGCCAGCACAATGTCCATGGAAGGGTCCGCTGCGCGCGCCGCAGCGACAAGCGACGGCGAGGCATCCATGCCGACCACAGCATGTCCGAGTTGCTTCAGGTGCCGTGTCAGGCGGCCCTCGCCGCAACCGACATCTACGGTCTGCTTTCCGGGCGCGGGCAACAGACGAATAAACTGGTCGCGATGGTGTCGCCAATAGCTGTCGTTGGGGGCGCGTGCCCACTTGATCCATTGCTCGGCTTGAGCTTCCCAACTCTGACTGAGATCCATGCAATACGCCCCGCTGAAAACTGGACCAGGCTTCCCGTGATCTCAACGCCTCATGATATCCGGCGGATATGGTCGAAGCGGGCGTCCGGCGCAAACATTGTCGCGAGCCTGTACCGCCTCGCGATGGGACCTTTCCACCTGGTTCAACAATGACACAGAAACGTTGCATGACTCGCGATTGTCGTCAGCGTATTTGCGTGTAGCCTCCGCTGCCAAAGCGGCCTGATATAGTGCTCCACAGCGATCCGATTGCGATGCTCTCATCGCCTGCTTCCAAGCCTCTGTGGCAGCGTTGCGCAGTCGCACCACTTCCGGGCAAGGGGTCGCTTTGACCTGAGCGGTGAGCCCGACTATTGCAATCACTATTGCCACCATCGTAAAGGCCGGCGCCCTTTTGAGCGTCATGGGATGTCCTCGCAAGTGCCCTGCCGCCGCAACTTCTCGCCCGCGCGCACGAGGTGATCTAATGAAGATGCGATCTGCGGCTTTGCAAGAGTGGTGCGGTCCGGCAAGATTTCGATCTTGAGCGGCATCTATCAACGCATGCCGCAGGCGATCATTCAAGTTCGATATCGCCGCGGCTTAGCCGTCGTGAGTGTATTGTACGCTCGCGAGCGTTCCGAAAAGACCGGCAGGCCCCTTCATAAAGTACGCCGGCTCGAGCAGCACGCCCATGCGGAGGGTCTTCCATTCCGCCGCGCCGACCATTGGAATTCCGCGATCGCCCTTTTGATATTGGCTGAGAAGGGTCTGAGCTACTCGCTCCGCATTGGAAAAAATTCGGCTGCCGGTCCATCGTGGAAGAGGCAGACCGGTCATGCGGCAGCAGAGCGCGGTGCAGGTGATCGCAGAGGCCTCTTCCGAATTGGCGTCGAGTCCGGCGGTACGCTGCACGTCATAAGCCGCGTGCAAGCTCTCGTGCACGATGGTTGCCTCATCGAAGCGCCCCGTCACAGCATTGAGTTCCAGAGTGTTGGCTCGAACTACGGTCCCGTCCTGACGCGTGCGCGCAACATCGTTGTACTGTGCGCCGGCAGTCGGATCGAGATCGGTCGGACGCCGAACAATGACCGCTCCGGATCGAACCGCCCGGGCAACCCGGTGCAACGTCTGAGGAGTAATGGTTATGTGGCCGCCGGCGATCGGAAACCGAAAGCGAATGCGCGCGACGGTCGGACCGTTGAGCACCTGCAGCACCCTGTCTTCGAGGGACATGCCATGACCTCGGTGTCGTCTTATTGTTTTTGTCGGTGCTTCCGGCGGGCCGGTTCAAAAGTTCTTCCAATGACCTTCGGTGCGCCTGATCATGCAACGGGCTTACGTTCTCTGCATTCGGGCCGTAAACTGAACCGCTTACCCGCACACCGGAGTTTTAGCCGTGAATAATGGATTGCATGGTCGTATCGCTTTGATCACCGGCGGCTCCCGCGGGATTGGTGCAGCCATATCGAGGGCATTGGCCGAAAACGGCGCGGCCATAGCCATCAATTATCGCGAAGGAGCCGATCAGGCGAGGAAGCTGGCGGACGAACTGGTCAAGACCGGCGCCTCTGCCATTACTGTCCAAGCAGATGTCTCTCAGGCGGATGCCGTGGCGAAAATGATTCAACTCGTGAAATACCAATTGGGAGAGATTGACATCCTGATAAATAACGCGGGCATCGCAATCACGCGCGGAATTGACACGCTCTCGGAAGCCGAATTCGACCAGACGATCGCGGTGAATTTGAAAGGCGTGTTCTTGTGCACGCAGGCTGTGTTGCCGATGATGCGAGCCAAAAATTGGGGCCGCATCATCAACATCTCCTCCGGAGCTGCGCGCGGGGCCGGTGCGATCGGGCCTCATTACAATGCATCCAAGGCCGGCGTTGAGGGATTGACGCGCGGCTATGCGGCTCGCCTCGTCAAGGAAGGCATCACGGTCAACGCTGTTGCGCCTTCGCTGATTGAAACAGACATGATGAAGGGCCAAGAAAGCCTAGTTAGCCGAATCCCTCTGGGCCGATTCGGTCGAGCCGAGGAGGTCGCAAAAGCCGTAATGATGCTGATCGACAATTCCTACATGACCGGCCAAACCGTCGCGATGAGTGGCGGCATGAGCTTCAACTGAGAGGGAAGCACGGTTTGGCTCCAGAACCTCACGTCATGCAAGGATCAATTCGCGATGCCGCCTGAACAATTTGTCCTTAACATTTCCGACGGTGATATCACCGACCTGAAATCTCGCCTCGCCCTCACCCGTTTCCCTGACGCCGCGCCCGGCGCGCCGTGGGACTACGGCACCAGCGTCGATTATATGCGTGAGCTGGTGTCCTACTGGAAGGACAGCTTCGAGTGGCGCACGCAAGAAGCGGCTCTAAATGAATTTCCGCAGTTCAAGGTGCCGCTGCACGATATCGATCTGCATTACCTTCACGTTCCCGGTGTCGGCCCGAAACCATATCCGCTGCTGCTCATGCACGGTTGGCCGGGCTCGGTTTTCGAATTCGTCGACATCATTCCGCGATTGACCGATCCCGCTCGATTTGGGGGTGACGCAACGGATGCATTTACGGTTATTGCACCCTCGCTCCCCGGATACGGACTCTCGTTTCGGCCGGGACAGAAAAGGTTTATCCTTCAGGATGTCGCAGCATGCTTGCACGATCTAATGACCAACACTCTTGGATATCGGAAGTTCGCTGCACAAGGTGGCGATTGGGGCGCCGGCGTCGCTTCGTTGATCGGACAAAAATTCCCATCATCGGTCTGCGGCATCCATCTGAACTTGCTGTATGTGCCACGCGAGAAGATCAGCCCGAATTCGGAAAGCGAAGCGCGATACAACGAGCAGCTTGCGCTCTTTCTCAAAGAAGAGGCCGGTTATCAACAAATCCAGGGCACAAAGCCCCAGACACTGGCGTTCGGGTTGACGGACTCTCCGGCGGGTCTCGCCGCCTGGATCACGGAAAAATTTCGCAAGTGGTCTGATAATGATGGCGCACCCGAAAGCGCTATCAGCCGTGACCGCCTGCTGGCGAATATCTCGCTGTACTGGTTCACTGCAGCCATCGGCTCTTCGTTCTGGCCATACTACGGTCGCCTGCATTTCGGGTTGCCGATCTCGCCGGATCATCCGATCTCGGTGCCGACAGGGTATGCCGCTTTCCCGAAGGAAATAGTCACCCCACCTCGCTCGCTGGCTGAGAAGACCTACACGAATATTCAAAGGTGGACGGAGATGAAAAAGGGCGGTCATTTCGC
>NZ_DATEPI010000331.1:0-3647 GCF_035273305.1 Bradyrhizobium sp. | reverse complement strand
CGGTCGATGAAGGCGCTGCTGGCGCCGGCCGCGCGAGCTTCGGCGACGTCCTCGGCATTGTCAGCCAGAATCGTCGACGCATTGGCGACGATGGCGGCCTGCATGGCTTGCAGCGCCTCGTTCTTCTGATCGGCCGGAGCTAGCGCCAGCACTCTGGCGGCGGCGCGCGTCCGCGCCGCCAGCTCGGCCATCAGGACCGGCAAATCGGCGCTTGCATCAACGGCTTTTAATGGCGCGGACATCATCGCTTGAGCTTCGGTTAATGTGATGTCCTACCACGAAAATCGACTTTCTGCGAAGACTGACGGGGCGCCGCGGCCGGAGAGCAGGGTTGCAAGCTTTGCGCACAGCTAGGCCATTGGCCTAGCCCGGCGATGAGGCCCCGCTCGGGCCAATGACGAGATCATCGCGGTGGATCATTTCCGCTCTGCCGCTGACGCCGAGGATGACTGTGATATCCGGCGAGGAGCGGCCCCGGATTTTTTCGGCATCTTCGGCATCGTAAGCGACGAGGCCGCGGCCGATCTCATGGGTGTCGGGACCGCGCACCACCACGGCATCACCGCGCGCAAATTGTCCATCGACCCGGATCACGCCGGCCGGCAACAGACTCTTGCCCGCCCGCAGCGCGGCTACTGCCCCAGCGTCGATCGTCAGCGTCCCCTTTGGCTCGAGCGATCCGGCGATCCAGCGCTTGCGCGCGGTTACAGGATTGGCGGGTGTGAGAAACCAGGTGCAGCGCCCGCCATCCGATATCGCCTGCAGCGGGTGCTCGATTTTCCCAGACGCGATCAGCATATGGGTACCCGCGGTGGTCGCGATCTTGGCGGCCTCGATCTTGGTTCGCATGCCGCCGCGCGACAGTTCGGATTCCGCCGCCCCGGCCATCGCCTCGATTTCGGAGGTCACGGTTTCCACGATCGGAATCAGTTTCGCATCGGGATTGCCAGCCGGCGGCGCATCGTAAAGACCGTCGATGTCGGATAGCAAAATCAACAGATCGGCGCTTGCCATCGTGGCGACACGGGCAGCGAGTCGATCATTATCGCCGTAGCGGATTTCATTGGTGGCAACGGTGTCGTTTTCATTGATCACCGGCACCGCCCGCCACTCCAGCAGCTTGGCCATGGTCGAGCGCGCGTTGAGATAGCGGCGACGCTCTTCGGTGTCCTGCAGCGTCACCAGAATTTGCCCGGCGCCAATGCCGTGATGACCCAGCACCTCCGACCAGATTCGCGCCAGCGCGATTTGTCCCACGGCGGCGGCGGCCTGGCTTTCCTCGAGCTTGAGCGCGCCGCGCGGCAACTTAAGACGGCTGCGCCCTAGCGCAATCGAGCCGGAGGAGACGATCAGGAGTTCGCGGCCCGCACCATGCAGCTTCGCAAGATCCGTGGCCAGTGCCGCAAGCCATGCCGCGCGCACTTCGCCGGCGTCGGAATCGATCAGCAGTGATGATCCGACTTTGACGACGATGCGGCGGAATTGCTCTAAGCTCGGGCGGGCCATGATTGCTGTCTGGTAAGGGGCGATAGGCGAAGCAATACGCGCCACCTCCAGTAATTGGAAGTGGCGCGGGCAGGGGTCAGGTTGAGGTCGATCAGCCCATCACGAACGCGTTGAGCTTGTTGCCTTCGGGGTCCCTGAAATAGGCCGCGTAGAATTGTTCGCTGCGTTGTCCGGGAGGGCCTTCATCGGTGCCCCCGAGCGACAGCGCAAGCTTGTAGATTCGGTCGACCTGCGCCTTGTCCTTTGCGGCGAACGCCACCATGACGCCGTTTCCGACCGACATAGGTTTGCCATCGAACGGCTGTGTCAAGCCGAGGCCGGCACCGCCTCCCGGCGAGCCCCAGGCAATAAACGTGTCGGATTCCATGAAGCGCCCGACGCCCATCTCAGCGGCGATCTTGTCATAAAATTGAGCGGCCTTCTTGATGTCCTTGGTACCCAAGGTGACGTAACCGATCATTAATGTTCTCCATCAGGTTTGGCAGTCGTCGAATTTCGCAGTGATGTGAAGGCACTACAAGTCAGGCCCTGTTCTTTGGCGGCATCGATCCTGGTTTCAGGGGGTTTTTCGCGCCAGCGCATCTCGTTCGAAGGCGCAATGAAATCAGCCTTGCGGCGTCGTCGGTGACCAAGGCTCCGCCTGTGCCGGTCCCTTGGCTTTGCCAGAGACTGGCGCCTCACCAATGACCTCGGCCAGCGAGCGCAGCGCTTCCTTTACCCCTTGCCCGGTGACGCCTGACATTAACAACGGTGTTTTGCCGGCGGCCCGCTTCAGGCGATCCTTCTGCTTCTTCAGCTCGTCCGGAGTCACCGCATCAATCTTGTTCAACGCGACGATCTCGATTTTCTCGGCGAGATGTCGCTGATAGGCTTCAAGCTCGCTCCGCACCGTCTTGTACGCTTTGCCGGCGTGTTCGCAGGTCGCATCAACCAGATGAAGCAACACGCGGCAGCGTTCGACATGGCCGAGAAAGCGGTCGCCAAGCCCCGCGCCTTCATGCGCGCCTTCGATCAAGCCCGGAATATCCGCCAACACGAATTCGCGGCCGTCGACGTTCACGACCCCAAGCTGCGGATGCAAGGTGGTGAAAGGATAGTCGGCGATCTTGGGTTTGGCGGCACTGACGGCAGCGAGGAAGGTTGATTTGCCCGCATTGGGCAGACCCACCAGGCCCGCGTCCGCGATCAGTTTCAGCCGCAGCCAGATCCAGCGCTCCTCGCCTTCCTGACCTGGATTGGCGTTGCGCGGTGCGCGATTGGTGGAAGTCTTGAAATGTGCGTTGCCGAATCCGCCATTGCCGCCTTCCGCGATTACGAATCTTTCACCGAGCGTGGTGAAATCGTGGATGAGCGTTTCGCGATCTTCATCGAACACCTGCGTGCCGACAGGGACTTTGAGCACAATCGGCTTGCCATTGGCTCCATGGCGATCCTTGCCCATGCCATTGGTGCCTTTTTGAGCTTTAAAATGCTGCTGATATCGATAGTCGATCAGCGTGTTCAGTCCATCGACCGCTTCAATCACGACGTCGCCGCCGCGCCCGCCGTTGCCGCCGCTCGGTCCACCGAATTCGATGTACTTCTCACGGCGAAACGCCACGCATCCGTTGCCGCCGTCGCCGGACCGGATATAGACCTTTGCCTCGTCAAGGAATTTCATCGCTCATAGGTAGGGCAGCAAGATCGAAGCGGCAACCGGTTAGCTTGGTAAATGTCGGTAAAGTTCAACATTTTAGGGCTTATTCGATGTCGGCGCTGATGCGCCTGACACGCCCGCTATGGCTGGGCTGGTCGGCGCCTGATCAGGAATTTCTGAATACCCTCCAGGACCAATTCACGCCGCTGATTGAAAACCGTGCTGCGCAAGCTTACGACGCCAGTAGTGCGACCCGCCACCAGCTCTGTCACTTCGAGCGCGGGATAGATCGTGTCATCGGCAAATACTGGCTTGAGAAACAGGCTCGATTGCTCAAGAAACGCGACCAGTGATTGCTCAATCAGGAAAGGAAACAACCCTGATCCCGGCGCGGTGTGGATCAGCGTCTGGAAGCCATGCGCGAGCAGGTTCGGCATGCCGCGGGCGCGGCAGTATTCGATGTCGTAGTGCACCGGATGGGTATCGCCGCTAGCGGCCTGAAAAG
>NZ_DATEPI010000330.1:0-8926 GCF_035273305.1 Bradyrhizobium sp. | reverse complement strand
GGGCGAATGGCACCGAAACCAAAGACGTCTTGATCGAGGCTGTCGGTATCGGCCGCGACGGCAAAAAACATGCATTCTCAAACGCTGAGATGAAATTCACTTACCGAAATAGCGGCGTCGATGCTTCCATCATTTTTACCTCGGCGCGGTTTCGTGGCCAGGTCGCGACGGCGGCGGCGATCCGCGCGCGGATGAACGAGGTGCAGAACCATCGTGAGACCGCGCAGCCGATCCGCGAAAAGACCGGCGGCTCCACCTTCAAGAATCCACCGGGCCAAAGCGCCTGGAAGCTGATCGATGCCGCCGGCTGCAGGGGTCTGCGCCTCGGCGGCGCCCAAGTCTCGGAAATGCACTGCAATTTCCTGATCAATACCGGCACTTCGACGGCAAAGGATATCGAAAGCTTGGGCGAAACCGTTCGCAAGCGGGTGAAAGACCATTCCGGAATTGAGCTACACTGGGAAATCAAGCGGATCGGGATCGAGCAAAGCTGATGCGGACCACCATTCTTTTCGGCGGCACCAACAAAGAGCGCCTGGTATCGGTCGCCACCGCCCAGTCGCTGCATCAGGCATTGCCCGACGCGGACCTGTGGTTCTGGGACGCCGACGATACCGTGCATGAAACCCGCTCCGAGGTGTTGGTGAAGCATGCGCGGCCGTTCGAGGATTCATTCAAAGCCGGCACGCCAAGCATCGGCTCGATTGAGCAGGCGCTGGATCAAGCGAGGACAGAGGACCGCGTTCTGGTGCTCGGGTTACATGGTGGCGTCGCGGAGAATGGCGAACTCCAGGCGATGTGCGAAATGCGCGGCATTCCTTTCACCGGCTCGGACTCGGCGTCCTCGCATCTCGCTTTCGACAAAACCGCCGCCAAGCGCTTTGCCGAGATCGCGGGCGTGAAGGCCCCGCCAGGCGTAGCGCTTGACGATGTCGAGCGAGCACTGGCCGAGTTTGGCAGGCTGATTGCCAAACCGACGCGCGATGGCTCGAGTTATGGCCTGTTGTTTGTCAATTCGACGCAGGACTTGATCGCGGTCCGTCTGGCCGCGAAGAACGAAGATTATTTGATCGAACCTTTCATTGCGGGCACCGAGGCGACCTGCGGCGTGCTGGAGCAATTGGATGGCACGCTCATCGCGCTGCCGCCGATCGAAATTATCCCGCCCGACGGGCCGTTCGATTACGTCGCCAAATACCTGGCCAAACAGACGCAAGAGATTTGCCCGGGACGTTTTAGCGCCGAAATCAGCCGACAACTGATGGAGCAATCGCTCAAGGCTCATCGCGCGTTGTCTTGCGGCGGCTATTCGCGCTCGGACTTCATCATCACCGACAATGGTCCGGTTTATCTCGAGACCAACACCTTACCGGGGCTCACTAAAGCCTCGCTATATCCCAAAGCGCTCAAAGCTCACGGCATCCATTTCGCCGATTTCCTCAAGGACCAGATCACGCTCGCTGCGAGACGCGCTCGGAAGTAGGTAGAATCGTTACTAACGCGGGCGCGAAGTCGCTGGAAATGCTCAACTTCGCTCCTTGGTAAAGCTTTACGGTTTTTCGACAAACTACTCAAAAGGCGGACCAAATCGCGTCGTGCCTGCAGCGGGTTTACCATTTGTTTACGAGTAGGCCCGAAGGTTAACGCTGGCGGCGCACGTGGCGCTTGGCTGCCGGGCGTGAGCCGTGCGGATTTCCGTCGCGACGAACGCATCGAGGGAACAGGTGGCCTCTTTGCCTCGAGGTCATTATTCGCTCCGGCATCACCGAGACGTCGATTGTGCCAGAACTCGCAAGCGTTTGCGGGCATAACATTGACGAGCTCGTGTAATGGATGGTGCCGGACGCCTCGACCGATCGCTGCGATTGCCGAGGCCCCAAGCTGACCTGAAAGCCGCCGCGACTGGCGCCGTTCTGGTGTTGCGCCGGTGGCTGGGCTGGAAGCGTCGCACGGTCAGGCGCTCGATCGACCGCGAACGGCCACGTAAACTGATTGCAGTGATCGAACGCCTGCCGAAACGCAGCGGGATCGCGGCGACAGCGCTCTTGCTGCTGGGTAGCGCCGGACTCGGCATCGTCAAGGGCGGTCACGCTGAGGAATTGAGCGCGGCTGTAAGCGACGCTCGTAACGCAGCCGCCAACTATCTCGGGTTTCGCATAACGGCAGTTGCCATCAATGGCCGCAAGCAACTGACTCAGGATGAAGTGCTCGCAAGCGGTGGCGTCAACGGCCGCTCATCGCTGCTGTTCCTCGACGCGACCGTCGTCCGGGACAAGCTGAAAGGCAACCCTTGGATCGCCGACGCTACGGTGTTGAAGCTTTATCCCGGTCGGCTCCAGATCGACATTGTCGAGCGCTCGCCATTCGCGTTGTGGCAACAGGATGGAAGGCTGTCGGTGATCGCGGACGATGGCGCGGTGCTCGAGCCATATCTGTCGCGGCGATTTATCTCGCTGCCGTTGGTGGTCGGTAAGGGCGCCGAAACCCATGCGCGGGATTTCCTCGCTTTGCTTGGACAATATCCGCAGGTGCGCTCGACAACCAAGGCTGCGGTCTTTGTCGGCGAGCGGCGTTGGAATTTGCGTCTAAAGGATGGTCTCGACATAAGGCTTCCGGAAAATGATGTCGCCAATGCCCTCGCGTCACTGAGCAGGCTCGATCAAGAAGAGCACCTGTTCTCGCGCGACATCGTTGCAATTGACATGCGCCTGCCGGATCGCCTCACGGTGCAGTTGTCCGAAGACGCCGCCAAGGCGCGGGAAGAATTGTTCAAGAAACAGCCGAAAAAGAAAGCCGGGGACGTATGACCGGCTTTGATCGCACGCAGACGCCAAAGACGCGCCCGATGCTGCACAACCGCACCGCGATGGTCGCGTCGCTGGATATCGGGACCAGCAAAGTCGCCTGCATGATTGCCCGCCTTACGCCGTGCGCGCCGAGCGAGGCGCTGCGCGGCCGGACCCACGCCGTGGAGTTGATCGGCCACAGCCAGATCCAGGCCCGCGGGATGAAGGCCGGCGCGGTAGTCGATCTCGCAGAATGCGAGCAGGCTGTCCGCCAGGCCGTGGCGCTCGCCGAGCGGATGGCCAAGGTACGGGTGGAATCGGTTCTGCTCTCGGTCTCCGGCGGGAGGCTGCAGGGCCAACTCATCGAGGCAGCGGCCGACATCAAAGGTGGCGCGGTCACGTCGGCCGACGTCTCACGCATCACCTCGGCGGGTATGCGCCACGCCACAGGCGAGGGGCGCACCGTCTTGCACGCGCTGCCTGTCGGCTACGCGCTCGATGGGGTGAAGGGCATTCGCGATCCGCGCGGCATGGTGGCCCGGCAATTCGGGGTCGATATGAACGTGGTCACCTCGGATGCGACGGTGGCCAAGAACCTGATGCTGGTGGTCGAGCGCTGCCATTTGAATGTCGAAGCCATGGCGGCGAGTCCTTATGTCGCAGGTCTGGCGGTTTTGACCGACGATGAGGCCGATCTGGGCGCCGCGGTCGTCGAAATGGGGGCGGGGACCACCACAATTGCCACTTATTCGGGCGGCCGGTTCGTTCACGCCAGCGGATTTGCGGTAGGCGGGCAACACATCACGATGGATATCGCTCGAGGCCTCAGCACATGCATTGCGGATGCCGAGCGAATCAAGACGTTATATGGCACCGTGCTGACCGGCGGGTCGGACACGCGCGAGCTGATGTCGGTGCCGACCGCCGGCGACAGTGAGCTGGATGTTCCGCAGATTGTGTCCCGCGCCACGATCGCGAATATCGTTCGGCACCGCGCCGAGGAGATTTTTGAAATGGTCAGGGACCGCCTGGCGGACTCCCCCTTTGCCGCAGAGCCAAAGGCGCGAATAGTTTTGAGCGGCGGTGCTTCGCAGCTCACCGGCATTGCCGAACTAGCCACCCAGATTCTCGGCCGGCCAGTGCGCCTCGGTCGCCCGCTCGGCTTCGGTCGGCTGCCCAACGAAGCCAAGAGCGCCTCGTTCGCGGTGCCCTCCGGCCTGCTGGTCTATCCGCAACACGCTCATCTTGAACACGTCGAACCGCGGCGTACGCGGCAGCTCAGGACAGGGACTGATGGCTATTTCGGAAAGGTCGGACGATGGCTTCGCGAGGGCTTCTGATGAAACTTTTCCGGCGGATTCGAAATTCACGAACCCCCACGGCCGTCGGCCGGGGCGACCCCACGCGCGCGTAATCGAGAGGCAATCATGGCACTCAATCTAACTCCCCCTGACATCAGCGAGCTGAAGCCACGCATCACCGTGTTCGGTGTCGGTGGAGCTGGCGGCAATGCCGTCAATAACATGATCACTGCCGGACTGCAGGGTGTCGATTTCGTCGTCGCCAACACCGACGCGCAGGCGCTCACCATGTCGAAGGCGCAGCGCATCATCCAGATGGGCACTCAGGTCACCCAGGGCCTCGGCGCCGGATCGCAGCCCGATGTCGGCGCGGCGGCGGCCCAGGAAGTCCTTGACGAAATTCGCGACCATCTCTCCGGCGCCAACATGGTGTTCGTCACCGCTGGCATGGGCGGCGGCACCGGCACCGGGGCAGCACCCGTCATCGCCAAAACCGCGCGAGACATGGGCATCCTGACGGTCGGGGTCGTCACCAAACCTTTCCACTTCGAAGGCGCGCGCCGGATGCGCACCGCCGAGTCTGGCATTAGCGAGCTTCACAAGGTTGTCGATACGCTGCTGATTATTCCGAACCAGAACCTGTTTCGGGTCGCCAACGAAAAGACCACCTTTGCCGACGCATTCGCGATGGCGGACCAGGTGCTCTATTCAGGCGTCGCCTGCATCACCGACCTGATGGTCAAGGAAGGCCTGATCAACCTCGATTTCGCCGACGTTCGTGCCGTGATGCGCGAAATGGGCAAGGCCATGATGGGTACCGGCGAAGCCTCCGGCGACAAGCGCGCCTTGACGGCGGCGGAAGCTGCGATTGCCAATCCGCTGATCGACGATTCGTCGATGAAGGGCGCGCGCGGCCTGCTAATCTCGATCACCGGCGGAAAGGACCTGACGCTGTTCGAGGTCGACGAAGCGGCGACCCGGATTCGCGAGGAGGTGGATCAGGACGCTAATATTATCGTCGGCGCGACCTTCGACGAGAGCCTCGATGGCATTATTCGCGTCTCCGTCGTTGCGACCGGGATCGAACAGGCGCTGATCTCGCGAAATGCCGGAACGGCTGCGGCGGGCACGCCGGCACCGACGGCCACCGTGCCGGATACCCGGCTGGCCGATCTCACTGCGAAGCTGCGCGCTGAAAATGCACGGCTTGCCGAACGCGCCATCCACAAATCGGAACCGCAGCAGCCTGCCCAGGCCGCCCAGGGGGCGCAGCGCCCCTCCAACAGTGTCGAACGGGCAGCGCTCGCCGCGATTGCGGCTGCCGTCGCGCCGGAGAGCCCGCATCAGGCGCCGCCGCTGCAGTCCGCCTCGTATGGTGACGTGACCGTTCGGCCGATCGCGCAAAAGCCTTCGCTGTTCCCCGACCATGCCGTCGCGCGGCCCGAGCATCACGAGCCGGCGCCGCCTGAAACGTTCATTCCGCAGGCCCCGGAACGTGCGCCCGCTCGCGCGCCAAGGATGCCGAATTTTGAAGATCTGCCAATGACAGCCCAGAACGAGATCAGGCAGGCCCGCGGCGAAACCGAAGACGAGCATCCGCAAAAGACCCGCATGTCGCTGCTGCAGCGCCTGGCCAATGTCGGCCTCGGGCGTCGGGACGAGGAGACCGAGCCTCCGATCGCCGCGCGCGCCGCGGGTCCGGCAATGACACAGATGCCGCCATTACCTGAGCGGAAACCGCAGCGCTCGATCGGCCAGCAGATGACCGGCAACGAGCCAGTGTCGGAATATGCTCGCCGACCCGCTCCGCAGGGTCTGGACGTCCATGGCCGGCCGGCCAGTGTTGCCGCCCCGCCACATGGGGACGACCATCTGGATATCCCCGCTTTTCTGCGGCGGCAGGCGACATGAGATTGTTACAGATCCGAGGATGAAGAAGGCCCCGGCTGCGACGGTCGGGGCCTTCGTTTTTTGGTAGATCGATGCATGCGGATTTTCGATCAAGCAACTGAATCTAAATCGTTAATTTTGTATTTGGTGTCGGCGTTAAAGTTTCGAAGTTGCTTGCAAGCGCGTCGCAATTTGATGAAGGCTTGGCGCGAATACGGCAGAGTCAGGGTAACAATTGGTAAAAAAGCGTGAGTTGGCGGTCTAGGGGTCAGTGTTATTGTCTGCGGTGACTTGGGGAAACTTAGAGACGAATCAGTGCGCTACGGGGCTGATTCTAATCTCTAGGTAAGTCGGTAGTGGGCGGGTCTCGATGAAATTCAGCCGGCAAGCAACGCTTCGGTCGCAAGCTACGGTGACAGGCGTCGGAGTCCATTCCGGTCTGCCAGTCAATTTGACGCTAGGACCCGCACCGGTGGATGCGGGTTTTATTTTTGTCCGAAGCGGTCCGGACGGGTGCGACCGCGAGGTTCAGGCCTCGGTGGACTCGGTCATCGCGACCGAATTCGCAACCGTTTTGGGTGATCGCGAAGGTCCACTTGTCTCGACCGCCGAACACGTGCTTGCGGCCTTGCGCGGCATGGGCATCGACAACGCCACGATCGAAATTGATGGGCCCGAAGTTCCGATCATGGACGGCAGCGCCGCCGCTTTCGTCGCCGCGATCGATCAGGCCGGTATTTTGAACCAGTCCGGCGCACGCCGCTTTCTTCAGGTGGTGAAGCCCGTACAGGTTACCATGGGGAACTCCTTTGGGGAGTTGCGGCCGTACGCCGCCGGTTTCCGTGCCGAGGTCGAAATCGACTTTGCCAATCCCGTCATCGGCCAACAAAGCTATACGCTCGACCTGAGCCCGGAGAGGTTCCGCCGCGAGATCAGCCGCGCGCGTACCTTCGGTTGCATGAACGATGTGGCGCGGCTCTGGAGCGCCGGTTTCGCCCTCGGTGCGTCGTTTGAGAATTCGGTGGTGTTCGACGAAGAACGCCTGCTCAATACTGAGGGGCTGCGCTATAGCGACGAATGCGCGCGCCACAAGGTACTCGACGTCATCGGCGACCTTGCTCTCGCCGGTCTTCCTCTGCTCGGCGCCTACCGTTCTGTGCGCGGCGGCCACAAGCTCAATCACGCCGTCCTCACGGCATTGATGGCTGATCGTACTGCGTGGCGTGTGGTTGAGGCCGAAACGGCCCGTCGCTCGCGCGTTCAGGCCGAAGCCGGCAGCGGCATGGCGGCCGGCCTGGTCGCCCCCGTTTACGGGCCGGAAATGTCCTGAGTCTTTCGGGTTCGAAATCTCCGGAGTTTCGGGTTCGAAATCTCCCTGAGTTTCGGGTTCGAAATCTCCTGACTTAGTCATCGGTCCGCACCGCCTTAATCCGGGCGAATTGCCTGCGTACCCGGTTGGTTGAGGGGCATTTTTCGGCTAAACAGCCCCCGTTGCATGGCGCCAAGGGCACGGCAATCATTCGTCCATCAGGGCGCCTGAAGGCGCGGCGGGTACCGCATCACACGCGTCAGGTTCAGTTCTATGGCAACACAGCACATGACGCTCGAACTGCGCACACGGGTGAACGTCGGGTTGAGGCGGCAATTGCGTTTGGCTGCCGGTCTGGTTTTTACCGCCGTTTCCTTGGGCGGCTGTGGCACAGGCGCGCTGTGGGACAAGTTCATGGCCAAGGACGATACCTTCGTGGAGGAGCCCGCGGACAAGCTCTACAATGAGGGCTTGTACCTGATGAACCAGAGCAAGGATCCAAAGGCGGCGTCGAAGAAATTCGAGGAGGTCGACCGCCAGCATCCTTATTCCGAGTGGGCCCGCAAGTCGCTGCTGATGTCGGCCTATGCCTTCTACAACGCCGGCGACTACGACAGCTGCATCGGCGCTGCGACGCGTTACGTCACCTTGCATCCGGGAAGCGCCGACGCCGCTTACGCGCAATATCTGATCGCAGCCTCCCATTACGATCAGATCCCGGACATCACCCGCGACCAAGGCCGGACCGAGAAAGCGATCGCCGCGCTGGAAGAGGTGATCCGGAAATATCCGACCTCCGAATACGCCGTCAGCGCCAAAGCCAAGCTGGAAGGCGCCCGCGACCAGCTTGCCGGGCGCGAAATGAACGTCGGCCGCTATTACATGGACAAGCGCGACTACACCGCAGCGATCAATCGTTTCAAGACCGTGGTCACGCAGTACCAGACGACACGCCACGTCGAGGAAGCGCTGGCTCGGCTGACCGAGGCCTATATGGCGATCGGCATCGTCGGCGAGGCGCAAACCGCCGCTGCGGTACTTGGGCACAACTTTCCTGACAGCCGCTGGTACAAGGATGCTTACAATCTTGTAAAGTCCGGCGGTCTCGAGCCGAGCGAGAATCAGGGTTCCTATATCTCCAAAGCCTTCAAGAAACTGGGTCTCGGCTAGGAATTCATTTCGCATGCTGGCGCGTCTGTCGATCCGCGACATCGTCCTGATCGAACGGCTCGATATCGAATTTTCCCGTGGCCTCGCGGTGCTGACCGGCGAAACCGGTGCGGGCAAATCCATCCTGCTCGACGCATTCGCGCTGGCTCTCGGTGGACGCGGGGATGCGGGCCTCGTGCGACATGGCGTGGAGCAGGGCCAGGTCACCGCGGTGTTCGATGTGCCGAAGGGCCACCCAGCCTCGAACCTGCTTGCCGATAACGGTCTCGATGACGCCGGCGAGATGATCCTACGCCGGGTGCAGCTCGCCGATGGCCGGACTCGCGCCTTTATCAACGATCAGTCCATCAGCGTGCAAACCTTGAAGGCGGTCGGCTCGGCGCTGGTCGAGATTCACGGCCAGCATGACGAGCGCGCGTTGGTCGATGCGTCCACGCATCGCCGCTTGCTCGACGCCTTTGGCGGACTCG
>NZ_DATEPI010000329.1:0-16494 GCF_035273305.1 Bradyrhizobium sp. | reverse complement strand
AGGCAGCCGGAATTCGCGCGCGAACTCCGCAATGGCAGCCGCTTTGTCCACAAAGATGGGCGACGAGTGCACCAGAATCGCGTCAACCTTTGCATCGACGGCGCGTTGGAAGGCGCTGCGAAAATCACCGGGTTGATCGATCCCGAACAGCGTTGTCGCGATCCCCACCTTTTGCGCAGAGATTTCACCGGCTTTGACCTGAGTTTGATCGAGGTGAAGGTCGTAAAGCAATCCGGCGTGACTGAGTGGGGCACCAATTCGCGGATGATCTGTATCCACTTGCTGGCGATCTCCGGCGCGTCAAAGAACACTCCGGTCACATTACCACCGGGTCTATTGAGGCTCTGCGCGGCACCGATCGCGATCGGGTCGGATTCGAGATCAAGCGCGACAATGGGAATGGTTTGGGTCGCGCGGCGCGCCGCCTCCAGGCTGCCCGATGCGATCGCAACGATGACATCTACCCGGCTTTCGACAAGCTCACTGGCATATTTGAAAAGTGACTGGCTGTCGCCTCCAGCCGACTTAATCATAAGTGTTACTTTTTCAGCCCCGAGCTCGCTCGCGACCCCCTCGTTGAGGCGTTTTTCCCGCTCTTCGCCGAACAATCCCGGAAACAGCACGCCTACTCTTCGTAAGGCCGCTGCCTGCTGTGCCTGCGCAGAGGCTGATAAAATGGCGCCAGTCGCAAACGTCAGGAAATGCCGGCGTCGCATTGTTGCCTCCGAAGCCGCAATCGTCTGCTCGCACGCGAATTCTTGCAGCGCAGCCTGACACAGTTACCTGTTGCTTTGGAAGCGCTTTCAAATCAGACCCGAAACAGGAACGACCGAACCCGCCCTAGGAAATCCTGTGGCAGTGCAAGCGTGATATCACGTTCAAACCCGCACGCGCTCAAACGGCGCACTCCGGACTTGGCCGATTGAACATCGACGCGATCACGCATGATGTTCATCCGCAGCTTGCATTCCGGGATCACAGGCGTAACTTGAATCCGGGGACAATGCGGCCTCCCCGTAAAATGGCGATCCCATTCAAGCGCTGCTCGCTTTTGTTTGGAGCGAGCACATGGATGGATTTCCACTCGAGATTCCGATCTTTCTTGTTGCGACATTTGCAGGCGCGCTGGTCGCCGGGCTGTCGGGGTTCGCCTTCGGGCTGATCGCCGCCTCGATCTGGCTGTACATTCTCAATCCCCTGCAGACCGCGTCGCTGATCATGGCATTCGGCCTGATCGTGCAGGGCTACTCCGTTTACAAGCTGCGCAGCGCGGTGAATTGGAAAAAACTCTGGCCGTTTGTGCTTGGCGCCGCGCTCGGGGTCCCCTTTGGCGTGGCGATCCTGAGCTGGGCGAATCCTGTGCATGTGCGCGCGGGTGTGGGGGCGTTTCTGATTTTGTACAGCCTGTATGCGTTGTTCCGTCCTGCGATTGCGCCGATCAAGGCTGGTGGCGCGATGGCCGATGCGGTCGTTGGATTTTTAAACGGCGTGCTCGGCGGCATGACCGGGCTTGCCGGAATCCTCGTAACTATCTGGTGCGGGCTGCGCGGCTGGCCGAAAGACGTGCAGCGCGCGGTGTTTCAGCCAGTGGCGGTTGCGATATTCCTGATGAGTGCACTGTGGATCGGCGCGAGCGGCTCGGTCACGTCCGAAACTGTACAATTGTTTTTGCTCGGCCTGCCTGCCTTGTTCGCCGGTACATGGCTCGGCTTGAAACTGTTCGGTCAGCTTGACGAACCTGCATTTCGCAAAGTGGTGCTCGCGCTGCTGCTCGGATCTGGAGCGGTGCTGATGCTCTAGTGCCGTCCTATTGTGCAGGCTCACAACGAGAAGCGAGGCGGCTCGCCGCCCCCCTCGCCTGTTTCGCGGCTCGCCTGCTCAGTCGTAGAACTCAGGCGCCATCTTCAGGGTATCGCGCTGTGCTTTGTCGTGGTTGATCCAAAGCTGCGCTTTTTCCTTTGTCAGCGTATCCGAAATTTTTTGCATCGAAGCCAGCGTTTTTTCCTTGTCGAAATTGATCGCCGGGACCCGGCGGTTATCCCAATTCTCCTTGAAGTGCGCCGCATCGCCTGAGAGCACAACCGCCCCAGTCTTCGGCAGCTTCACCAGCAAGGATTGATGACCCGGCGTATGGCCGGGCGTTGAAAGAATGACCACGCTGCCGTCGCCAAACAGGTCACGGTCGCCTTCCAGCTTGGTGACCGGATGCTCCGGCTTGAACCGCGGTGCGTTGTTTGCGCCCGGCCACTCGTACTCGGCCTTCTGGACGTAGAGCGTCGCGGCAGGAAACAGCTCGACATTCCCCACGTGGTCAGGATGGGTATGTGATATGGCCACGGCCTTGATGTCGGAAGGCTTGAGCCCGAGCTGATCGAGCTGAGCCACCAATGTCTTGGGGCGATGCCAGTGAACGGATTTCGGATCTGATGGCGCGAGCCCATTGGGCATCGCCGCTACCGCATCGGAGACCCCGGTGTCCCACAACAACCAGCCCTGCGGGTGTTTGATGAGATAGCAGTTGTCGACGAAGTCCATCGATTTGCCTTCATTGACCCCAGGGGACCATCGCGAGATATCGCCGGCAACGCCCTCGCCGCAATTGAGGATGTAAAGCCTCTCGACGCCGGACTTGCTGGTTTGCGCATGGCCAGAATTGAACGACACGGCCAATGACAGTACCGCGGTAACGAGAACACCTGCTCGGTTCATTTGTCATTTCCTCCATCGGGGCAGACCGGCAATCTCGAACCGGTGCGAGCGATCTTAGTTCAACGCGACTTTTGCATCCAGACGGCGCGCATTCCGAGAAGGGCTGTTGTGCGAATGCATTTAGAATGAAGCACTTGCGTCACCCTTGACGAACTGGCGGTGCGGCCCAACCACATTGACAGCCGACGGCGTTTTCGCTGTAATACGGTGCATGGGGATTGTGCGATCTCCCCATGAGGCGACATGCCCAAGTATCGCGTCCCGTATCTCTTGCGAGGGCGCACCCATGTCATCCCCCACCACCATATCGTCAGAGAAGCTTTCGCGCCTGATCGGTACAGCAAGAATGCCCGTGCTGATCGATGTTCGCACTGACGAGGACTTTGCCACCGACCCACGGCTGATCCCCGGCTCCATCAAACGCGATGACCAAGCTGCCGAGCGATGGGGCAAGGAATATTCCGGCCGCAAAGCGGTCGTGGCCTGCCTGCGCGGTCAGAAACTGGCCCAGGGCACGACCGCATGGCTGAGGCAGCTCGGCGTAATGGCCGAATCCCTCGAAGGCGGCTTTGAGGGCTGGAAGGCGGCAAAATTGCCCCTGGTCGTGGCATCGAAGCTGCCACCCCGAGACGCGCACGGGCGCACCGTTTGGGTTACGCGAGCTCGGCCGAAGATCGACCGGATCGCCTGCCCTTGGCTGATCCGGCGCTTCATTGATCCCAACGCCGTGTTTCTGTTCGTGGCGCCGGCCGAAGTCGTGGGCGTCGGCGAGCGCTTCAACGCCGTCCCGTTCGACATCGAGAACGTGTTCTGGAGCCACCGCGGTGAACTCTGCACGTTCGATGTCATGGTCGAGGAGTTTGGTCTGGCGACGCCGCCACTGCTGCGGCTTGCAACCATGGTCCGGGCCGCCGATACCGGGCGTCTCGATCTCTCGCCGGAAGCGCCGGGACTGCTCGCGGCCTCGCTCGGCCTCTCGCGAATGTACGACGACGATCTCGAGCAACTCGAAGCCGGCATCGCCATTTACGACGCGTTCTACCGCTGGTGCCGTGATGCGACCAGCGAAACGCACAACTGGCCAAGCAGTAAGGCAAAGCCGTGATCGATACCACCGCAACCGAGATGAACTACAAAGCTGATGCCGACCACGGCATCAGCTTTGGCGAGGCCTTTCGGGTGTGGCTAAAGGTGGCGCTGTTGAGTTTCGGCGGGCCGGCCGGGCAGATCGCCGTGATGCATCGCATTCTGGTCGAGGAAAAGAACTGGATTTCCGAAAGCCGGTTTCTGCACGCACTTAACTACTGCATGCTGCTGCCGGGCCCCGAAGCGCAGCAGCTTGCCACCTATATCGGCTGGCTGTTGCATCGCACGGCGGGCGGCATCATGGCCGGCGGGTTGTTCATTGTGCCCGGCATCCTCTCCATCATGGGACTGAGTTACATCTATGCCGCGTTCGGCAAAGTCGGCTTCATCGAGGCGCTGTTCTTCGGATTGAAGGCCGCCGTGCTCGCGATCGTCATTCAGGCGGTGGTCCGCGTCGGCAAACGCGCGCTACGCAACCGCATCATGGTGGCGCTGGCGGCGATCGCCTTCATCGCCATTTTCTTTTTCGACGTCCCGTTTCCGATCATCATCATCGGCGCCGGCATGATCGGATATTTCGGCGCCAAAACCGCACGGCCGGAATTCGCGGCCGTACCGCACGGCGGTGGCAAAGCCGGTGCTGCGATTGACAGCATGCTCGGCGAGGAGTTGCCTGACCACGTCCGGCCCACTGTGCGGCGAGCGCTAAAAGTCAGCGCGATCTGGCTCGTGCTGTGGCTGGTGCCGGTCTCCGCGCTTCTAATCGCCTTCGGCCAGGACAATGTGTTCAGCCAGATCGCGCTCTTCTTCAGCAAGATGGCAATGGTGACTTTCGGAGGCGCCTATGCGGTGCTGGCCTATGTCGCGCAGCAGGCGGTCGAGCACTATCATTGGCTAGGGCCGCGCGAAATGCTCGATGGGCTCGGCATGGCCGAGACCACGCCCGGCCCGCTGATCATGGTGCTGCAGTTCGTTGGCTTCATGGCCGCGTATCGCGATCCCGGCACCCTGTCGCCGATGCTGGCGGGTACGCTTGGCGGATTGCTCGCCACGTGGGTCACTTTCACCCCGTGCTTCCTCTGGATCTTCCTGGGGGCGCCATTCATCGAGATTTTGCGCGGCAACAAGGGACTTGCGGGCGCGCTGACCGCGATTACCGCAGCCGTGGTCGGCGTGATCCTCAATTTATCGGTCTGGTTCGCGCTGCATACGGTGTTCCGGCAGACCACGCCCGTTCGGTCGTTCGGGATGTCATTCGATCTGCCTGTGCTCTCGAGCGTCGACATTCCCGCGCTGGTTCTGGCAATGGCGGCTGCGACCGCAATCTTCCGCTTCAACATCGGCATGCTTACCGTGCTTGGAGGCTCATGCGCTGCCGGAATTTTGTTGCGGCTGCTGGGGTTGATCTGAACAGCATCGATTCAAAGCTTGGGGCAGATACCAAGGAGAGGACGATGAAACGATCTCTGATATTTTTGACGTTGTTGGGCGCTGGCTTGCCCGCGTTGGCGCAGGCGGCCGAGATCGACTGGAAAAAAGTCGACACCGCGTTGGGCAAGACCGCCGCCGTCTCCGGCGAGGTGCATCGCTACGGATTGCCGCGCAGCGATCTGCACGTCACGCTCGACGGCGTTACGATAAAGCCTGCGCTTGCGCTCGGAGGATGGGTCGCATTCGCGCCGATGCACGATGAAGCGATGGTGATGGGCGATCTCGTGTTGCTCGAAACCGAGATCAATCCTGTCATGACAAAGCTGCTTGAGAGCGGGCTCGAGATTACGGCCGTTCATAATCACATTCTGCGCGCTTCGCCCGCAACCTTCTACATGCATGTCGGCGGCCATGGTGATCCCGTGAAGATGGCGACCGCAATTCGATCGGCCCTTGCGGCCAGCAAAACGCCATTCGATACGCCTGCCACCACTGCCGGTCCCGCCCCTGCAATCGATCTCGATACCGCGAAGCTCGATCAAATCATGGGGGTCAAGGGCCATGCCGCTGGCGGCGTCTACCAATTCGGTGTGCCGCGACGCGACCCGGCCACCGAAAGTGGAATGAAGGTGACCGGGCCCCTCGGCGGCGCCAACGGAATAAACTTCCAGCCGACCGGCAACGGCAAGGCCGCGATCACCGGTGACTTTCTCGTGACCGGCAATGAGGTCAACCCGCTCGTTCGCGCGCTGCGGGCCGGCAATATCGAGGTGACGGCGATCCACAGCCACATGCTGGATGAACAACCGCGCATGTTCTTCATTCACTTCTGGGCCAATGACGACGCGCTGAAACTTGCCCAAGGCATTCGGAACGCGCTCGACACCACGGCTGTTGCCAAGGCGCAGTGATTGAGAACGACAGATAGGCGGACGACACTGCCGATCCGGTGGTGATGCGCCGCGAGGGTTGGGACGCAATCCGCTATGGAGCGCGGCCAGCGCGGCCGCGACCTTGCGCCTATTCCACGCTCCGGCCGAATTTGTTCGACTTGGGAAAACCCTTTGGCGGCAAGCGGCCGGCGTCGGCGCGGTTGCCGCGCCAGTCGGCAAGCTCCTTCATGGTGGCGCTGAACTCGCGCCCAGCGGAGTCCCTCCAGGTCAGGCCCTCCTTGGCGTCGAAAGTGGTGACGTCTGATAATCCGCCATCCCGGTATTTCTGCAGGCGAACGCCGCGGCCGCGGGCCATCTCTGGGACCTGATCGATCGGAAACAGCAGCATCTTGCGGTTCTCGCCGATCACGGCAACGGTATCGCCGTTGACGGTCGCAATCGCGCGAGCCTCGTTCGGCATTTCGACGTTCAGCACCTGCTTGCCCTTGCGGGTGTTGCCGACGCAATCGTCCTCGTTCACCACGAAGCCCTGCCCCTCATGGCTGGCGATCAGGAACTTGCGTCCACCTTTGTTGACGAACAGGGACACGATCGCCGCATCCTGCTCCATATCGATGAACATCCGGATCGGCTCACCGTGGCCGCGGCCGCCCGGCAGCTTTGCGACGTCGAGTGAATAAAATTTTCCGTTGGTGGCAAACAGCAGGAGCTTCGAGGTAGTTTCGGCGAAGAACGTGAAGCCAAGCTGGTCGTCCGTCTTGAACGTCAGCCCGGACAGGTCGGACACCTGGCCCTTCAGCGTACGCACCCAGCCTTTGTCGGACACCACGACAGTAACCGGCTCGCGCTCGACGAACGCCTCCTCGATCGCGGCGAGGTCGTGCTCCGGCGCGTCCGCAAATTGGGTGCGACGTTTGCCGAGCGGCGTCTTAGGCCCGAACATATCGCGCACCTTGCGTACTTGGTCGCCGACTTTCGACCACTGCTCGGTTTCCGATCCGAGCAGCGCCTTGACGCCTTTCAACTCGCTACGAAGATTCTTGTCTTCCGTGCGGATCTCGATTTCCTCGAGCTTGCGCAAACTGCGCAGCCGCATGTTGAGGATGGCGTCGGCCTGGATTTCCGTGAGCTTGAACGCCTTAATCAGCGCCGGCTTGGGTTCGTCCTCGGTGCGGATGATCTTGATCACTTTGTCGATGTTCAGATAGGCGATCAAATAGCCCCCGAGCACCTCCAGCCGATGCTCGATCTGCTCCTTGCGATAATTAGTTCGACGCACCAATACGTCGCGGAGATGATCAAGCCACTCGCGCAAGCACTCGGCAAGACCGAGCACTCTTGGGACCTTGCCCTTCACCAGTACGTTGAGGTTCAACGGAATGCGGCTTTCCAGCTCTGTCAGACGGAATAGCGATTCCATCAGCAGTTCCGGATCTACCGCGCGAGATTTCGGTTCGATGACGAGGCGAACGTCTTCAGCCGATTCATCGCGGACATCGCCGACCAGCGGCAGCTTTTTGTCATTGAGCAGTTCAGCGATCTTCTCGACTAACCGGGACTTCTGCACCAGCCAGGGAATTTCGGTGATGACGACGACCCAGGTGCCGCGTGCGCCCTCTTCCTGGACCCATTTGGCGCGGGTCCGAAACGAACCCCGCCCGGTTACATAGGCTTCAGCGATGCTTTCCTTGGAATCGACAATGATGCCGCCGGTGGGAAAATCCGGACCCTTCACCCATTTCAGCAGTGTTTTCGACTTCGCCTCGGGCTTGTCGATCAGATGGAGGGCCGCATCGCACAGCTCTGCAACATTGTGTGGCGGTATCGAGGTCGCCATGCCGACCGCGATACCCTGGGCGCCATTGGCGAGCAGGTTTGGAAATCCGCCTGGCAGGACGACCGGCTCTTTCGACTGGCCGTCATAGTTGGGACGGAATTCGACGCCGTCTTCGTCAATGCCCTCCAGCAGCAGGCGCGCGACGTCGGTCATGCGCGCTTCGGTGTAGCGATAGGCGGCGGGATTATCGCCGTCGATATTGCCGAAATTGCCTTGCCCGTCGACCAGCGGATAGCGCGAGGAAAAATCCTGTGCCAACCGCACCATGGCGTCATAGATCGCCTGGTCGCCGTGGGGGTGGAACGAACCCATCACCTCGCCGACGATCTTGGCGGATTTCTTGAACACGCTGCCGGGCTCGAGCCGCAGCAAGCGCATGCCGTAAAGGATGCGTCGATGTACAGGCTTGAGACCGTCACGCGCATCCGGCAATGCACGGTGCATGATGGTCGAGAGCGCGTAAGCGAGATAGCGCTCCTCAAGCGCATCACGCAACATCACCTCGTGAACCTCGGCCGGGTCCGGCGGAATCAGACGTTTGCCCATGAGAAGGGGTTATCCAGTGCTAGGTCGATCGACAAGCGGCGAATCAGCAGATGCAATTTAAGCTGGCCGGCCGCGTTACGGAACCGCCGCCTTGGCGCGAGGACGGATTACCGCATTGATAAAGCCTTCGCGCGCATCCGAATGAGCCTGCCCACGCGGTTCCAGCACATGACGCAGCAGGAACAATCCGGTGAGCGTAAAGCCGTCCTGCAGGTCCTGATCCGACCAGCCGCTCGCGCCGTCGTCGTTCTGGTGCAGGAACGCGGGAAGCCGCAGCAGCCGGTCACGCCAGGGATCGCCAGCGCGCCGGGATACCGCGCCGCCCGATTTTGGCGAGACATAAACCAGCTCAGCGGTTTCACCTGTCGCCGCGCACGTGTCGAGATCGAGTCCAAAGCCGAGCTCAGCGAGCATCGCAAGTTCGAACTTGATGAGATGCGCCGCCGCAGCCCCGATGTTGTCAAAATCCTCCAGGGTGCGATCGAGCATCTCGTATATGTCTTGGTGCGGGTCACGCTCAGGCAACAGCCGCGCCAGTGAAGCCAGATGAGTGACGCCATAGACCGCATGCGAGGACGCCAGCATGGTGGCGGCCCTCAGCGTTGTCCCCTCGATCGCGTAATAGCCCAGATGCTCGTCGAGCCGCGCCCGCCAAACCGCGGATACGCTGTTGCCGGGCTGCAGCAGCGGCCGCATCCGCGAACTCGATCCTCCGCGTACCAGCCCAAGGTGGCGGCCGTGAGCGCGCGTCAGAAGTTCGACGATGGCGCTGGATTCGCCATGGCGCCGCACGCCCAGCACGATGCCTTCGTCAGTCCATTCCATGCTCGAAATCTTACAGGATTCTGCACCGATCCGCAGCTAACCGTTAAACCAGCCTCGGGCGTCGCCGGTAAGCGAAAAATACAACCCTGCCGCAGTCAACGCGCAGGAGACAACTTCGATCGCGCTATCAAGCTTCAGCCCGGTGCCGCCGATAATCTCCAGCAAAGACACCACCGAAAGGAGCAGAGCTGCAGCCAGGACCCAGCGCGGCCAGCTCTTGCGCCGCTGCGCGGCGAGCCAGACCAGAAACACCAAGAGCAGGATCAGCAAGCCATCCATCACGGTCAGGACGAAGATGGTCCGCTCTGTCAGTTCGGCGGTTGGGGTCCGGTCCTGGAATGCGACCGAGAGGGCATCAAGCGTTAGCGACGAATACAGCAGCGCTTCAAACCATAATACGTTCTTGGGCACGTGCATCGGAGTTCCGGTTATTCCCTGGGAAATTCAAGTCCCATTTCGCGGTAGCGATCGGGATCTTCACCCCAATTTTCGCGCACCTTCACGAACAGGAAGAGATGAACGGGCTGGCCAACGATTTCGGCCAGCTCCTTGCGCGATTCCGCGCCGATTGTCTTGATCGTCGCGCCGCCTTTGCCGAGCACGATCTTGCGCTGGCTTTCGCGCTCGACGAAAATCGTCTGCTCGATCCGGATCGATTTGTCCTTGCGCTCGGTCCAGCTGTCGGTCTCGACGGTGGATTGATATGGCAGTTCCTGGTGTAACTGGCGGAAGATTTTTTCGCGAGTGATCTCGGCCGCCAGATGCCGCATCGGCACGTCCGACATCTGGTCTTCGGGGTAATGAAATGGTCCAGGCGGCACCATCTCGGCCAGCGTGTGCCTGAGATCGCCGACCCCGTCGCCCGACAGCGCCGAAACCATGAAAGTGGTGGTGAAGTTCAGGCGTTCATTGGCAGCCTTGGCCAGCGCAAGCAGCTTTTCGCGAGCGACCAGATCGATCTTGTTCAGCACCAGAATCTTGTCATGTTGCACGGTGGCCAATTTGGCGAGGATTGCGTCGGCCTCTTCATCGATTCCCGATTTGGCATCGAGCAGTACACACACCAGATCGGCGTCATGGGCCCCGCTCCACGCGGTGGACACCATCGCCCGATCGAGCCGTCGCTTCGGCAAGAAGATTCCGGGTGTATCGACCAGAATGATCTGCGCGTTACTTTCGATCACGATGCCGCGGATCAGCGCGCGGGTCGTCTGCACCTTGCGCGAAACGATCGTTACCTTGGACCCGACCAGCGCATTCACCAGTGTCGACTTGCCGACGTTCGGCGCGCCGATCAGAGCGACAAAGCCGCAACGCGTGCGCGTGCCCGGCGCCGCATCGGGCCTCGGACTATCCGTCATTGCTGCCGCCGCCGACGCCTTCGCGCTGGATCATGATCGATGCCGCCACCTTTTCAGCGGCCCGTTTGCTGCCGCCGACGCCCTCGGCGGGCGCGAGACCAGGCAAATCGACGGCAACTCGGAACTGTGGATCGTGGTGCGGTCCGGTGCGTTCGACTTCCCGGTAAACCGGGGTTGGCAATCCCTTGCCCTGCGCCCATTCCTGCAACACGGTCTTTGGATCGCGGAACGGCCTCCGCGGCTTGCGCATCCGCTCGGTCCAGTTCCGCTCGACGAATTGCGCCGCTGCTGCGTAACCGCCGTCCAAAAATACCGCGCCGATAACGGCCTCGCAGATGTCGCCGAGAACGGATTTTCGCAGCCGCGCGCCTGCGCCCGCGCCAACCGCGCCAAGCTTGATGTCATCCAAAAGACCGAGCGCCTTCGCGACCTCCGCGCAGCTCTCCTTGCGCACGAGGTCGGCGAGCCGCTTCGATAGTTCGCCTTCATCCGCAGTCGGGAAAGCCCGGTACAGCATGTCCGACACGATCAGTCCGAGCACGTGATCGCCGAGGAATTCGAGACGCTGGTAGCTGTCGCCACGCTTGCGCGCCGATTTCAGCGCGGAAACGTGGGTGAAGGCGGTCATCAGCAAACTGGGGTCGTTGAACTTGTGCCCAATCCGCGCCTCGATAGCTGCGGTAGCGGCCTTTGCGGCGCTCTTGCCGCGTGTCTTTCGGGCTGCCACGGGTGCGCAGTCGGCGTCAGGCTGAGTGGTTGCTTCGCCTGAAGGTGACGAATTCGGAATGTCCGGTGTTTCGTCGTTCATCGCACAATGGTGAATAGCCGATTCCAGCGCACGGCGGTGGGCCAGCGCCAGAACATCCAGGCGTGCTCGCCCTCGGCAATGGAGAAGAAGATCATTTGAGCTCGGCCGATAATATTTTCGAATGGTACGTAGCCCACTGCCGACAGCACCCGACTGTCCGTCGAGTTGTCCCGATTGTCGCCCATCATGAAGAAGTGACCGGGCGGCACCGTGTAGATATTGGTGTTGTCGTAGAATCCGTTATCGACGCAGTCGAGCGACTCGTAGCTGACACCGTTCGGAAGAGTCTCCTTCCAGCGCTTGACGCGCGCGGTGGCATCCGATGACCCGCAGGGATCTTCACCGACGAAGTCACTGAGTCGCTCGCGCTTTACCGGCACATCGTTGATGTAGAGCAGCCCCTCTTTCATTTGGATGCGATCGCCGGGTAAGCCGATCACGCGCTTGATGTAGTCGGTGGTGTCGTCCTTTGGCAGACGAAACACCACAATATCTCCCCGCGACGGCTCGGAGCCGAAGATGCGGCCCGAAAACAGCGGCGGCGACAGCGGTATGGAATAGTGGGTGTACCCATAGGAATATTTCGAGACGAACAAATAGTCGCCGACCAGGAGCGTGGCCTTCATCGAGCCGGATGGAATGTTGAACGGCTGGAACAGGAAGGTGCGGATCACCAGAGCAATTAGAAGCGCGTGGATCACGACCCGGACGGTTTCGCCGAAGCCACTTTCAGGTTTTGTCCCGGATGTCACGCTCATTGCTTTCCCAATTCCCCGCTGCGGTCCACGCGCGGCGGCAGAGCATTTTCCTCACGCGAATCGCTCTCGCATCGCGTCAAGAAAGTGGTCCTATTTCTGATATTGACAGCCCGTCCCGGCACACACCTGAACTGGCTCTTGGTTCGGTCCAAACCTGCGGCGTTTTAGACCCTTGTTCGCAGCCGCGCAATCAACGGTCCGATCAAAATCTGCTAATCCGTTGAGGAACATCCGATTTTACTTCGCGGAACGGCATTCCCCGGCCCGGGCCGCCACTTCAGGGTTTGCCGGGGTGGACCGCCGAAATTATGACGAACGCCTGCGCCAACGGCCAGTCGTCAGTAATACTGATGTCGATCCGCGCGTCATATCCTTGCGGCGTTAGAGCCTGAAGCCGGGCCAGCGCCCCACCCGTCAATTGCATGGTCGGACGACCACCGGGGAGGTTCACGACGCCCATATCCCGCCACCAGACGCCGCGGCGAATACCCGTCCCGAGCGCTTTGGAACAGGCCTCCTTGGCCGCAAAGCGTTTGGCATAGGTCGCCAGCACCATTTTCTCGTTCTTGGCGCGGCGGCCAGCCCGGGCGCGCTCCGCTTCGGTGAAAATGCGATCGAGAAAACGATCGCCATGGCGTTCGATGACTTTTGCCACCCGCCGAATGTCGATCATATCGGAGCCGACGCCGATGATCATGCGCGGTCCGAGCGAGTGGCGGCGACCACGGGCGGTCCAGCTTTGTGGCGTCCCCGATCCATCGCCGCGCGCATTGTCCGGACCGTCTCGCCGAGTCCAACGAAAAGCGCCTCACCCATCATGTAGTAGCCGATGTTGAGTTCCACGATTTCGGCCAGGCTGGCGATCTTTTCAGCCGTAACATAATCGAGCCCGTGGCCAGCGTGGACCTCGAGGCCGGCCGATCGCGCAAGTGCCGCGCCGGCGACAATACGCTGCCATTCCGCCTCGGCTTTCTCCTTGTGACCATCAACGACCGCGTCGCACCAGGCGCCGGTATGAATCTCGATGACGGGCGCGCTCAGCTTCGCGGCCATTTCGATCTGCCGCGGTTCTGCGGCAATGAACAGCGACACCCGTATTGCTGCATCATTCAATCTTGCAATGAAGGGCGCCAGCGCGTTGTGCTGTCCGACAACGTCGAGGCCGCCTTCTGTAGTCAGTTCTTCGCGGCGCTCGGGCACCAGGCAAACTGCGTGAGGCCGGGTCGCAAGTGCAATTCCCAGCATCTCCGGCGTCGCCGCCATTTCGAAGTTCAGCGGCTTTGAAATTTCCGCCTTCAGGCGCGCCATGTCGTCGTCACGAATGTGGCGGCGATCTTCGCGCAGGTGAGCCGTGATGCCGTCTGCACCAGCCTCGATCGCGAGCAAGGCCGCGCGCACCGGGTCGGGGTTCGGCCCGCCGCGCGCGTTGCGAAGCGTCGCAACGTGATCGACATTGACTCCGAGGCGCAGCGGAGGATGGGGCATGCAGGACTCTCGGGATTCAGATTTGGCTTCCCTCATCCTGCGGACCGCAGCACGAGGGATGATGTGATCTCATGGTGGAGACGGCGGATCGGACAGCGGAGTCAGACCGTGCGAAAGGCGCCTCCTCACGATGACGGATAGACTGCGCATCGATCCTATCCATTGACGCGCTCGACCCGAGCGACCACGGCCTTGGCGCGCAATTGCGCGATGATAGCGCTGAGATGCTTCAAGTCATAGACCTCAAGATCGATCGTCAGCTCGGTAAAATCAGGCGAGCGCCTGAACATGCTGATATTGTCGATGTTGCCGTCGTGCTCGGCAATGACGGTCGCGACCTGGGCGAGGCTTCCGGGCTCATTGACATTGTCGACCAGGATGCGCGCCGGAAACCTCTGCGGAGTGGATTCATCGACATCCCAGCGAACGTCGAGCCAGCGCTCCGGCTCTTCTTCGAAGTCCTTTAATGCCGGCGATTGGATCGGATAGATCGTGATGCCCTCACCCGGTGAGACGATGCCCACGATCCGGTCTCCCGGCACGGCGCCGCCATTCGGCGCGAACTTGACCGGCAAGTCCGAATTGATGCCGCGCACTGGTATCGCCGACGGGCTCCGCGATGGATCAGGTGGCGATTTCAACTTCAATTTGACCGCAAGGCTTTTCTTCGCGCCATAGCGGGCGACCCGCTCTTCCTTATAATCCGGATACATCGCCCGGGCGACGTCGGAAGCTTTCATCTCACCGCGCCCGACCGCCGCCATCACATCCTCGACCGAGCCGCGCGCCAGCCGCGGCAGCGCGCCCCTGAGCTTGTCATCGGCGTATTCGATCTTAGCACGCACGAAAAGCCGCTCGACGATACGGCGGCCCAGCCCGGCATATTGATCGCGCACGGCGGTGCGGGTCGCCCGCCGAATCGCAGCCCGAGCCTTGCCGGTCACCGCCAGCGATTCCCATGCGGACGGCGGTGCTGACTGGGCCTCCGACGTGAGGACCTCCACCTCGTCGCCGTTCTGCAGCTCCGAGGAGAGCGGCGCGAACTTGCCATTGATCTTGCAGCCCACCGCGCTGTTGCCGACATCAGTATGCACGGCATAGGCGAAGTCGATCACATTGGCCTGACGCGGCAGCGCGATCAGCTTGCCCTTCGGCGTGAAGCAGAACACCTGATCGTGGAACAGTTCGAGCTTGGTATGCTCCAGAAATTCTTCCGGATTGGCGCTTTCGGAGAGGATGCCGATGGTGTGACGCAGCCAGGCAAACGCGTTGGATTCGCGCTTCAAGAGTTCGGTCGGCGAGCCGACGCCGTCCTTGTAGAAGGCATGGGCGGCGATGCCGAACTCGGCGATCTGGTCCATCTCCTCGGTGCGCAGCTGTAGTTCGACGCGCTGATTGCCGGGGCCGATCACGGTGGTGTGGATCGAACGGTAATCGTTCTGCTTCGGAGTCGAGATGTAATCCTTGAAGCGACCGGGCACGACCGGCCAGGTCGTATGCACCACCCCGAGCGCTCGGTAGCAGGATTCGACATCCTTCATCACAACCCGGAAGCCGAAAATATCCGACAGTTGCTCGAATCCAACCGACTTGCGCTCCATCTTGGTCCAGATCGAAAACGGTTGCTTCCGCCGCCCATAGACATGAGCGTTGACGCCGTTTTTCTGCAGGTTCTTGGAGAGCTGGCTTTCGATCTCGCCGATCAGGTTGCGATTGCGCTCGGCGAGTGAGTCCAGCCGCTGCGTCACCACCGCGTAAGCCTCCGGATCGAGGGTGCGGAACGAGAGGTCTTCAAGCTCCTCCCGCATCTCCTGCATACCCATGCGGCCGGCGAGCGGCGCGTAAATGTCGAGCGTCTCCTCGGCAATGCGGCGCCGTGAGACCGGGGGGACGAATTCGAGGGTGCGCATGTTGTGCAGCCGGTCGGCGAGCTTGATCAGGAGCACGCGGACATCATCAGCGATCGCCAGCAACAGCTTGCGCAGGTTCTCGGCCTGCTTGGCCTCGCGCGAGACCAACTCCAGGCGTTTCAGCTTGGTGAGACCCTCAACCAGGGCGCCGATCTCCGGCCCGAAAATATGATCGATTTCACTGCGGGTAGCCTCGGTGTCCTCGATGGTGTCGTGCAGCAGCGCCGCGACGATGGTGGCATCATCAAGCTTGAGGTCGGTAAGGATCGCCGCGACCTCGAGCGGATGTGAAAAATAGGGATCGCCGGAGGCGCGGGTTTGCGCGCCATGCGCCTTCATGGCGTAAACGTAAGCGCGGTTCAGCAGGTCTTCATTGGTGTCTGGGTTGTAGGACCTGACCCGTTCAACCAGATCATATTGCCGCATCATGCGCGGACGGGGCGGCTTGGCCGCTCTCGCCGACACCGGCGATGAAGGCGCCACGGCAACCGATTCGGTCGCGGCCTGCATCTGAGATGTGGTGCGGCGCCAGTTCACCATTGGGATCACTGCCTTCATGGTCCGGCCCCGACAAGCGGCCGGCCTCCTGTTTACCTAATGCGTCCGCGAGCACAGCAGCACCTAATGGGCCGTAAAAATGCTCTATTTTGGACACCGGGCGGCGGCGAAGGCCGGACCGGTAACCCCAGATCATCGGGAGCGGCCGTACCGGACCGACACCGCGTCGGTGGGCACATGGTAACCATGGAAAGGTCAACAAAAGCAAAGGCCCGGATCGATATCCGGGCCTTTCGTAAAATCTGCGGCTTTTTATCTAACCTGCGCGCCTATTCATCCTCTTCCGG
>NZ_DATEPI010000328.1:0-8577 GCF_035273305.1 Bradyrhizobium sp. | reverse complement strand
AGCGCATGTATGAGCGAGATATCCGTGAGGAATTGCGATGACCGACGCTATCCGGCCGCTGATAGCCGGCAACTGGAAGATGAACGGCCTCAAGTCGTCTCTGGCCGAATTTGAAGCGATGCGAAGCGGCGCCGCTGATCTGGCCGGCAAGGTCGATCTCCTGGTCTGCCCGCCGACGACCCTGGTTGCCGAGTTTGCGGCTAAGGCGCGCGGCTCGAAATCTTTTGCGGTCGGTGCGCAGGATTGCCATCCGAAGGCGTTCGGCGCCCACACCGGAGATATTTCGGCCGAAATGCTGGCCGATGCCGGTGCTCGCGCGATTATCGTGGGCCATTCCGAGCGTCGTGCCGATCACCGCGAGACCGACGCGCTGGTGCGGCAAAAGGCAGAAGCCGTCTGGCGTGCCGCTCTTACGGCCATCGTCTGCATCGGTGAGACCCAGCTGCAGCGCGACCAAGACCAGACCCTGGACATCTGCGGCGGGCAGCTCAGGGCGTCGTTGCCCGACGGTGCGCGTTCGGACAATCTCGTGGTGGCGTACGAGCCGGTCTGGGCCATAGGCAGCGGCCTGACTCCGACAGTTCGAGATGTTGAACAAATTCATCATTTTATCCGGGATGTACTGATCTCGCTGTTCAAGTCAGACGGCTCCCGGATGCGGATTCTCTATGGCGGCTCGGTCAAGCCCTCGAATGCCGCGGAATTGATGGCCATTGCCAACGTGAATGGCGCGCTGGTGGGCGGCGCGAGCCTGAAAGCGGCCGATTTCCTTGCTATCGCGCATGCCTGTTCCTAACTACCGGACAGGCGTCGCGGGGGTGACAATCCCCCTTCCAATCGTGTAACACCGCGCCAACTTCAAACCCCGCAAACCCCTGAGCAGCCGGACTTCGGCGCCATTTGGTTTGTGACGGAAGGTAGCGATGCAGACTGTCATTATCGTAGTCCACCTGATGATCGTTGCGACCTTGATTGCAACGGTGTTGCTGCAAAAGTCAGAGGGAGGCGGCCTGGGAGTTGGCGGCGGCGCCGGTTTCATGTCGAGCCGGGGCACGGCCAATCTGCTGACCCGCACGACGGCAGTGTTAGCGGTCGGCTTTTTCGCCACGAGCCTGTTTCTCTCCTGGTACGCGAGCTACGATCGCAAGCCGAGTTCGATCGTGGGAACCACGCCAGCATCGCAATCGCAGCCCGCAGGGCCAGCGAATCCCGCACCCCCGACCAGCGGCGGCATCCTGGATTCATTGAAGAAAGCGGATGAACAGCAACAGCAGCAAACTCCGCCGGTCCCACCAGGACCGCAGGCGCCGCGTTCGCAGTAAAGCGGGGAGGCCATGCAGGAACATTGGGTCGTGTCCTGCATCAAAAATCCCCCTCAAGATGCTGTTACTCCTATAGAATCTCATCTCACCCACAGCCCTCATGACGGCCGACGATTCGTTTTGGAGAATCGGGTCGGTAGCCTTAAAGGTTAGGTCCCATGGCGCGGTACATCTTCATCACCGGCGGCGTGGTTTCCTCGCTCGGAAAGGGCCTGGCGTCGGCGGCGCTCGGCGCGCTGTTGCAAGCGCGCGGCTACAAGGTGCGCCTTCGCAAGCTCGATCCTTATCTCAACCTCGATCCCGGCACGATGTCGCCCTACCAGCACGGTGAGGTGTTCGTGACCGATGACGGCGCGGAAACCGACCTCGATCTCGGCCATTACGAGCGCTTCACAGGACGTCCAGCGACCAAGGCTGACAACATTACGACCGGCCGCATCTATCAGGACATTCTCACCAAAGAGCGGCGCGGCGACTATCTTGGCGCCACCATCCAGGTGATCCCGCACGTTACCAACGCCATCAAGGATTTTATTCTCGACAGCAACGACGAGTTCGATTTCGTGCTGTGTGAGATTGGTGGCACTGTCGGCGATATCGAAGGGCTGCCGTTCTTCGAGGCGATCCGCCAGATCAAGAACGATCTTCCGCGTGATCATGCCATCTACATTCACTTGACGCTTTTGCCTTTCATCCCCAGTGCCGGCGAGCTGAAGACCAAGCCGACGCAGCATTCGGTCAAGGAATTGCGTTCGATCGGCATTCAGCCGGACATTCTGTTGTGCCGCACTGACCGGCCGATCCCGAAGGAAGAGCGCCGCAAGCTCGGGCTGTTCTGCAACGTGCGTGAGAGCGCCGTGATCGAAGCACGCGATGTCGATAACATCTACGCCGTGCCGGAGGCGTATCATGCCGCCGGGCTTGACGACGAGGTGTTGGCGGCATTCGGCATCAAGCCCAAAATTCCGCCGGCTCTGGCAAGCTGGCATCTCATCAACGAGCGAATCCATAATCCCGAAGGTGATGTCACGATCGCGATTGTCGGCAAGTACACCGGCATGAAGGATGCTTATAAGTCGCTGATCGAGGCTCTGTCGCATGGCGGCATCGCCAACAAGGTGAAGGTCAATCTCGATTGGATCGAGAGTGAAGTGTTCGAGAACGAGGATCCCGCGCCATTCCTCGAACACGTCAATGGCATTCTCGTGCCCGGGGGCTTCGGCCAGCGCGGCGCCGAGGGTAAAATTCGGGCGGCGCAGTTCGCCCGGGAGCGCGACGTACCCTATTTCGGTATCTGTTTCGGCATGCAGATGGCGGTGATCGAAGCCGCCCGTAACCTCGTGGGCATCGAGCAGGCGAACTCGACCGAGTTCGGTCCGACATCCGAGCCGCTGGTCGGCCTGATGACGGAATGGCTGCGTGGCAACGAGCTCGAGAAGCGATCGAAGTCCGGAGATCTCGGCGGCACCATGAGGCTCGGCGCCTATCAAGCGGTGCTCAAGCGCGGCAGCAGGGTGTCCGACGTCTATGGCGGCGCGACCGAAATTTCGGAGCGCCACCGCCATCGCTATGAGGTCAACACCGCGTACAAGGATCGGCTGGAGCAGCACGGACTGAAATTCTCCGGGCTTTCGCCGGACGGCGTGCTGCCGGAAATCGTCGAATACGAGGACCACCCCTGGTTCATCGGGGTGCAATTTCATCCCGAACTGAAGTCTCGTCCATTCGAGCCCCATCCTTTGTTTGCATCCTTTATTCAGGCAGCAGTGGTTCAGTCCCGGTTGGTTTGATCCGGGCGGCGAAGCTTGCCGGCGGATTGAATTCATGGTTCGAGGCGCGGCGTTGCCGCGCTCCTCAACATGAGGGTTGAGGCGCATCTCAGCTAGTCAACTGATGACGCGTACTCTTTCCGCTGTCATTGCGAGATTTACATACACCTGCGCGATCTCGCCGCGCGTGCTGTGTATTGTGGCGAGCGAAGCTCCCTCTTTCTTCCCTTCCACGTTTGTGGCCGCAAGCGGGGCGAGGGTTGCTCTTTCTTATCCCTCCCTTCTTAGTGGGGAGGGTGGCGCGAAGCGCCGGGTGAGGTTGCGTCATACACACGAACAGCCCCCCACACTGCACATCGTTCGCTCCGCTCACGATCTGCTTTCCCTCCCCACCACAAGTGGCAGGGATGAACACCGCCGATGCGGTGGTACTGTATGCAATGACATCGGGACAGTTCACACACCTCTCCGATCTCGCTGCGCATTTCGCGCGAGTTTTGCAAGTCATGAGCCTTCTGAACATCAGAGGGCGCAGGGAATGCCGGGCGCTCGATGCACCCGCAGCCTCGCATGCAAAATAAAAAAGCATACGAGTAAGTCACCACGGTCACGCCGGATACACCCGGCATTCCCCGCGCAATGGTGTTAACGGTTTCCTTCGTGCTCTTCCCGGTGATCGGGCTTGGTTGTCACCGTCGCCGGCGGAAATACTTCCCGCCAACTTGACGCCAGCGTCGAGGCGTCAGAACCACACGACTTTGCCGTCCGCTTCACGCGCCGTTCGTCAGCGGCACGTCAGCGTCCATCGCATCCCGTTCCGCGTTCGTGACGATCGCGATCGCCCCTCGATGGAACGAGACGGCGTGGGTTCTAAGGGTGATTTGGCCAAAACGAATATCGAAATGTTTTTGCAAGCGGGACTGGACAGGCATTTCACAGCCCTGCCCGTCGGGCAAATCAGCTCGTCACTGCGTCGGACGATCCCAGCCGAAGCGCATGGCCATGGGTATGACGCCCGGACTACTCCGCGGCGATCTGCCGAGGCGCGGGCGGCGGATTGGCGAGGTCCTTTGCCAATTGTGCATAGCGCACTTTCGCGTCCTGCACCGATTGTTCCTTGACCGGCCCGAAGCCACGGATGCGATCCGGTAGCGACAGAATCTCGATCGCGGTGTCGATCGTCAATGGCGAGAGCACCGTGAGCACATGCTCGACATCTTTTTCATAGCCAGCGATCAGGTCGCGCTCCAACTTGCGATCGGCACTATAGCCGAAGATGTCGAACGCGGTGCCGCGCAGGCCACGCATTTTGGCCAGCACCCGGAACAGCGGCAGCATCCACGAGCCGAACGCGCGCTTTTTTGGACGTCCCAGCGCATCCTTGCCGCTCGAAAGTAGGGGCGGCGCGAGATTGAAGCTGATCTTGAAATCGCCATCGAACTGATCGCGCATCTGCTGTTCGAATCTTCCGTCGGTGAAAAGTCGCGCCACCTCATACTCGTCCTTGTAGGCGAGTAGCTTGGCGTAGTTGATTGCCACCGCGCGCGGCAATTCATCGCCGAAGCCGCCATTAAGCGCGGCATCGCGCACCTGGTTCACCAAATCCCGATATCGCATCGCGAGTTTTCCGTTCTGATAGTCGGTCAGGAACGCGCTGCGATGGGCGATGATCTCGTCGAGCGACATCGTCTCAAGCGTCCGTGGCGCGACGGTCTCGTCATGCCCTTTCATCATCGTGACAAGCCGAGCTGGATCGGCCGCCGCCAACCGCCCAAGCTGGAAGGCTTGCTGGTTCATCTTGATCGCAACCCCGTTGACCTCGATCGCCTGCTCGATCGAGCTCGCCGAGAGCGGCAGCAATCCCTTTTGATAAGCGTAGCCCATCATCATCATGTTGGTAGCAATGGAATCGCCGAGCAGGACCTCGGCGGGTTTGGTGAAATCGAAGAAGCATGAATCCCTCCGCAATGCCGTTTCAAGGACATGATTGACGTTGCGGCTTTGGAAATTGAAATCACGATTGAGGATGAAATCAGCGGTCGGAATCATGTGACTGTTGATCACGCCATGGGTGCGGCTCGATTCACACAGCGTGATCGTCTCCTTGGCCGCGGCCACGACCTCGTCGGCGGCGATAACGAGATCGGCGGTGCCGGTGACGATCCGCGAACACGTGACATCGGCCGTGTGCTCGGAGAGCCGAACGTGGCTCAACACCGCACCACCCTTTTGCGCAAGGCCGGACATATCCAGGATCATGCTGGCCTTGCCTTCGATGTGCGCGGCCATCCCAAGCAGCGCCCCGATCGTCAGCACGCCGGTACCGCCGACGCCGCCGACCGCGACATTGTAGGGCCGATCCAGCGACGGGCGAGACGCCGGCTCCGGCAGGTCGCCGATATTGCCAAGATCGGCCGGTGCGCGACGGCGCAGCTTGCCGCCGTCGACGGTCACGAAAGACGGGCAGAAACCCTTCAAGCACGAATAATCCTTGTTGCAGGTCGACTGATTGATGACGCGCTTGCGCCCGAGTTCTGTCTCCAGCGGCTCGACCGAGATACAATTGGACTGTACTGAGCAATCACCGCAGCCTTCACAGACCGCCGGATTAATGAACACGCGACGCTGCGGATCCTCCAGCGTCCCACGTTTGCGGCGGCGTCGCTTTTCAGCGGCGCAGGTTTGTACGAAAACGATCGCGGACGCACCCTTCACCTGCCGAAGCGTCTTCTGCACCGCGTCGAGTTCATCGCGGTGCGCGGTCTTGGTACCCGGTGCAATCTCGGAAGCCGGATAGGCGTCGGGATTTTCCGAGACCAGATAAATCTCGCGAATGCCTTCGGAGTGAAGCTGGAAGGTGATCTGCTGCGGTGAGAGTTCACCGTCGACATGCTGGCCGCCGGTCATCGCGGTCGCATCGTTATAGAGGATCTTGTAGGTGATGTTGGCCTTGGAGGCGACCGCCTGACGGATCGCCAGGCTTCCGGAATGGAAATAGGTGCCATCTCCGAGGTTCGCGAAAACGTGTTCTTCATTTGTGAAGGGCGCAACGCCCACCCAGGGTACGCCCTCGCCGCCCATGTGGGTAAAGGTTTCGGTGTTGCGGTTCATCCAGAGCGACATGAAGTGGCAGCCGATGCCGGCGAAGGCGCGGCTTCCGTCCGGAACATTGGTCGAGGTGTTGTGCGGACAACCTGAGCAGAAATACGGCGTGCGGGTGATGGGCGCGACCGCCTGCATTTGCGTGGCTTGCCGGCCGTTGAACCAATCGGCCTTGGCGCGCAGCATCGCCGCGATTTCAGGATTGAGGTTCAGCCGCAGCAAGCGCTCCGTCAGCGAGCTCGCCAGCGAGGCGACGCTGAGTTCTTCCGCAAACGGCAGGAAGCGCTTGTCGTGCTCGTCCATTTTACCGACGATGCGGGGCCGCACGTCGTCTCGCCAGTTGAAAAGTTCCTGCTTGACTTGATTTTCGACGATCTCGCGGCGCTCTTCGATGATCATGATCTCTTCGAGCCCGACCGCGAATTCGCGAACACCCTGAGGCTCCAGCGGCCAGGGCATGCCGATCTTGTACAGGCGCAAGCCGATTTTCGCGGCGACTTCGGGCGTCACGCCGAGTTCGCGCAACGCCTGACGGATATCCTCGTAGCTCTTGCCGGACGCCATGATGCCGAACCGCGCATTCGGCGAGTCCATGGTGATGCGGTTGACTTTGTTCGCGCGCGCAAAAGCGATCGCCGCAAAACCCTTGTAATCCTGCAGGCGGCGGTCCTGATCGTAGCGGTCATCGGGCCAACGCAGATTGAGGCCGCCCGGAGGCATCTCGAAATCGGTCGGAATAATGAATGGCGTCATCTCGTCTGAAAGATCGATCTCGGCCGTGGTCTCCACGGTCTCGGTGATCACTTTCATGCCGACCCAGCAACCGGAATAGCGCGACATCGCAATGCCGAGCAGTCCCATCTCGATCATTTCATGGATGCTTGAGGGATACAGATACGGCATCAGTGCCGAGATGAAGGCATGATCGGACTGATGCGGCACAGTGGAGGATTTCGCGCCGTGATCATCGCCGGCTAGACAAAGCACGCCGCCGTTCCTGGCTGATCCCGCGGCATTGCCATGGCGAAATACGTCTCCGCAGCGATCGACGCCCGGACCCTTGCCATACCAGATGCCGACGACTCCGTCGTGCCGCGCGCCCGGCGAAAGATTGAGCTGCTGCGAGCCCCAGATAGCGGTAGCGGCCAGATCCTCATTCACGCCGGGCTGAAACTTGATGTTGTATTGCTCGAGGTGTTTTCTCGCCGCGAACAATTGCTGATCGTAGCCGCCGAGCGGCGAGCCGCGGTATCCTGTCACGAAGCCTGCTGTATTGAGACCGGCGGCGCGGTCGCGGCGAATTTGCGCCATTGGCAACCGAACCAGCGCCTGTATGCCGGTCAGGAAGATGTGGCCGGATTGCTGGGTGTATTTCTGATCGAGACTGATCGGACCTTGGTTGATGCCCATTAGAATCCTCGTTGCGCGCTTTCCGCTGCGACTGTTTTTAACTAGCCATTCAACCGCTTAGAACAAGGCTGGCGCCTCGCTCAAAGTCCGAACTCGGACCAGTCTATGTCGATTTTTGCGCAGCGCGCACCCCAAATCTCCGTCATGGCAGACCGTCACCGGCAAATTGCAATTTCGTGCCCCAGCTTGCCACCGCCCTTTCGATTTATGTCGCGACACGTGCCTGCCGCGAAACGAGCTGACACACTTACGGGCGTCTTGCGCTATAGTGTGGGGAGCGGGAGACAAAATGGCGCAGGCACAACATTGCACAATGCGTACGATTGTCGCGATCGTGCTTTTGTGCACCGCATTCAGCTGTGGCAGCGTCCGGGCCGAACCTTCGGCCGAGACCATCGAACGTGGCAAGCAGCTCGCGACGGCGGCTGATTGCGCCGGTTGCCACACCGCCGATCCCTCGAAACCGTTCGCCGGGGGCAAGCGCCTCGCTACGCCGTTCGGGGCTATCTATTCGCCGAACCTGACGCCGGATCGCGAAACCGGAATAGGCGCCTGGAGCGATGAGGACTTCCGCCGCGCTCTTCGCGAAGGCGCGGCACCTGACGGCTCACATTACTATCCGGCGTTCCCCTATCCCTATTTTACAAAAATCACCCGTGACGACCTGCTCGCGATCCGTGCCTATCTCGCGACGCTTGCTCCCGTCCGCAACGAGCGGCCCGCACCTGAACTGTGGTGGCCCTTCGATTATCGATTCGTGATGCGCGGCTGGAATTTTCTGTTCTTCAAACCCGGCATCTTCGAGCCGAATCAGCAGAAAAGCACGGAATGGAATCGCGGCGGTTATCTCGTCACCGGCGCAGCCCATTGCGGGGCATGCCACACGCCCAAAAACGTCTTCGGTGCGGAAAAGCGCAACCGCGCGTTCCGGGGCGGATCGGTCGACGGCTGGTTCGCGCCGCGTCTGGACAGTG
>NZ_DATEPI010000327.1:0-5230 GCF_035273305.1 Bradyrhizobium sp. | reverse complement strand
AGGCACGCCGCGAAATACGTTCATTTTGGTATCCGACCTGGCTGGCGCAGGCTGCCGCTATGGTGCCGGGCAGCAAACTGATCGATGCCGAGCCGCACCGAATTGATTTGGCTGCCGTGTCGCGCACCGCACGCGATTATGACCTTGCGGTACTCCACACCTCCACGCCCTCGTTCGGATCCGACCTACGGGCTGCCAAGGCGCTGAAGCAGGCCAATCCTGCGCTCAAGATCGGCATGGTGGGCGCCAAGGTCGCGGTCGAGCCGCTCGCTAGCCTGCAGGCATCAATCGATATCGACTTTGTCGCCGGCAAAGAATTTGAGTTTACAATCCTGGAGGTCGCCGAAGGGCGTGATTGGAGCGATATCCGCGGCCTGTCTTTCCGCGATGGGCGTGGTGCCATACAGCACAACCCACCACGTGAAATTCTCGAAGACATGGACCGCCTGCCGTTTGTAACGCCTGTGTACAAGCGAGATCTGACGATCGAAAACTATTTCATTGGCTATTTGCAGCATCCTTATGTCTCCCTTTATACCGGGCGCGGTTGCAAATCTCGCTGCACCTTTTGCCTGTGGCCGCAAACGGTCGGCGGGCACCGTTACCGCACGCGCACCGTCGGCAATGTAATTGAGGAAATCTCCTGGGCCCGACGGGCATTTCCGCAAGTTAAGGAATTTTTCTTCGACGACGATACCTTCACCGACGACCGTCGGCGCGCTGAGGCCATTGCGATCGAGCTCGGACGACTTGGCATCACCTGGTCATGCAATGCCAAAGCCAATGTGCCACGCGAGACCCTCAAGATCATGCGCGACAACGGCCTTCGCCTGCTGCTGGTCGGTTACGAATCTGGTAATCAGCAAATCCTGAACAACATCAAAAAGGGCATGCGTATCGACGTTGCTCGTGAGTTTACAAAGAACTGCCATGAGTTCGGAATTACGATCCATGGCACGTTCATTATGGGCCTGCCCGGAGAATCCAAAGAAACGATCGAGGAGACGATCCGTTTTGCAACGGAAATCAACCCGCACACTGTCCAGGTCTCGATCGCAGCACCTTATCCCGGCACATTCCTTCATCGGCAGGCTCTGGAAAACAACTGGCTCGATCGCGAGGTTGCAGAACTGGTGGATGAGCGCGGCATACAGATCGCTCCGTTGCACTATTCACATCTCAGCCACCACGAGATCTTCCACTCGGTCGAGGCCTTTTACAGTCGCTTTTATTTCCGCGCACCGAAGATCGCAGCAATCGTTTCAGAAATGGTGTGCAGCCCGGAAATGATGCTGCGCCGCCTGCGCGAGGGTGTCGAATTTTTTAAATTTCTGCGGCAACATCGCGCCAGTCCGCTCTGAAGCACGCAGTTTCGTTTATGCGCACAAACTGGTCCTAGTGCTGGTCCTCGATCGTGCCATCGTGCAGAATGCGGTACGCGCTGCCACGCCATGCGACGACAGCTCCGAAGAAGCTGGAGACGAAAACCGCAAATGAAATCGCGTCGTGAACGGCCAGAAGCCAAAGCCGTTGCGGCTCGAGTTTGAACGCCCGCTCGACGCTCAAGGTAAGCACCGCGCGACTCGCAAAAGCGACGGCAATCAGAGAGTACGGATGAGAGGTTCCGATTATCGCGGCCATTAGCGACAGCATGAGCGGATGCATGAAGAGAATACCGATGTAGCCGACAGGATCGATCGAACGGATTGTTCTGGATGAGCGCATGTGGCGATCCCAGAACTCCTGGAAGCTATGCTCGAAACAGACATGACCGACAGCAAAGTGCGGGATGATTACGTCCGATCCGGCTGAGCGAACGGCCCTCCCGATCGCATAGTCATCCGCCAGTTCGTCCAAAAATGGCGTCAGGCCGCCAATCCGCTTGAGGGTCGATTTGTGCATGGCTATTGCCGATCCAAAACACGGCTTCGTTGCTCCGAACGTCAGCGCCACGATCACGTTCGGAAGAAATTGGGAGTTGATGTTCAAGGCGGAGGCTCGCGCCCAGATGCCTCCCATCGCGATCCCGTAATAGGCGCAACTTACGGCCCCTGCCCTCGAGTGCTCTAGTTCAGCCACGATGCGACTGACGAACTGCTGGCCCACCAGGATGTCGCTGTCGGACAGGACGATCAATTCGTGATGCACCCTTGGCTCCATGTTGACCAGGTTCGATATTTTTCGATTTGTCCCACGGGTTCGCTCATCGACAACGAGATCGATCCGAGTCTCCGGATGCCGTCTGGCTAACAGCCGAACCAAATCGATCGCAGTGTCCGTTATTGCTTGCGTTCCGCAAATCAGTTGCAGCTTTTTCGGATAATCTTGAGTGCACAAGCAGGCAAGTCGCTTGAACAGGCCAGGTTCACGGCCGTGAAGGGGCTTCAATATGGTGACGGAGGGCAGCACGGATGCTTGCGATCTCGAGGGCCGCTCGAATCGCATCACCAGGATAGCTGCGAAGAGGTTGTAAATTATCCCGAGTGTTGCGCCGGAGGCGCAGAGCTCACTCAAAGCGCGAGCGGTTTCATTAAGCGTGAGCATGATACCCAAGACGTTCTGGTGAAATCGGCGCCAATGTCGCGCGGCCTTTCGAGCGCAGGACGCATTCCCAATATTTGGGGCGCGGTAAATCCAGAATGCGAGATGGAGTTGGTCGTTCCCGGAGGGACGAACCCGGGCAGCTTTGTACGATGCCGATTAACCTATGTTAAGGCAGGCCTGATCGGATCCATGGGCACGTCTGCATCCTCAAGCTGCTCGCGCGCGGGCAAAATTCAGGGATAAGTTCGTCCCTTCCAAACAATCCGGCGGCGCCGCCGCCGACGTAGGCTCTCAATAGCAATGCATGCTCCGATTGAATATCCCAAGGGAAAGAGCAGGCCGTACCAGAAGGGAATTTGGAAATACAACGAGCCGGCTATGTGAAGGCCAAACGCAGCAAGCGATCCCATAAGCGCGGGGACCAGGGCACTGCAACTTCCTGAGAGGCCATCGGCACACGAAACTACATCCAGCGCGGGAATTAGCACGCAGGCCCAGGAGAGCGCGAACGCAATCGCGGCGGTGATCAGGGTTGGTCTTTCGCCCCCAAGCATGTCGACCAGATTTTTCGAAATGCCGGTCCACAAGCTGCTCCAGCCGGTGTACATCCGGGCGGACAGCAGGAATTTGCCATCCTGGAGGACCACGCGGCCTCCTGCCCTTTTGATCAACAATGCCAACTGGACGTCTTCGCAAATTGCGTCGCGGACCGCTGCATGCCCTCCAACCGACTCATAAACTCGGCTGCGTACCAGCATGAATTGACCGGTTGCGGTTACCGTATCGCTGCTCTGCGATTGAACCACCGCCAGATTTTGGCAAAACGCCATCAGGTAAAGTCCGCACGGAATTACGAGTCTCTCCGCTACGCTTTCGAGGCGCAGGCGCGGCGCAAGCGACAACAGATCAAGCTGCTGCGCGAGCGCGACTTCCATGGCGCTGGCCAGCAATTCCGGTTCAGCTTTAACATCGGCATCAACAAAACACAGCCACTCGTCCCCAGTTCGGGCGATTCTGGATCCGATCCAACACGCATGCGACTTGCCGACCCAGTGAGGAGGCAATGCCGGACTCTGAACGACCTTTGCTTGCGAAGATCGGGCGGCGACTGAAGAGGCCACCGCATAGGTTGAATCGGTCGAATGATCGTCGACCGTGATGGTAGTCAAATGCTCTTTGGGATAATTCTGGTCCAGCAACGCACCAATGCACCGTCCGATATTGTGCTGTTCGTTTCGGGCGGGAACGATGATCGTAACGCGCGGTAGTACGTTCGAAGAAGGGTGGCTTACCGGCTCGACAACCAGAAGCTGACCACGTTGAGCGGCTGCGCGCAAAATCAACAAGAATACGACGACCAGCAAACCAACCGATAACGCCAGTTCCATCTTCCACCGGCACGATGCGTCGCCTGATCAATCGACGACGTTCGGATATGTTCCGGACCAGCGAAGGCGGGGGCGCAACGGACAGCGCTTCCTCATCCATCTTCTTCCATCTCCCGTTTGCGCCCCTTGCAGGACCGACGAGTTGCATCGGATCTGACCTGTGCGGGATCAGTGTTTCCGATCGAATACGGCCGATGCTCCACCGCGTCCGGATCGCCCTCCAATACCTCAAACGCAGTCCCCTGCCCGTTTCGCCGGAACCGAACGTTGAACTTTTGTTTTCCCAGCCGCAGATCGATCAGGGTCACGTCCGGCAGCCAGTCGGGCATGGCCGGATCGACATATAATTTACCGCCGGGTGCATCCTGCTGCAGGCCCAGCATGGCCTGTAAAAGCATGAAGGGCGCTCCCGCCGCCCAGGCCTGAGGCACATTGGCGCCGAGATATTGTACGGGGAAGCTCGTGGGGTCGCGCTGCAAGCCGGCATATAGCTCGGGTAATTGGTCGAGCAAGAAATAACTCGCCGCTGTAATGATGCCGTGTGCCACCGCTGCCGCTTCCCGGGCAAAGCCGTAGCGCCGCATGCCCGAAGCAATCAGCGAATTGTCATGCGGCCACACCGCGCCAGTCTGATAATTGTATGGATTAAAGGAAGGATGATGCGCCGATAAGGTGCGAATGCCCCAGCCGCTCCACATATCCTTCTGCATCAGCCTGCTCACTACCGCGCCGGCTCGCTCTGGAGCGATGATCCCGGACCACAGGCATTGGCCTATATTCGATGCAACCGATAATACCTTCTTCTTTTCGCCATCCAGTGCGTAGGCGTAGAAACTCGATTCCTCGTCCCAGAATTCCTCGTTGAACCGCCTGAAAAGCAAAGCGGCTTTCTTGCGAAGGCCGTTCGCCCGTCGCGGGTCTTCCAGTTCATCGTAAATCTCGGCCATCCGTAGCCAGGCGTCATAGACGTAACCTTGCAGCTCACACAGCGCCTTCGGTCCATGCACAAGGCTCCCGTCGGGATACACCACAGCGTCGCCTGAATCCTTCCAGCCCATGTTTTCATAACCCACAGGAGATCGCGTCTGGTATTCCTGGAATCCGTCGCCATCGCGATCGCCGTACTTGTCGATCCAGGCAAGGCAAGCTTCTGCCGTCCGCAAATGTCGCTCGAGCAGCGAGCGGTCGCCGCAGGCGCGCCAGGCGGCATGAAGCGCTATTAACCAGAGCGGCGTCGCATCCGCAGTGCCGTAATACGGCGTATGTGGAATCAAATGGAAATGTGCGAGTTCGCCGTA
>NZ_DATEPI010000326.1:0-7848 GCF_035273305.1 Bradyrhizobium sp. | reverse complement strand
GTCCCCGGCCGCCTTGACCGCGCGCACGTCCATGCCGTCGACCTGCTCGCCCGGAATGTTGAAGGAAATGCCGCGCTTGGAAAAATCGGTCTGAGCCGAAGAACGCGTCACCGAGGTGCCCATCGCATAACGGTTGTTCTCGATGACGTAGATCACCGGAAGCTTCCACAGCTCCGCCATATTGAAGCTTTCATAGACCTGACCCTGGTTGGACGCGCCATCACCAAAATAGGCGAGACTGACGAAATCATTGCTCCGATAACGGTTGGCAAAGGCGAGCCCCGTCCCCAACGAAACTTGCGCGCCGACGATACCGTGGCCGCCGAAGAAGTTCTTCTCCTTACTGAACATGTGCATGGAGCCGCCCTTCCCCTTGGAATAGCCGCCGCGGCGTCCGGTCAATTCGGCCATCACGCCCTTGGCATCCATTCCGCAGGCCAGCATGTGCCCGTGGTCGCGGTATCCAGTTATGACCTGATCACCCTTCTTCAGGGCCATCTGCATGCCCACCACGATGGCTTCCTGGCCGATATAGAGATGGCAGAACCCGCCAATCGCTCCCATGCCGTAAAGCTGCCCGGCTTTTTCCTCGAAACGCCGGATCAGGAGCATGTCGCGAAGCGCGCTGAGCTCCTGCTCGCGGGTGAATTCAATGGAATGGTCGGAGCCGTTGCCTGTTTCTCTGGTGAGGCTTTTTTTCGGTGCAGCAGCCATGGCTAATCCGGACAAGAGGACGACCAGCCCTCTCTATCCCAACTCAAACCGTCGTGGAAGGATTGCGTGATCCCAAGACAGTTTCCCCATCCCGCACTGCGATGGGCGACATTTCTGAAATCAATTTTCTACGAACTTGAAATTTTGAGGTCAGTTCGCAGGCAATGGCCGGACAAGATCGTGCGGATTGGCGTAATCGAGCTGATAGCGCGCCCGCTCGTCCAGCATGTCCGGATCGACGCGGTCGGACCGCAACAGCGAGACCCGCTGCTCATTTTCGGCCCGCTCGCGCTTTAGGCGCGCCAGTTCGGTCGTGAGCGCTACGATTTCGGAATCCAGTTCCTGCCGCGCGTTAAGCCCGTATTTGCCGGTGTAGGCGTTGACCCCGAAATAGCCAACCATCGCTGCCGCGATCGTGTAGAGGGCAAGCCCGGTGAGCAGCGATTTGAGGCGCGCGCGCGATACCATGGATTGAGGATGCGATGGCGCGGTTAACGGAATCCTAAAACCGGGCGCGCGGCCGATATGTCAGGCGGCGATCTTGCTTTGTCTGTCGACGAACGCGGCAAAGGCAACGAGATATTGCTGCAGCACCTTCTGGAGCGGCTCTTTGGTCAGATTGCCCTTCTCGTCAAAGGCATCGCCGACGCCGTTCAGATAAGTCTCCGGCTGGCCGAGTATGGGACCGGAAATTCCCGGCAGGATATTTTGCAGGTGTTTTGCCGCGCTGACGCCGCCGAGCGGTCCTGGTGAATTGCTGATGATGCCGATGGGCTTGCCCAGGAAAGAACTCTTGCCGGGGGGCCTCGAGCCGACATCGATGGCGTTTTTCAATACGCCCGGGATCGAGCGATTGTATTCGGGCGTCACGAACAATATCGCGTCGGATTTCTGCAGCTTCTCTCGGAACGCTAGCCAGTCGGCGGGCGGCGTCGCTTCGAGGTCCTGATTGAAAAACGAAACATCGTACAGCGTGACCGGATTGAGCTTGAGCGTATCCGGCGCGAGCTTGGTCAGGGCATTGGCGATCTTGAGCGTAAAGCTCTCCTTCCGAAGGCTGCCGACGATGACGGCGATATTATAGGACATGGCCATACGAGTTCCTTTTAGGCGCCAATGTGTTGATGCCCGAACCTAGCCACGTTCCCGAAAACGATGCAAGTGCATGTATTGTGCAATCACGATCGTTCTGCAAGCGACAGACGCCTAAACTTTTGCCGGACTAGCCGGGCAAAGCAGCAGCCCCCCGGGCGCTAGACGGCGCGGGCAGTGGTTCGCTAGCCCTCAGCCTTTGTTCGGATTGATCAGGTACTTCTCGCCGGTCGCGCGCTTGGCGTAAACGGCGACATGGTTGAGCTGGAGCGCCTCTGCCAGAGACACCACCTGCGTGTAGTGACTGGCGAAAGTGGTCTTGAGTTCGTCGAGCACGCGCTGGCGCAGCTTCGCTCCTTCGGCCGGCCCTATTTTCTGCAGGAAAGGGAACAACAGCCAGCCGCCAAGGCCCCAAGCCATTCCGAACCCCCGATTCAAGATGATCGGCCCGGGGTCGAGACTGCCGTAAATATAGACCTGCTTATGCACGCTCGATCCGTAGCGGCTGTACACTTTCGCCGCCTTGTTGGCGGCGATCTCCATCCCGGTGAGAATTTGCCCGGCGAGCTTGCCACCGCCAATGGCATCGAACGCCAGCGTCGCTCCGGTTTCCACCAACGCATTGGTCAGTTCGTCCATAAACGCCGGGGCTGTTGAATCGACTACATGCTTCGCGCCGATCTTGCGCAGGATCTCGGCCTGCTGCGCACTACGGACGATGTTGACGAGGCCTATGCCGTCTTTGATGCAGATCTTATTGAGCATCTGTCCAAGATTGGATGCAGCCGCTGTGTGCACCAGCGCCTTGTGACCTTCGCGGCGCATCGTCTCCGTCATGCCCAACGAGGTCAGCGGATTGACGAAGCACGAAGCGCCTTCGGCCGCCGTGGTGCCGGCGGGCAGCGGCAGGCATTCGTTGACCCGGAGGCAGCGATATTGCGAATACATCGCGCCGCCTATCATAGCGACGGTTCTGCCCATCAGCGCCTTTGCCGCATCGGATGAACCGGTCTTGATCACAACGCCGGCGCCCTCGTTGCCCACCGGCATCGATTCGTCGAGCCGCCCCGACATGGCGCTCATCGCGGCTTCCGGGACTTTTGCCGTGATGACCGGCGCTTCCTTGGTGCCTGACGATTTGGCGGTGGTCATATCCGCCGCGCCAATCAGCAAGCCGAGGTCCGATGGATTGATCGGCGCAGCCTCGACGCGGACCACGACTTCATCCGCCGCTGGCTCGGGCGTCGGCACGTTCACCAGCGATATCTCGAGATCGCCGCTCTTCTTGATCAGCGAACGAAGCTGAAGCCCGGTTTTGCTGTCGGCGCTCATCGTGAACCCTCCCTGTATTTTCTTATCGGAATGAATTGTACTCTATCGGAGCGCCTTCAGCGCTGCCTTTCCGGCATATTTTGCCTGGGTGCCGAGCTCCTGCTCGATGCGCAGCAGCTGATTGTATTTCGCGGTGCGGTCGGAGCGCGCCAGCGAACCGGTCTTGATCTGCCCGCAATTGGTCGCAACCGCGAGATCGGCGATGGTCGAGTCTTCCGTCTCGCCCGAACGATGCGACATCACGGCGGTATAGCCGGCCTTGAAAGCCATCTCGACGGCATCAAGCGTTTCCGTCAGCGAGCCGATCTGGTTGACCTTCACCAGAATGGAATTGGCGCGGCCGTTTTTGATGCCATCGGCAAGCCGTGTGACGTTGGTGACGAACAAATCATCCCCGACGAGCTGGCATTTGCGGCCGATCAAATTGGTCAACTCCGTCCAGCCCTCCATGTCATCTTCGGACATACCGTCTTCGATCGAGACGATCGGATAGCGTGCGGCGAGATCGGCGAGATATTTCGCCTGTTCGGATCGCGAGCGTGTCTTGTTCTCGCCGCCATAGACGTATTTTCCGTCCTTAAAAAACTCCGTGGCTGCGCAGTCCAGCGCCAACATCACATCACCACCGGCTTTGTAACCGGCCTTGCCGATCGCACCCATAACGAATTCCAGCGCGGCATCCGCTGACGGCAGGTTGGGCGCGAAGCCTCCTTCGTCACCGACATTGGTGTTGTGGCCGGCCTTTTTCAATTCCGACCGCAGGGTATGAAAGATTTCAGAGCCGCAACGCAGCGCTTCCGCAAAGCTGTCGGCGCCGACCGGCATAATCATGAATTCCTGGAAATCGATCGGATTGTCGGCATGCACGCCGCCGTTGATGATATTCATCATCGGCACCGGCAGCGTCCGCGCGGAGGTCCCGCCCACGTAGCGATAGAGCGGCAGCTCGCTGGACTCAGCGGCGGCCTTCGCGACCGCGAGCGAGACGCCGAGAATGGCGTTGGCGCCAAGCCGACTCTTGTTGGGCGTGCCGTCGAGCCCAATCATGGTGCTGTCGATCTGGACCTGCTGCTCGGCGTCCATGCCCCCGATGGCCTCGAAAATCTCGCCATTCACTGCCTCGACGGCTTTCCGCACGCCCTTACCGAGATAGCGCGCTTTGTCACCGTCGCGCAGCTCGACGGCCTCATGGGCACCGGTGGAGGCGCCCGATGGCACCGCCGCCCGCCCCATAGCGCCGTTTTCAAGCACCACATCGACCTCGACAGTCGGATTGCCCCGGCTATCTAGAATTTCACGGCCGATGATGTCGACAATTGCAGTCATGAGTGCCTCATGCGAATGCGCGGCGGACGGGTCGGCGCTGCTTCTACAGCAAGGCACAGGGGTCGAAAAGACCATCGCGCCCGTGACGTTACCCGGCGAATTGTCTAATAACGCGCGACAGCGGAGATCATGATGCCGAACAAGCGCAAATCAGCACCGAGCCTGCAACTCGGCCGCGCCGTGGAATGGCCGCGCCGCCCTGAGGAGGCAAAACTCGATCGGGTGCCCAATCCGCAGAAGGATACCGATTACCTGGTGCGGTTCACCGCGCCTGAATTCACCTCGCTCTGTCCGGTGACAGGCCAGCCGGATTTCGCGCATCTCGTCATCGACTATGTGCCGGGGCAATGGCTGCTGGAGTCCAAATCCCTGAAACTCTACGTCGCGAGCTTCCGCAATCACGGCGCCTTTCATGAGGATTGCACGGTCATGATCGGCAAACGGATAGCAAACGAGATTAAGCCCAAGTGGCTGCGCATCGGTGGCTACTGGTATCCGCGGGGCGGGATCCCGATTGACGTGTTCTGGCAGACCGGCAAATTGCCGAAGCAAATGTGGATTCCCGATCAGAGCGTCGCGCCTTATCGCGGGCGCGGCTGAGCGCGAACGTCAGGCCGGGGCCTGAACACATCACTCCAGATTCCTAATTTACCCCTTAAAGGTGGCACGCATTCGGATCAGGATTGTTGCCGATTTTCTTCGCAAGCGCATCGAACGCCATCAAGCTGCGCACCAACGGTTCGAATTCGCGCAGCGGCACCATATTCGGGCCATCCGATGGCGCGCGGTCGGGATCAGGATGCGTTTCGATGAACACGCCGGCCACTCCGACGGCGACGGCGGCGCGCGCCAGCACCGGAACGAATTCGCGCTCGCCGCCGGACGCGGTACCCTTCCCGCCCGGCTGCTGGACCGAATGGGTCGCATCGAAGATCACGGGCGCGCCGGTCGTGCGCGCAAGGATTGGCAACGCGCGCATGTCGGACACAAGCGTGTTGTAGCCGAAGGACGCGCCGCGCTCGGTGACCAGCACATTGGCGTTACCGGCACCGGTAATCTTGGAGACGACATTGGCCATATCCCAGGGCGCCAGGAACTGTCCTTTTTTCACGTTGACAACCTTGCCGGTCACGGCCGCCGCGATCAACAGATCGGTCTGGCGACAGAGGAATGCGGGAATCTGCAGCACGTCCACGGCTTCCGCCACTTCCGCGCATTGCGCGGCCTCATGAACGTCGGTGAGCACGGGCATGCCCAGCGACGATCGGATTTCGGCAAAGATCGGCACAGCCTGGTTCAAGCCGATGCCGCGCGCAGCCGTTGCGCTGGTACGATTGGCCTTGTCGAAAGAGGTTTTATAGACGAGTCCGATTCCGAGCCGTGCCGCAATTTCCTTCAGTGCCGAGGCGACCTCGAGTCCATGCGCGCGACTCTCGAGCTGGCACGGGCCGGCAATAACCGAGATCGGCAAGTCATTGCCGAATTTGACCAAGCCGGCGGTGACAATAGGCGCCGCGGGAGTCGTTGCGTTCAATTCACTATTCCTTTTTCCCGTAGGAGCATGCCGGGCAGTCGCAGGCCGATCAACCCGGGTGAGGACCCTCGGATAGGGGAATTTGCGGGAAGTGCGGTTTACTTCACCGTCGAGAATGCGGTCGGCACCAGGAACTGGCTGGCGATATTGCCGATGATCTGTCCGTCTTCTTCAGATTTCGCTCGCGCTGTAAGCCAGTCCGGATCTGTCGAGAATGCGTTCCACTTCTTCTCGCGTTCGGCGAGCGACTCCCATGCCAGGAAATACGTCAGCTCCTGATTGGATTCGCCAATCAGCGTGGTGAAGAACCCGGCCGGCCTGATGGCATGCTTCTCCCATAATTTCAGCGTGGTCACCTCGAAGCGCTTCAGGAGCGCCGGCAGTCTCCCCGGCAAACAGCGATACACGCGCATTTCATAGATCATGGGCATCTCTCCATTTTCTTGCGGACGGGTTATAGCGGCTGGTTGGGAAGCTGTCTTGGCCGGATCGCAACGCCGCACAGCGCTAACGCGCGGCAGCGGCGCACCACGACGATTTTGGGTAAACCCTGATTTCTTCAAGATGATCAACCTGATTTGGGCCTGTCCAGTCCCGCTTGCAAAAACATTTCGATATTCGTTTTGGCCAAATCACCTTTAGAACCCACGCCGTCTTGTACCATGCAGGGGCGATCGCGATCGTCACGAACGCGGGACGGGATGCGATGGATGCTGATGTGCCGCTGACGAACGGCGCGTGAAGCGGACGGCGAAGTCGTGTGGTTCTGACGTCTCGACGCTGGCGTCAAGTTGGCGGGACGTGTCCCGCCGATGACGGTGACAACAAAGCCCGATCACCGGGAAGAGCACGAAGGAAACCGTTAAAACCATTGCGTGCGGGAATGCCGGGTGAATCCGGTGAACCTCGCGGTGACTACGCTCGTATGCTTTTCTATTTTGCATGCGAGGCTGCGGGTGCATCGAGCACCCGGCGTTCCCCACGCCCTCTGATGTTCAGAAGGCTCAATGACTTGCAAAACTCGGGCGACACGCGCGGCGAGATCGCGGAGGTGTGTCTGTGTGAACTGTCCCGATATCATTGCATGCAGTACCACCGCATCGGCGGTGTTCATCCCTGCCACTTGTGGTGGGGAGGGAAAGCAGATCGTGAGCGGAGCGAACGATGTGCAGGGTGGGGTGCTGTTCGTGTGTATGACCCAACCCCACCCGGCGCTTCGCGCCACCCCAGAGCGAGCCTTGCTCGTCTCGACCCATAAAAGAAGGGGGGATAAGAAAGAGCAACCCTCGCCCCGCTTGCGGCTACAAACGGGGGAGCGAAGGAAGAGCGAGCTTCGCTCACCTCTAGAAAGGAGGCACAAAAAACGAGGTTCGCTCGCGTGGGACCAAGAAGCATGGCGGAGCGAGATCGCGCAGATGTGGTTGAATTGGCTGCAGCGCTTTTATCAACATCGGCGGATCTGGATTGCGAATTTGCCCGCCGGGCAGCTACTGACATTTGCCGATAACGAGGCTATATCAGCCCCGCCCGGCACGTCCGGGCTTTTGGCGTTTGAATTGGAACGAGAAATGACAGGATCGACACGATCAAGCCAAGGGCTGGACGACCGCCGAAAGCGCCTGTTGTTTCGCTGCTGGCATCGCGGCATCCGCGAGATGGATCTCATTCTCGGCCGTTTTGCCGACGCCGAAATCGCAAACCTGTCGGACGAGGAATTGGGTGACCTTGAGTATCTGATGGATGTGCCCGATCCCGACCTTTATGCGGCGCTGACCGGAAACGTGCTGCCCGCGCCGGAATTTGCCAATGGCCTGTTTGCCCGGATCAAGTCGTTCCGCGTGGATTCCGAC
>NZ_DATEPI010000325.1:0-5011 GCF_035273305.1 Bradyrhizobium sp. | reverse complement strand
AACAATCAGGGCCAGCTCGTGACCGCAGCCGGCGACCCCGTGATCGGCACCAGCGGCCCGATCGTATTCCAGCCGACAGACCATGACATCAGCATTGCCGCCGACGGCAACATCACCGTTCTCGAAGGCCTCAATCGGATTGATTCAGTCCGCGGCAAGTTGCGGGTGGTCAGTTTCGGCGACGCGCAAAAACTTCTGAAGGATGGCTCGAACCTGTATTCGGCAGGCACCGCCGCGCCCCAGCCAGATACCGCCTCCAAGATCCGGCAGGGCTTCATCGAAAAATCCAACGTCAACTCGGTCACGGAAATGAGCCGCATGATCGAGGTGACGCGCACCTACACGCAAATAGCGACGCTGCTGCAGCAGCAGAGCGATCTGCACAAATCCGCGATCGAGAAACTTGCCGACGTTCCTGCGTAGCGCTCATTCATTTGAATGAGCCCGTCCGTAATTCTTAGGGGATTAAACCATGCGCGCTCTCTACACCGCAGCGACCGGGATGGCGGCCCAGGAACTGAACGTTCAGGTGATCTCCAACAACATCGCCAACTTGCGCACGACCGGATTCAAAAAGCAGCGCGCCGCCTTTCAGGACCTGATCTATGACCATGTGCGCCGGGTGGGCGCGCAGGCGTCCGACCAGGGCACGATCCTGCCGGTGGGCGTCGATATAGGTGGCGGCGTCAAGACAGTCGGCACGCCGCGGTTGATGACTCAGGGAACGCTCTCGATGACGGGGAACGATCTCGATATCGCGATCCGCGGCGAAGGCTTCTTCAAGATCCAGATGCCGGACGGCACCTTCACGTATACGCGCGACGGCTCATTCCAGATGGACGCGCAGGGCCGGATTGTGAACGCCCAAGGCAATCCGGTGCAACCGACGATCACGATCCCGCAGAATTCCACCGGAATTACCATCAACGCTCAGGGGCAGGTCACGGTGGTGCTGCCGGGATCCTCCACACCGAGCAACATCGGACAGATCGGCCTGACGCGATTCATCAACAAGGCAGGCTTGCAGCCGATCGGCGACAATCTGTTCACGGAAACACCGGCATCCGGCGCTCCGCAGGATGGCATCGCCAACACCGACGGCTTTGGCGACATGCAGCAGAGCAACCTCGAGCAGGCCAATGTCGAGGTCGTGTCCGAGATTTCCGATCTCATCGCGGCCCAGCGCGCTTATGAAATGAATGCCAAGGTGATCAGCGCAGCCGACCAGATGTTGCAGTCCACTGCCGCGCTGTTCCGATAAGGGGAGCTGATGATGAACATGCGCTCTCTCATCCTCGCGACCACCCTGCTCGCCATTCAAACTACCGCAGGCTTCGCTCAAAGCAGCGGAGACACAATCGCCCGGCCCGTGCTTCGCGCCAACGTCACGGTCTCGGGCGAACTGGTGCGGATTGGCGATTTGATCGAAAACGCCGGTACGGCGGGGCAGATCGCGATTTATCGTGCGCCCGATCTCGGCACCACCGGTAACCTTCCCACGGAGCAGGTGCTGTCCGTGTTGCGGGCGCACCAGGTGATCGGGGTCGATGCGGGGGACCTGCGGGAAATTTCGGTCACTCGGCTGGCCCGCACGCTAGAGGCCAAGGACATAGAAATGCAGGTCGCCCGCGCCCTGGAACACCGCGGTGGACTGGGCGATGCCGCGAACCTCAGCCTGACGTTTGACCGCGACCTGCAGGATGTGAGGCTGGAGGTTTCCAACACGGGTGCGATGGAACCGATATCGGTGCGCTACGACCCGCGCCACGGACGCTTCGACGTGACCTTCGAGATCGCAAACGAGCGCGTCGGCACACCGATGCGGCTACGATTCACCGGCACCGCCATTGAAACCGTCGAGGCCGCCGTACTGGCGCGCAATGTCGAGCGCAACGAGTTGATAAAATTATCCGACCTCGTGGTCGAGCGACGCCCCAAGGCTGAACTTGGCGGCGACACCGCAACCCGCGACCGTGCAATCGGGATGCAGGTGCGACGGCAGCTCCGCGCAGGGCAGCCGTTGAAGATTGCCGATCTCGTCAAGCCCGATCTGGTGCAGCGTGACCAGACCGTCACCTTGATCTACGAAGCCACGGGCCTGTACCTCACCATCCGCGGCAAGGCGCTCGACAGTGGGACCGAAGGCGACGTCGTGAGCGTGCTCAACCTGCAATCGAAGCGAACCGTGACGGGCACCGTTATCGGTCGCGGCCAGGTCGCGATATCGGTCGCAACGCCCCGCCCTGCTGCCGTGGCCGAAGCCACATCCTTGCCAGAACGAGACCAAACGGCTGCCCCGGTCGCGCTCGCTGCAACCAACAATTCGTCAGCCGCTCTCAAAACCGAGTAACTGTTCATGTCAATCATCGCTAACCGCATCCTTCTTATCAGCGCCTCGCTGCTCATCCTCAGCGTCGCGAGCGGATGCTCGTCAATAGACCGGCTGTCGCAGATCGGCGAACAGCCGAAACTGGCGGCGATCGAAAACCCGACCGCACAGCCTGGCTACAAGCCGGTGCAGATGCCGATGCCCAAACCTGAGACAGTGTCCTACAACGCCAACTCGCTATGGCGAAACGGCAGTCGGGCCTTCTTCAAGGATCAGCGCGCCGCCCGTGTGGGCGACCTGCTCACCGTTACCGTGAACATCACCGACAAGGCCAACATCGCCAACGAGACGCAGCGCAGCCGCACCAGCAAGGAGGATTCCGGAATTACGGATTTCGTCGGCTCCAAAACACTCGGCGCGCAGGCGCAGAAGGTGCTTCCCGGCCGGCTGCTGACCGCGGACTCGACGGCCTCGAGCGATGGCAAGGGTTCGGTCAACCGCCAGGAAGCGCTGCAGACCAACGTCGCCGCCGTCGTCACGCAAGTGCTGCCGAACGGCAATCTGGTGGTCGAGGGCAAGCAGGAAATCCGGGTCAATTATGAAATTCGCGAATTGATCGTTGCGGGCATTGTGCGGCCTGAGGACATCCAGAGTGACAACACCATCGACTCCAGCAAGATCGCACAGGCGCGCATCGCCTATGGTGGCCGCGGCCAGATTACCGACGTGCAGCAGCCCCGCTACGGGCAGCAGGTCATGGACGTGCTGCTGCCATTCTAGCAATGACTTTTCCGTCCCTTTTCAGAAGAAGGGTGAGCAAGAGGCATCCGCCGAAGCGCTGAACGTTTGACAGAGCTCCCACATCCCATCGTGAACCTAGGCGCGATGCGATGTAATACGCGGCCTCCGGTAGCTCCCTGCCGGAGGCTGCGGTGTTTTTGGAGGCTTTGCGGATTTAGTAATGCGCACCGTGACATACACGGGCGCGCTAAGCCAAATCGTCACCTGGCTCACTTGGCTTGGACCCGCTGTCCGCCTTTTCAGCGAGCGTCTCAGCGTCGTGAAACTCCCGCTCCGCCTGGAACCAGAACTCTTCATCCCTACCAGACGGTCGGCCGTTCTCTTCCCAGATTTCTCGCGCGCGCCTTCGGATCCTGTTCTCGGTGGGTTTTGCCAAAACACTGGCGCGCCGTTGCAGCTTTTCGGAAAGCGCGGCTATGCGCTGCGCCGTTTCCCCATCGCTTATCCAGCGCGTGAAACTCCGGTATTTTCTTGCCTTGGCCAGAACGCCGCTGACGAGTTGCTTGCGGTCCATTCACGTTAACGAGCCGAGGTTGCAAATGGTTCATTCGGCTGAGAGGCTCTGCTTTGAGCGCCCCCTTCTCCGCTCGATCCTCCTGAGGACGACCCCTTGGCCCTCATGGCGAGGAGGCGCGCTTGCGCCCCGTCTCGAACATGAGAACCGATGCTGGCCTCATCCTTCGACACGCGGCGAAAAGGCCGCCGTCAGGATGAGGATCGTGCGGCGGGCAAAACCATTCGCATACGAACGCGCCTTCCCTTGTTCCAGTATCGGAACATCATACCCGTGAGCCGGGGATCGTTCAGGAGGAGCGTGCGAGTTCAGTTGACGTGAGCTGATTGACGGAAAAGTATGACGATAGCCGGGGGTGGGACCATGCAGTTGTCGGGGTTGTTGCTATTGGCATGCTTTGCAGTGGGCCTCACAGCCTGCTCCGAAGAGCAGCCGGCATACAACGAGCAACAACGTGTGTGCATTTCGCAGCGCTATAACAACTACGATCCCAAGCAACTCAAGCAGTGCCTGGACGTCTGTAAAAACTGCCTGAACGGAAGCGTGGTCACCTGCAACACCTCGTGCAAACTCAAAGGCGCGACCTGATCGTCGACGTGATCAAAGCCAGTGCATGCGAGCAATCGTGTATGCCGCGCTGATGTCTGTGAAGCCCTATCCGCGATCAAGCCGCGCGGGCAGTCACGAAAAACAACTCAGGCGAACGCCGCGCTGACGCTGCCCAGCCCCTGCAAGTCCATGGTCACCGTGTCGCCGGGCCTGAGCCATACGGTTTTGACCAGGCTGCCGGTCAGCACGATCTCGCCGGCACCGAGATGCTTGCCGCTCGCGGCAAGACGATTGGCGAGCCAGGCGAGTGCATTGAGGGGATGGCCAAGCACGTCGGCCCCGGTGCCCTGCCCGGCCTCGACGCCGCTGATCAGCGCGCGGCCGACTATCGCAAGCAGGTCGGGGGCAGCCGATCGCGCTACCGGCTTGCCAAGCACGCAACCGGCGGCAAAAAAATCGTCCGCGACCAAGGTCGGCAAGCCAAGGCTCTGCCACTCCTGATATCGATCATCGACGATCTCGATCGCCGGCAGATAAGTCTCGACAGCATGACCGATGGTGTCCGCCGTGAACGGCGCTTGGGAGGGCGCGAGGTCGCGCCCGAGCCGGACAGCAATTTCGCATTCGACGCCGACGCGGACGAAATCACCAGATGCGAGCGACACGCCAGAGGCGTAGACGCCTTTGGCGAACACTCCGCCATAACAAGGATGCGGGATTGCGAGATATTGCTGCATAACCGGGCTGGTGCAGCCAATCTTATAGCCGACGCGAACGCCGCAATCGGGCGTCAGAAATCCGTGCAGCGCCTCCTGGAC
>NZ_DATEPI010000324.1:0-29893 GCF_035273305.1 Bradyrhizobium sp. | reverse complement strand
GCCTGGATCAGGATCGTCATCAAAATGGCAATGAAGGTAATGGACGCGATCATCTGCGCGCCAGGCGCTTTCATCCCGAGCAGCAGGCCGGCTAACGCGGCCGGAATAACACCGGTCTCGCGCGTCCAGCACATGAACAGCATCTCGGCGAAACTCCAGCGCGCCCGCCGATCCGGCAACGCGCATAGGAACACTGTTGCCGGGCGTGCCACGAGCATCAGCACGGTAACGACGGCAATCCCGCCGAGCCAGTATCTGCTCATCAGTGCGAAATCGACCTGCGCGCCGAGCAGCATAAAGATGAACAACCGCATAATGAAAGCGGTGGTGAGTACGTATTCGTCGAGTTTTCGTGCCTCCCCCGGCTCCATATTGAATCCGAACGACTCTTTGTTTCCGAGCACAATCCCGAACACGAAAACCGCCATGAAGCCGCTGGCCTGCAAACCATCCGCGGCGAAATAGGCCCCGATAACGGCGACCAGCGTCACAACGGGCGCGTATTCCGCAAGGAATGCCAACCGTTCATGGGCGATCAATAGCGCCGCCAGGTATCCAAGCAGGACGCCTGCGACGATACCGATCGCGGATTGCTTGAGCAGTTCGAAGCCTGAATGCATCCAAGAGAACTCGCCGGTTCCCATGGCCACCGCCAGCACCCCGAAAGTGACGATCGCGCCCATGGCATCGTTAAAGGCGGACTCGCTCATCACGGTCTGCGCCACGCGGTCACGAATTTTCACCTGCCGAAAAATGGGCACCAGTGTCGCGGGATCGGTCGAAGCCAGCGTGGCTCCAAGCAACAGTGCCACGAGCAATGGCTCGCCCAAAATGAGGTGGGCGGCTAGCCCGGTTATAGCAGCGGTGATGAGAACGCCGACCGTGGCGATGACGACAATGGTGATCCAGACTTGCTTCAGCACGTTGAAGCGCAAGGAGGCGCCGCCGTCGAACAAGATATAGCTGGCGCCGAACAGCAGGATCACCTGATTGAGGGCGGAGTCAGCCTTGATATCCACGAGCCCCAGTGCTTGCGGGCCCATCGCGATGCCGACGATCAGAAAAACCGCCACATCAGGCACCCGAATCTTCTGGGCCAACAGCCCCGCGACCGTGCCGATCGCAAGGATAAGACCGCACGAGAGCAGCGTTTGCTTGGCAATTTCAACGGAGGCCGATGCTTCCAATTGCGTCGTCTTTCTCGGGGTAATTCGCCGCGATCAGTTGGTGATGGGAAATGTGGATGATCCGGCGTGTCCGTTCATCCGAGGGTGAGCGCTCCTCGATTCGTCAGCTACGAGAGTAACCCGGATTGGCCGTTATCTCATCAACGCAAGCGCAATCAGTTCAGCGCCTTCAGCCACACCCCTATTTCGCTGGCCGCGATATTGGCCTGTTGCAGCAATTTTCCCATCGTAAAGAAACCATGGAATTGACCCGGGAAGGTGCGGTGCGTCACGGGCACGCCGGATTCGCTGAGCCGGTGCGCATATTCGTCGCCTTCGTCGCGCAGCGGATCGGCCCCAGCGGTCAGCACATAGGCCGGCGGCAAGCCGCTCAAGCTCTTCACGCGGGCGGGCGATGCGCGCCAGTCGTGAATGTCGGCCGCGCTATTGAGATAGTGGTCACGGAACCAGCGGATCACCGAATGGGTCAGCAAGATGCTGGTCTCCGGCTCGCTATGCGAGGGATGTGTCAGCGCGAAATCGATCGCTGGATAAATCAGCACCTGACCCGCAATGGCGGGGCCTTCGCCTTCGCGCGCTGCGATGGCAACCACGGCGGCAAGGTTGCCGCCGGCGCTGTCGCCGCCGACCGTCAGGCGGGCCGCATCGACGCCGAGTGAGCCGGCATTGTCCGCAATCCATCTGGTTGCCGCGATGGCGTCGTCGACGGCGGCCGGAAATTTGTGCTCCGGCGCCAGCCGATAATCAATGGAAACAACAATGAGCTGGCCTTCCTGCGCGAGCTTCCGACATACGACATCGTGGGAATCGAGGTCGCCGATGACCCAGCCGCCGCCATGAAAAAATACCAGGCACGGCGCGAGCCCGTTGGCTCTCCTGACCACGTTGGGCGTGTAGATGCGCGCCGCGATCGAACCGTGCGGAGCGGGGATTGCGAGCGCTTCCACCGATTTCATTTCCGGCGGGTCGGGATTGGTAACGAGGCGGCCTTTTAGATAAAGCTCGCGCGCCTCGGCCGGTGACACCGTCTCGTATGGAGGGCGTCCGGCCTCCTGAAAAGCCTTGAACACGGCTGCGGCATCGGGATCGAGGGTGACCGGCATGATTTGAGACCCGTGGCTTGGTTGTTGATCTTTTCGGCGAGTGTTCAGCTTGCGACGCGTCCACCATCTACAGTGTAGGCGGAGCCGGAGACATAGCTCGCGTCGTCGGATGCGAGGAACGCCACGATCGATGCAACTTCGGAGGCGTGTCCGAGCCTTCGCGCTGGAATTCGCTCGGCGAGTTTCTCAGTCGGGACAGGCGCGTTGCCGGGATTGCGGCCCTCGATGATCGCGCTCAGCATCCGGCTTTCGATGAGGCCGGGACAGACGCAGTTCACGCGGACACTGCTCGCCGAACATTCCAGTGCGGCGCTCTTGGTGAGCCCTATCACGGCGTGCTTGCTTGCGCTGTAGACCGCGATGTCGGGTGAGCCGATAAGACCTGCGATGGAGGCGGTGTTGATGATGCTTCCTCGGTTTTGCTTGAGCATTATCGGCAGCACGTGTTTCAAGCCCAGGAACACGCCGACCACATTGACGTCGATAACCCTGCGGAACGTCTCCAGCGGATATTTCGTGATTGGCGCGATTTCACCCTCGATCCCGGCATTGTTGTAGAAAATGTCGACCGTGCTGAACTTATCGACGGCGGCGCGCACGTAGTCCGCCACTTCGTCCTCGCGTGTGACGTCGGCAGTGATGGCAACTGCCTGCGCGGTGGCCGGCAATTCCGCGATCGCAGCTTTCAGGTCGCGCTCCCGTCTGTCGACGGCAACGATTCGCGCGCCGCGCTCGGCCAAAAGCCGAATGGTCGCAGTTCCAATCACGCCGGCGGCACCGGTCACGATGGCCACCTTGCCATCCAGACGAATTCGATCCGCCATAAGCTCCGTTTCCTCCAGGTCCCGTTTCCCGGAGTTTCCTGGGATTAGCGGAACGCGCGCGAACTTTGATGAACGACTATTTCATTTGGCGCACGGGCTGACCAGTGGGGTGGGGAGGGTGAGACCCGCCCTTTCCCCGCCGTATTCGGCGTGTTAACCGAAGACTCCGCGAGCGGCGCAGACGCTTTACAATGTCACGAGCCCGATTCGCCCGTTTTTAAAGCGGCTAAATGCTTCGAACGATTGCCCTGACCGGTTTTGCGGCCATGCTGGCTGCTACAGCGATCTCGCTTGCGCCGCCCGCGCGCGCGCAGATCGGCAATATCTTTTCCGACCCGCCGCTCCGTCCGCCGGGCAATATCGTTCGTGGTAACCAGCAGCCCGATGACGACGAGGAAGTACCGGAGCTGCCGCGCGGCCGCTTACTGCCAACCCCGAACCGGCCGCTGCCGGGCCAGGGCGTGCCGCCTCCGGGTTCGGTGCAGTCGCAACCTCTGGCGCCGCCGCCGGGCACGACCGTTGTTCCGCAAAATGTCGCACCGGGTATCGCCGTCAATCCTCCGCAAGTCGATCAGGGGGCAGCGCCGCCGAACGCCAATCCGCCTGGAGGGCGCCAGGCCAAGACCGTGCCGCAGGCGCCGGCCACGCTGCAGCCGGGCGACGAAGTCGTGACAGAGCCGCCGGCCCAGAAGATCGTCAACAAAAAGGCAACCTTTTCGGGCCTGGACAAGATCACCGGCCGCATCATCACGTTTGACGAGGATATAGGCGAAACCGTTCAATTCGGCGCGCTGCGGGTCAAGACTGATGCGTGCTACACCCGCCCGGCTACCGAAGCCGCGAACACCGATGCCTTCGTCGAGGTCGATGAGATCACGTTGCAGGGTGAGGTGAAGCGGATATTTTCGGGCTGGATGTTTGCGGCGAGTCCCGGCCTGCACGGGGTCGAACACCCCATTTATGATATCTGGCTGAGCGACTGCAAAGTTCCTGATACCACCATCGTCAGCGCCGCGCCGGAGCCGGTGAAACCATCACCGCCTCCATCCGCGCAGAAGCGCGCGCAGCCTAAGCAGGCTCCCCGCCCGCCGCCGATAGCGCAGCAGCAGATCCAGCAGCCGCCGCCGCCTCAGCCGCAGCCACCACCGCAGCAATCAGGTGGCCTGTTCGGGATATTCCGCTAAGACGGCGAACTTGGCGGCGGCTAGCGACGTCCCGCAATGATCTGCAGCGCCTGCGCGCCGCTGATCGGCCGATCAATCGCCAGCCGCCCAAAATCAGCGTGTCCCTTGATCGCTCTATCGAGCAGCGCGGTATAGCGCCGGCGAGAAATCTCGACCGCGCCGAAGCTGCGCAAATGCTCGGTCACGTACTGGGTATCCAGCAGTTCGAAACCGCCCGCGATCAACCTGGCCACCAGATGCACCAGCGCCACCTTGGACGCGTCGCGGATCTGATGGAACATGCTCTCGCCGAAAAACGCACGTCCGAGGCTGACGCCGTAGAGGCCGCCGACGAGATCGTCGTTCTGCCAGACCTCGACGCTGTGAGCGTGTCCGAGTTCATGCAGCCCAACATAGAGATCGCGAATACGCTTGTTGATCCACGTGTCGTGTCGGCCTGGCTGTGGGGCGGCGCAGCCCGCAATAACTGCCTTGAAAGCGCTATCCACGGTAACGGCAAAAACATCTGAGCGCACGGTGCGCGCCAGACGTGACGAGACGCGAAAACCATCGAGCGGTATGACGCCGCGACTTTCCGGTTCGACCCAGAAAAGCGTCGGATCGTCGGCACTCTCAGCCATTGGAAAAATGCCGCACGCATAGGCGCGCAGCAGCACTTCAGGCGTAATTTCGGAAGAGGCGGAGTCGCGCGAGGCCATACGGGTCAGGATAGCAGGATGGCCGAGGTTGCGGCTAGCTCGCCGCCGCACATACCGGCTTCGCCTCTGGCTTGCGAAGAAACCGGAGCACGATCCGGGTACCCGGGTGGGAAGGATCGCGCTCGACACTTGCGCCGAGCTTCGAGGCCATCGCCGTGACGATGCGTTGTCCCATGCCGGTGGATCGTGGGTCGACCTTGACGTTGACGCCTACGCCATCATCGGTAATCGACAGCACCAGGTCTTCGTCCTCGGCATGGAGATCGACGTGTATCGGACCGGCGCCGTCTGGATAGGCGTATTTAACGGCGTTCATCACAAGTTCGTTGACGATGATGCCAATCGCGACGGCGCGGTCGGGATCGATCTCGACCGGCTCGGCCTTCACTGTCAGGCGCGACATCCGCTCGCCCTCCGCAGACCTGCGGAGATCCTCCAGCAACGCGTCGAGATACTGATTCAGCAGCACGCTTTTCAGGTCATGCGTCGTGTAAAGCCGCCGGTGGACCTGCGCCACGGCGGCAACCCGGCCCATCGCATTCGTGAGCGCCGCCTTGACGTCTTCCTGCGTGGTCGAATTGGCTTGCAGATGCAGGAGCGACGCAATGATCTGCAAACTGTTGCCGACGCGATGATTGACTTCCCGCAGTAGCACTTCACGTTCGGCCGCCAGAGCGGCATAACGGTCGCGCGAGGCATGCACCTCGGCCAGCGCATCATCGTGAGCTTTTCGAATTTGTGCCTGCCTTAGCGCGCCGTCGACAGCCACCTGCAGCAGGGGAATAAATTCACCCTGCACGTCCTTAACCAGGTAATCGGCGGCGCCGGCCTTCAACGCGGTCACGGCAATGCTGGAGTCCTGTGCCGCCGTGACGAATACCACCGGCGGCGCATCCGGGATTGCCATGATCTGCTTGAGGGTCTCCAGCCCGTCGAGGCCCGGCATGTATTGATCAAGTGCAACGACGTCGATGCCTCCCTGGCGGATGCGACCCAGTCCGACCTCGCCGCTTGCGGCATGAACAACATGGAAGCCGAGCCGTGTCAGCGCGCGCTCGACCAGCCTGCCAAGCGTCTCGTCGTCGTCGACATACAGCAACGTGGGGATGGCGTTCATCGGGGGGCCGACGGAACCTGAATTACCGAAAAGAACAGGCCGAGCTGGCGAATGGCGTTGGCAAAGCTTTCGTAATTCACCGGTTTTGTGATGTAGACGTTGCAGCCGAGTTCATAGCAGCGCTTGATTTCGTGCGAGTCATCCGCGGTGGTGAGCACCACGACCGGCGCACATTTGAGATACCGGCTTTCCTTTACCCGTCGCAAAATATCGATGCCGCTCATATCGGGCAAATTCAAGTCAAGCAAAATCAGCAGAGCCTCGCCCTTGTGATCCATTCCGGAGTCGTCGCTGCCAAACAGGTAATTTACCGCGGCAGTACCGCTGCTGAAAGGCACGATCTCGTTGTTGACGCCGGATCTGCGGATATTTCGCTCGATCAAACGGGCGTGTCCTTCATCGTCCTCGATCATGATGATGGTGACTGGCTTGGTCATGTATCTCGGTTCCGGTTACTTGCTGCCCAAGCGGTAGGCAGGGTGATCGTGAAGGTGGTGCCCTTGTTGAGTTCCGATTGCACTGACATGGTTCCACCCAGCCGACGCACCAAAGCGCGGACGTGGGCAAGTCCGATGCCCTGGCCTGGTTTGTCCTGAGCGCCGGCGCGGCGGAAAAGATCAAATATCCGCTGGTGGTCCTTTGGATCAATGCCGCGCCCGTTATCAATGATCTCGAAAATGGCAAAACCCAATTTTGAGCGGCCGCGGATGGTGATCTCGCCGGGCACTCCCGGCTTCAGATATTTCAGCGCATTGTCGAGCATGTTTGAAAAAATCTGTTCCAACGCGAGGCGATCGCTGACGATGTTCGGCAATGGTTCGACATGAATTTGGGCCTGAGCCTCGGCCGCCTGATGCGCCATCGTGGTGACAACGGCTTCGATCAGTTCGCGCGTGTCGATCCGCACCGGCTCGAACTCACGGCGCCCTTCGCGCGTAAGATTGAGAATGGCGGTGATCAGCCGATCCATCTTTCCGATCGAAGATTTGATGAACCCGAGCGCTTCCGAGAAATCGCGTGAAAGCTGCTCGTCCCTGGTCTCGAGAACCGGCTCCGCATCCGCCGCAACAGCCGGCGGTACAGCAGAGCCAGCGGCGCTGAGAGCCGCTATCCGCTTGAAAATGTCGAGCCGCAATTCCTCAAGCTCGCTTGTAAAGCCCATGATGTTGACCAGCGGCGAGCGCAAATCGTGGCTGACGATGTAGGCGAAACGCTGGATCTCATTATTGGCTTCCCGAAGATCGGCGGTGCGCTCATCGACCGTCGCCTCCAGATTGAGGTTACTGTCACGCAATAGGGATTCCGCGGCGTCGCGAGCGCGAGCCGAACGCCGCACAAGGAAGATCGAGATGCCGGCAAGCGCGATCACGAGCGCTGAGCCCGTGATGGTCACCACCGACGCCAGTTGCTGAGCTCGATCGGCATTAACCGTCCGCGCCGCAAACAGCCGCTCTTCCTCGCTGCGCATCGCAAGCGCCACGTCACGAATAGTATCGCTGGTGTGGGCTACCGCAGCATCACGCATCACGGCGACCGCGCCGTCGGGTTGGTTCTGCTTGACGAAGTTGATCTCTTTACCGAACTGCTCAAGCCGGGCTTTCACCGCTGGCCGCAATGCCTTGATCTTTTCGACTTGAAATGCATCGTCGACGGTCAAGTCCGACAATCTCTGAACTTCGGGAATGATGGCCGCAACCGCGGTCTCATGATCTGTGAGATATTCGGGTTGCAAGGTGAGCAGGTAACCGCGGGCGGCGCTTTCGGCCCGGCGGATTTCCAGCAGCAGCGTGTTGATCTGATTTTCAACCTCGACGGTGTGCAGTACCAGGCTGCTGTCCTCGCGCGCTTTGTCGACCAGCAGGACCGACGACACACTGATCCCGACCAGCACCAAAAATCCCGCTGCAAGCAGCAGGATCTGGCCAATCGCACGCCGGCGCGCGGCGTCAGGCGTCACAACAATCTCGCGTCACAACCCGTGGATTTTAAGCAGTGCCCCGAACGAAACTAGGTGCGCATAACGTCTGATTTGAAGATTGGTTCCCGCGCGACGACTTTGGGTGGACTCAAACCCCCGGCTGGCCGTTCAGATACTGCTCAAGCCAGTGGATATGGTAATCGCCATCGATAATCGCCGGTTCACGCACCAACGCCCGGAACAGCGGCAACGTGGTCTCGATTCCCTCGACAACCATTTCGTCCAACGCCCGGCGCAGCCGCATCAAGCACTCCCCCCGGGTCTTGCCGTGGACGATCAGCTTGCCCACCAGCGAGTCATAGTAGGGCGGAATGACGTAGCCCTGGTACACGGCGGAATCGATCCTGACGCCCAGGCCGCCCGGCGGATGGTATTGCTGGATCTTGCCGGGCGATGGCCTGAATGTGACTGGATTTTCGGCATTGACGCGGCATTCGATCGCGTGGCCGTTGATCATGACCTCATCTTGTGTCATCGGCAGGTCGCCACCGGCAGCAATCCGGATCTGTTCAAGCACAAGATCGATATCGGTGATCATCTCGGTGACGGGATGCTCTACCTGAATTCGCGTGTTCATCTCGATGAAATAGAACTCGCCATCTTCGTAGAGGAATTCCACCGTGCCGACGCCGAGATATTTCATCGTCTGCATCGCCTTGGCAACGGTCGCGCCTATGCCTTTGCGAGCCGCAGCATCCAGCACAGGCGAGGGGCCTTCCTCCCAGACCTTCTGGTGCCGCCGCTGCAGTGAGCAATCGCGCTCGCTTAGGTGGATCGCGCCGCCACGGCCGTCGCCGAGCACCTGAATTTCAATGTGACGTGGCTTTTCCAGGTACTTCTCGAGATAGACCGAGGCATCGCCAAACGCCGATTTTGCCTCGTTGGCGGCGGTCGAAAGCGCGAGCATCAGATCGTCAGCGGATTGCGCCACCTTCATCCCGCGTCCGCCGCCGCCGGCGGCGGCCTTGACCAGCACCGGAAAACCTATTGCCTTTCCGATCGCCATCGCATCGTCAGTGGCTCCGACGGCTCCGTCCGAGCCAGGCACCACGGGGATGCCGAGTTTCTTCGCTGTTTTCTTGGCCTCGATCTTGTCGCCCATCAGGCGGATGTGTTCGGCTTTTGGGCCAATGAAATGCAAATTGTGCTCGGCGAGGATTTCGGCGAAGCGGGCATTTTCCGAAAGAAATCCGTAGCCGGGATGCACCGCGTCAACGCCGGTGATCTCGCAAGCCGCGAGCAACGCGGGCACGTTCAGATAGCTGTCCTTTGACGGCGGCGGTCCGACGCAGACGCTCTCATCAGCGAGCCGCACATGCATTGCGTCGGCGTCAGCCGTGGAATGCACTGCAACGGTAGCAATGCCGAGTTCCTTGCATGCGCGCAAAATTCGGAGCGCGATCTCGCCGCGATTGGCTATCAGGATCTTGTCGAACATCGCAGCGCCTGACTTTGACGAATGTTATTCAATAATCACCAGCGGCTCACCGAACTCGACCGGCTGCCCATCCTCGACGAGAATTTGCGTCACGGTGCCCGCGCGCGGCGATGGAATCTGGTTCATCGTCTTCATCGCTTCGATGATCAGCAGCGTTTGTCCAATTGACACTTTGCTGCCAACCTCGATGAACGGCTTGGCGCCGGGCTCGGAAGCCCAATAGGCGGTGCCCACCATGGGTGAGGGAACCACGCCCGGATGTTTCGCGATCTCTGTGATCTCGAGCGGGGGCACCGCGGGGATGGTCGCGGAAGCAACGGATTGATAGCCCGCCGGCATCGTCACGGCCATCCCGACGCTGCGCGCAACGCGTACCCGCAATCCTGCGCGCTCGATTTCGATTTCCGTCAGATTAGTCTCGTCGAGCAGCAGTGCGAGTTCGCGAATGAGCGCGTTGTCATCGGTTTTTGGTTTTGCTGTCTTCTCGTCTGGCTGGCGCGCCATGATCTCGTCCGCGGCTTTCTAAAATGGGGTGAATAGGCGGCCTTCAGGCCTTCGCCTTCATGCCGATCTTGGTGGCAAGGCCATTGATGGCGAGCCGGTAGCCATCGATGCCGAAGCCGCTCAGCGTCGCAAAGGCAGCGCGAGCAGTGAAGGAATGATCGCGGAAGTTTTCGCGCGCATGGATATTGCTGATGTGCACTTCGACGGTTGGAATTTTCACCGCCATGAGAGCGTCATGCAGCGCGATGGAAGTGTGGGAGTAAGCCCCCGCGTTGATGATGATGCCGACGGCCTTTTTGGCATGGGCTTCGTGGATGAAATCGATCAGCTCGCCTTCGCGGTTGGACTGGCGGCAATCGGCTTCGAGGCCGAACGGCGCTGCCGTGACGGCGCAAAGCCTCTCAACGTCGGCAAGCGTCGCATGGCCATAGGTGTCGGGCTCGCGGGTCCCCAGCAGGTTGAGGTTCGGGCCGTTAAGGACGTAGATCGTCTCGGCAACACTTTTGGCCATCCAGGCTCCGCTATGTGGCAGCAGGTGCCGGGTTATAGGTAACAACAGCCCCAAGGGGAAGCCTTTCACGCCTGTTGGCCAGCCCTCAAACGCCTCATTCAACTCGTAAAAAGCCACGCAGAACTTGCGGAAACCACTCGAATTAACTGTACTGGCTTTAAATCAGGCGCCTCCTCGTGGCGGGCCTTCTGTTACTCAAGCGATTGTTGGAGCAAGCGTGGCTCTCCTGTTGGTGCAGAAAGCCCTCATGATTGGGGTCGTGTGCCGGTCTCGCCTTTTCAGCAGACTCACGAAACACGTTTGAAACGCGATCAAAGCCATTTCCACTGCGCGGCGAAATCGCGACGATACGAACTGCCTGTATCAATGCCGCTGTCCAATAACCCGAGGGTGCGGCGATGACAGCAATTGCAAAAGCTCTTTTGAATGCGATACCGGCGATCTCATTCGACGTTGAGAATTTTGAGGCGATTGCCCTGTTCTGTGGAGCTGGACTGTTGGTCTCTTTATGCCTGGCCTTCTCCGGTTTGGAGGTCAATTACGGCATGTTCTGAAATATTTGGGAGCCGTCTGATTGTCGGCCGCTCGGGAGCGCAGTTGTGTCGGCCTGGCCACAGCCGGCCTTGTTCCGTCAGGGAACAGGTATTTAGCACTCCCAGCATCCGACAAGGTGCGGGTAAGGTAATGGCACCGGGGCTGCGCGGCATTTTACTTCCGAATAATTTTTGAGCCCGGCGGGCCGCTGGACCTTTCCAGCGGCCATTTTCTATTCTGCGACATGACGGTGAAATCAGGACAGCGCGCAAAAAGAGGGGCGGGCAATCTGCCCGCCCCGCATGCGTTGCTTCCTGGCTGAGCGCTTAGGCTTCCAGTACAGCCACGATCTCCAGCGTTCGCGGATCAACCACTACGATCTGATCGCGAACCAGGAAGTACTCATAGCCACGCCATTCCGGATAGATCGTCACGATCTCTGACGGAAGCGTATGGAAGCTTACGCTCCGTGGAACACGAGTTCCAACAGAGATTGAGAAGTTGACGTTCTCAACCGGCTTCACATGCTGTTCCCTGATCACGCTTGTGATCTTGGTTCGCTGCTCGGTCGAAAGCTTCGCGCCGGCGCCGGCCTGTCCGGTGGTCGTTTGAGACCTTGACTCAACGCTGCCGTTGCGGCCTTCTCGACCTTCCGCGCTCATGTTGCGGTCGCGGTCGCGACCCTCACGGCTTTCCGCGTTCATATTACGATCGCGGTCACGGCCCTCGCGGCTTTCGGCGTTCTTGTTGCGGTCGCGATCCTCTCGACCCGCAGCGCTCTTGTTGTGATCACGATCTTCGCGGCCTTCCGCCTTCATGTTCTTATCCTGACGGCCTTCGGCCTTCATGTTCTTATCCTGACGGCCTTCGGCCTTCATGTCCTTGCCGCCCTTGGCATGGTCATTATCCGAACTCATGGTGTTCGACTTCTGGCCACGCGTTTCATCGGCGCGCTCGTTCTTACCAGCCGTTCCCGATTTCTGCTCGGATTGGCTGGACTTCATACCTGACGAAGATTCATCACGGCCCTGTGTCGCCGAACCGCCGGCTCCCGAGGAAGGCGCGCTTTGTTGAGCAGTGGAACCCGAAGCTCCCTGATGGCCCCCGGTTCCCTGTGCGTTAGCGAACCCGGCTCCGGCGATCAGCGCGGCGGCCGCTACCGACAGCATAAAGCGATTAGTCATTGAATGTCTCCTCACGTGTTAGCATTGCCCGCGCGAACAACGAAAGGCGATGCCTCCAGTTCCGCGCGAACCCCGGTTCCAATCGCTTTGTTTTTTGAATGCAGGATGAACAACGCCGCCACGGAACTGCGCAACGAAAGGCCGGCTGACAGCCGACATTTCAAGATTCCGATTTATGATTTCAGCGTGTAGCGCTCAGCAAGTTGCCTTGCCGCAGCGGGCGATGCCGATCTTTTCTCTGAGGTTATCGAGGCCGACAGCGCCGATCACCACTTGCTTGCCGATCACGTAACTCGGCGTGCCGTTCATCCCCATCGCCTCGGCGAGTTTGAAATTTTCTTCGATCGTTGCGCGCACTTCCGGACTGGCCAGATCCTTCTCGATCCGCCCCATATCAAGCCCGGACTCCTTGGCTGCCGCCATCGCGTGCGCTTTATCCGCGGGACCACGGCCGCCGAGCAGCTTCTGGTGAAACTCGAGATATTTCTTGCCGCTCGGATCCTGCATGCGCACCGCGACCGCGACCTGCGCGGCTTCGACCGAACCCTGGCTCAGAACGGGAAATTCCTTCAGCACGACTTTGAGCTTGGGATCGCTCTTCATCAAATCCAGCATGTCGGCCATCGCACGCTTGCAGTAGCCGCAGTTGTAATCGAAGAATTCGACGAAATTTACGTCACCGTTCTTGTTGCCGAGCACCACGCCGCGCGGTGAGTTAAAAATAGTCGCCGCGTTGCTGTCCACGCTCGCGGCATGTTTTTCGGCTTCGGCGGCAGCCTGGCGCTTGCTGAGTTCGCCCATTGCCTCTTCCAGCACTTCGGGATGAGCGATCAGGTATTTCCTGACAATGGACTCGATCTCGCCGCGCTGACTATCGGAGATGCTCTGAGCTGAAACGGTCGGTGCCATGCTGCATAAGGCGAGTGACAGCGTTGCGGGAACGAGCAGGCGTAATGAACGCATCGGAAAAATCCTCATGGCTGCAAGCCGGCTACGTTAGAACGATATCGGCTCAATTGATCTCTAATTGACTTTCTGACCGGGCAATGGCTTAGCGGCAACGATATCGTCGGCCTTGACCCAGCCGGGCGTGCCGATGGCGAAACGCGTCTTCGCGCGTGAGGCGAGTTCGCGCGCGGTCTTGTTGTCGCCTCGTAGAAAGGCAGCTTGCGCCGAGGCGAGATCGGCTTCTGCATAGTCTCCCTTGCGGCCATAAGCCATCGCGAGTTGTGTGTAGCCAAGCGGCGCCTCGCTCTCGCGCGCTACCGCTGCACGCAGAATCGAAATCGCTTCTTCCGTGTAGGCCTTATTATCGGTTCCAACGAGTGCCTGCCCAAGTAACATCTCGATGAGCGGGGAGCGGTTTGAGAGCTGAACCGCCTTGCGCAAGGGGGCGATCGCCTCGGCCGGCTTGCCGCCCTCCAACAGTGCCTGGCCACGCAATTCATAAAAATAAGGGTTGTTGGGCTGGAGCTGGATCAGCCCATCGATCTGGGCGAGCGCGGAGCGCAGATCGCCGTGGAGATAGGTCGCGATGGCGTGCGCATAGCGCGCCGGCAGAGTTTCATTCGACATAGGGTAGCGCCGATAGACAGTGTCCGGGCGCTCCATAAAGGCCGAGATCTTGGCCCGCACCATGTCGTGGCGAAGTTGCAGCGCTGCGTCGTCCTTCTTGTCCCAATACGGACTTGAACGCGCCAACTCCTCAAGGGCGGCAACGCGCTCGGCCGGCATTGGATGGGACTGCAGATACGGGTCGGCTCCATGCGCGGCGAACAGGCTGTCGTTTGTGAAGCGCTTGAACGTCTCGTACATGCCCTTGGGTGATTGGCCGCTCGCCGTCAAAAACTTCACGCCTGCACGGTCGGCGTTTTCCTCCTGCTGGCGCACATAGGAGATCAGGGTGCGGCGGATCATCTCCTGAGGGCCCGCGACCGCCGCCGCTCCCGCATCGGCCAGTCCGTTATTGCTGTTGCCACTTCTCGCCCCCGCCACCATCGCGCCGGCGCCGAGTAACATCGCGATGATCATCTGGGTCTGCGCACGCGACATTTGCTCGCGCATCTTGGCGAGATGACCGCCTGCCAAATGCCCGGTCTCATGCGCCAGCACTCCGATGATCTGGTTCGGAGTTTCGGACTGCATGATCGCGCCGTAGTTTACGAAAATCCTGCGGCCGTCGGCGACAAAAGCGTTAAACGTACTGTCCTTGATGATGACGACCTGAATGTTTTGCTTCGCCAGACCGGCGGCCGCAAGGATCGGCCGCGTATATTCGCGCAGCAGTTGCTCGGCCTCGGTATCCCGGATTACCGCCGGGCCCTTCTCCTGAGCCAGCGCCGGGCAAACTGGCGTCATGACAAGCGATGCCGCCGTCGCGAGAGCGGTCAGTTTCGCGGCTTTTTTTCGGAGCGCAGGGTAGAACAATAGGGACCTTTGGCGATTGGCGGCAGATCGGATCCGAGCTATGCCCTAACAAACCAGCGAATACGGCTTGTCTGGGGCAGCGGGCGAATAGCAGATATCAATGTTGGATGCGACACTTAGAGAGCGCGCCAGAAGCCTGGTGATGGCATCGGGCCGAAGTAACGTTCCACCATTCATGGTGATGGACGTCATGGCGGCCGCGGCGCGGATCGAAGCCGCGGGCGATCACGTCATTCACATGGAAGTGGGGCAACCCTCCGCGACGGCCCCGAAAGCGGCGATCGCGGCGGCGCAGCGCGCTCTGTTCGACGGCCGGATCGACTACACTTCGGCACTCGGCATTCCCTCGCTTCGCGAGCGCATCGCCAGGCATTATCGCGACAGCTACGGCTGCACTGTAAATGCCGAGCAAATCGTGATTACGACGGGATCATCAGGCGCGTTCATTCTGGCGTTTCTGGCGATGTTCGAGCCCGGCGATCGGGTGGCCGTCACGGTGCCGGGGTATCCACCGTATCGGCACATTCTCACCGCGCTCGGCTGCGAGCCGGTCCTGATCGAAACATCGAGCGAAAACCGTCATGCGCTGACGGGTGAGGCATTGCTGGCTGTCCATCGCAAGAAAGCGCTCAAGGGAGTGCTGGTCGGAAGCCCGGCCAATCCGACGGGCACGATGATGTCAAGGGAGGCGCTCACCAGTTTGATTGCCGTCGCGGAAGGCGCGGGCATTCGGTTCATTTCCGACGAAATCTATCACGGGCTTGATTATGCTTTTCCCGCGGTGACCGCGGTTGAGCTCTCTCCGAACGCGATGGTGATCAACTCGTTCTCGAAATACTTTTGCATGACCGGCTGGCGAGTTGGATGGATGGTCGTGCCGGAGCCGTTGGTCCGGCCGATCGAGCGGCTGCAACAGAATCTCGCGATTTCGGTGCCGACGCTATCGCAGATTGGCGCCGAGGCTGCGTTCGAGGGCCGGCCCGAAATGGAAGCGATTAAGCATGGGTATCAGGAAAACCGCCGCCTGCTGATCGAAGGTCTGCCGCGAGCCGGGCTGGACAAGTTCCTGCCGGCCGACGGCGCGTTTTACCTGTATGCCGACGTCTCGGCGTTCACCTCCAACAGTTTCGAGTTTGCCAAGCAAATGTTGGAAGAGGCGCACGTCGCGGCAACCCCGGGCATCGACTTTGATCCGGTTCACGGTCACCAGTTCATCCGCTTCTCATACGCGCGTTCGCTAGAGGAGATGCAGGAGGCCGTCGCACGCATCGCGCGGTGGCTCGGATAGGCTGGGCGGTCGGTTGCCGGCAATCAGGCAAATGTTCGATCGGCGCGGATAAAATTGCCGAGGCATCAAGCTGCTCATTGACTCTGGCGAGCCAATCGATCTTGCTTGCGGGTTGAGACGACCGTCCTGCGCCAAGAGACGGACGACATCCGCGGGTTCTCATTAGGGAGTTACGTGATGGCGGCTGAAACAGCGGCGCGGGTTCGCGCGCCGAAGCCCTGGTATAAAATCCTTTATGTTCAGGTGCTGATCGCGATCGTATTGGGGATCGTGATCGGTTGGCTCTGGCCCAATCTGGCCACCAACGACTGGATCAAGGCGCTTGGCGACGGCTTCATCAAGCTGATCAAAATGGTGATCGCCCCGATTATCTTTTGCACGGTCGTCTCCGGCATAGCGCACATCCAGGACGCTCGGAAGGTCGGACGCGTCGGCGTCAAGGCGCTGATTTACTTCGAGATCGTCTCGTCCTTTGCGCTGATCCTCGGATTGATCGTGGGCAATCTGGTACATGTCGGTCAGGGCCTTGGCGCGAAACCCGATGCCGCTGCGGTCGCAACCTACGTCAAGCAGGCGGAAGCGCAGAAATCGGTCGATTTCGTCCTCAATATTATTCCTGACAGCGTGGTTGGCGCCCTGGCTAGGGGCGACATCCTCCAGGTGCTGCTATTTGCGATTCTGTTCGGGTTCGCGTTGATGGCGTTGGGCGAACGCGGCCACCGCCTGCGTGACATTATCGACGACACCGCCCATGGCGTGTTCGGCGTGATCGCAATCGTCATGAAGGCGGCGCCGCTCGGCGCCTTCGGCGCGATGGCCTATACCATCGGCAAATATGGCCCGGCCGCTCTTGGCAATCTGGTCGGCCTGATCGCGGTATTCTATCTGACCGCGGCGCTGTTCGTAGTCGTGGTGCTCGGGCTGATTGCGCGGTTCGTCGGCTTCAGCATCTTCAAATTCATCGCGTATATCAAAGACGAACTGCTGATCGTGCTCGGCACCAGTTCTTCGGAGAGCGCGCTGCCGCAGTTAATGGAAAAGCTCGAACGGCTCGGCTGCTCCAAACCGGTAGTGGGCCTGGTGGTCCCCACCGGCTACTCATTTAACCTCGACGGCACCAACATCTACATGACGCTTGCGACCCTATTCATTGCGCAGGCGCTGGGAGTCGATCTTACGTTTAGCCAGCAGCTGACCATCCTGGTCGTCGCGATGCTGACCTCGAAAGGCGCAAGCGGGGTGACGGGCGCGGGCTTCATCACGCTGGCGGCAACCTTGACGGTCGTCAATCCGGTCCTGGTGCCGGGCATGGCGATCGTGTTCTCGGTGGACAAGTTCATGAGCGAGGTTCGCGCGCTCACCAACATAACCGGGAACGGCATTGCCACCGTATTTGTGTCCTGGTGGGAGGGCGAACTCGATTACGCCAAGCTGCAAGAGAAACTCAACACCCAGATCGATCCGTCCGATGTCGAGACGGCGATCACAACCGGCTAAAACAAACCGCCCGGTTTTCCCCGGCGATCCTTCTTTTCTCAACAGGTGTCATTCGCCGCTGCCGAAGCGCCGCGACCACCATCCGGCGCGGCGAGGCTGAGCCTCGCTGGCCGTTTCTGAAAGCGATCGCTCGGCCGGTGCAGGGGGCGGCGATGGCTCCGATGGCTGGCTGGTGGACGGTGCCGGGGCTGTCGCAGATTGGTTGTCACCTAGGAAGCTCACCTTCTCACGCACGGTGGAACGCCGCCGAGCTCTTTCGGCCTCGTGAGCGGACTCGGGTTCGCTAGGGCGCTCCGGCTGTTGGTAATCGCGATCGGCCGGTTGTTGCTCGGGGGTTGGTACGGCCGATTGCGGCTCGGAGATCGGAACCGAGCGCCGAGACGGATTCTCATCGAAATCGGCAACCGCGCCGGACACTTCGGGAGCCGATGCGGGCCCAAGGTCGTCAGCGATCGATCCGGGAAGACCATCCTCCAGCGCGCCGCGCCGGCGGCGTCCGCCGCGACGTCCGCGTCGGCGGGGTCGTCGCTCGCCGCCTGGCGGCTGGTCGCTGCGGACCGCGTCCGGCTGCTCCTCCGAATCCTCGTCTTCCGCCTCGCCTTCTTCGGCGATGACGCCGGGAATGGCAGCGCTTTCAAAGGCAACACGTACGGGCTCAGCCTCATCGCGCGGAGGTCCGCCTTCGCGTGGCTCACCGGAGCGGCCGCGGCGGCGCCGGCGCCGCTTGCGCCTGGGACCGCCATCGCCTTCGCCGCTCTCGTCGCCTGTCGCGGCCTCCTCGGCCAGTCCTTCGGTCTCCTCAGTCTCGACTTCGGATTCGACCTCGATGTCGAAGGGCTCTTCTTCGTCCGCTTCTTCGACCTGCGCAGGTAACGCAGCCAACTGGGCCGCCAACAGTGCCTTCGCGGCTTCAAGCGTGTGCACCTGTTCGCCACGGTCGATAATGAACGACTGCTGCCCGCTTACGGTCGGGTCCGCGATCACGGCCAACGTCACCTTGAAGCTGTTTTCGAGATCGCGCAGGTGGGCGCGCTTGTGGTTGAGGACATAAAGCGCAACGTCGGTCCGGGTGCGCACCACGAGATTGTGGGTCGCGCCTTTCATCAACAGCTCCTCGAGCCCGCGCAGCAATTGCAGCGCCACCGAAGATACCGATCGGACATGGCCGCTGCCGCCGCACTGCGGGCAGGGCTCGGTCGAACTCTCCAGAACGCTGGCCCGAATTCGCTGGCGGGACATTTCGAGCAGGCCGAAATGCGAAATGCGTCCGACCTGGATTCGCGCGCGGTCCTGCCGCAGGCAATCGCTCAGTTTGCGTTCAACCGCCCGGTTGTTGCGCTTCTCGTCCATGTCGATGAAGTCGATCACGATGAGGCCGGCGAGGTCGCGCAACCGAAGCTGCCTTGCGACTTCCTCGGCCGCCTCGAGATTGGTCTTCAGCGCGGTGTCTTCGATGTGATGTTCGCGCGTCGATCGACCAGAATTGACGTCAATCGAGACCAGCGCCTCGGTTTGATTGATGACGATGTACCCGCCGGATCGTAACTGCACCGTCGGTGAAAACATCGCATCGAGCTGGCTCTCGACACCCATGCGGGAGAACAGCGGCTGGCCGTCCCGATACTGCTTCACCGCCCGCACGTTCGAGGGCATCAGCATTTTCATGAAATCGCGGGCTTCCTGATAACCGGCCTCTCCGGCGACCAGAATTTCATCGATTTCCTTGTTGTAGAGGTCGCGCAGCGATCGCTTGATCAGGGAGCCTTCCTCGTAAACCAGTGTCGGCGCCTGCGACTTGAGCGTCATGTCGCGGACTGTCTCCCACATCCGGATCAGATATTCGAAGTCACGCTTGATCTCCGGTTTGGTGCGGGAAGCGCCCGCGGTCCGCAGGATGATTCCCATGCCCTCGGGCACGTCGAGATCCTGCACAACTTCCTTCAGTCGCGAGCGATCCTGGGCGGAAGTAATCTTGCGGCTGATGCCGCCGCCACGCGCGGTGTTGGGCATCAGGACCGCGTATCGACCGGCCAGCGATAGGTACGTCGTCAGCGCGGCGCCTTTATTACCGCGTTCCTCCTTGACCACTTGCACCAACATCACCTGGCGGCGCTTGATGACTTCCTGAATCTTGTATTGGCGGCGCGGACGGAATGCCCGTTCCGGCACTTCCTCCAGCACGTCATCGCCGCCGACGGATTCGACGACTTCTTCTTCGGCGTCCTCGCTCTCGTCTTCATCGTCGAGAGCTTCATCGCCGGCAGGCGCGGGCTCAATGGCTTCCGACGCGACGGATTCGGCTCGCGGGTGTTCGGCCTGCTCTCCATTTTCGTGATGCTCAAGGTCCTCAGGCGCGTGTTCATGACTTTCATCATGCGCGTGCTGATCGCCAGCTTCGGCTCCGAACTCCTGCGCTGTATTTAGATTAGGCTCAGTTGGCTCGGCCCGTGTTTCGCTCGGATAGGGCTCCCCCGCTTGCTCGTGCACCTGAACGGGTTCATGCGGGTATTCATGCGCGTGATCATGATCTTCCGCGTGATGTTCGGTGTGCAGCGGTTCATGGTCATGGTTGTCGGGGTAGGCAGGTTGAGGCGCCTCGCCGCTGGCGTTTTCCACGATCTCGCTCTGGATGCGCTCGCCATTGCCGCGGCGACGCGAATTGCGATGGCGCGGCCGGCGGCGATTCGAGCGGTTCTCGGTCTCCTCTTCGGCCTCGCGGTGGGCCCGTTCCTCCGCCTCGATCAGGGCTTGGCGATCGGCAACCGGGATCTGATAGTAGTCGGGATGGATTTCGCTGAAAGCCAGAAAGCCATGGCGGTTGCCGCCATATTCGATGAAGGCGGCCTGCAGTGATGGCTCTACGCGAGTGACCTTGGCCAGATAGATATTGCCGCGCAGTTGCTTGCGTTGGGCGGTCTCGAAATCAAACTCTTCGACGCGATTGCCGCGGACCACAACGACCCGGGTCTCCTCCGGATGGGTGGCATCGATCAACATTTTGTTGGGCATTTTGAAACTCTTGACGGCGGCGGGCGCGTATAGCGGTAAGCGCGTGTCGCGCTGCCGGGTGACGCGACGGTCCACCTGATTCGGGGGTGAGGGGAAGGCCAAAACGCAACCCGGGGCGCCCGTCCGATCGGGATCGTTGCGGAGCACCGCGGCGTGCAGAGCTTTCACTCCGCGTCGGCGCGATTCTTCGCTGGACCTTGGTCGGCAACACAGTCTGGCGCATCAAGCGTCGGCCCGTCTAAAAACGTGGGCGGCAAAGCGCCGCCTTATCTATCGCTGAAGGCCCGGCGCGGCGCGAAAGCGCTCGCCGGCCATTCGCATATCGGGCCCTTAAGGCCGAATAATCGGTTCTGTCGTCTCTTTAAGCCGGCCCTGGGATAAGATAGCACCTTGGGACCGGACGCCGCTCGGGGTCGAAACCGCCGCTCCTTATCAGCCGCGCGCTGCGCTGGCTGCGGAGGGATCGGAAATGCGCTGGAATCTCTGAACTTCAAGATTCCGACGCTGCACCGGGAGGCTGAACGCGACACAACCGGGAGTTTTAGCCGTCAGCCCTCTGTACATACGTGGATTGGGGATTGCGTGCAAGAGACGCGTCGGCAGGTCGCAATGGTCCACACTATTCGCTAAAATCGCCTTAAGGATCAGTTAACCCTGTGGTTCTATTGCGGTAAGAGGCTCCTCGGAGGGACGGATTCGTTGGCGAGCCGCGCAATTCATCGTGTTTTGTTCATGGCGGCCCTGTTGTGCGCCGCAGCATTACTATGTCACGGTACCGCGCTCAGTGCGGCCGAGAACACACCGGTAACCCCCGCCAACGCCTCGAATTTCCCCATCGCGTCGGACGCTCGGCTTGCCGGAGACAACAAACAGACCCGATTTGTTCTCGATCTCGACAAGGCTGTTCGTTTTCGCGCATTTACATTAGCCGACCCGTACCGGGTGGTACTGGATATTCCTCAAGTCACATTCCAGCTTCCGCCGGGCATCGGCACTGCAGGGCGCGGCCTGGTGAAGGCATTCCGATATGGGCTCGTCATGCCCGGCGGCTCGCGATTGGTTTTCGATCTGACCGGACCCGCCAAAATCACCAAAGCCGCCGTGCTCGATGCGGCCTACGGCCAGCCGGCGCGGCTCGTGCTTGAGTTTGAAGAAACGGATCGCACGTCCTTTGTGCAGTTGTTGGGGGCGGAAAGTCGGCCGGAGCTAAGGCCAGCCATCGGAACAGCCGCGGCCGCCGTCGCTTCAGCACAAGCCACGGCTCCGATCGAAGCTCCGGCTGTGACCGATTCCCGCCCGGTTATCGTCATCGATCCCGGCCATGGCGGCATCGATAATGGCACGCAAACGAGCACCGAGAGCGAGAAGAATCTGGTTCTTGGATTTGGTCTGGCACTAAGGGAACGGCTTGAGAAAAGCGGTAAATACCGGGTGGTGATGACCCGCACTGACGACACGTTCATCCCGCTAGACGATCGTGTCAAAATCGCACGCAATCAATCGGCAGCACTGTTTGTCTCGATTCATGCGGATGCGTTGCCGCGCGGCGAAGGCGATGCGCAAGGTGCCACGATCTACACATTGTCCGACCGTGCTTCCGACGCCGAGGCTGAACGGCTTGCCGAGGCTGAAAACAAAGCTGATGCGATCGGAGGCGTGAACCTCACCGAAGAGCCGACCGAAGTCGCCGACATTCTCATTGATTTGGCGCAGCGCGAAACCCGTACATTTTCCAACCATTTTGCGCGGCTGCTCTTGGGCGAGATGAAGAACAACGTTCGGATGCACAAGCGTCCTTTGAAATCTGCCGGATTTAGGGTGCTGAAGGCTCCAGATGTGCCGTCGGTGCTGGTCGAATTAGGCTACGTCTCGAACAAGGGCGACCTCGAACATTTGGTCTCTGAAGGCTGGCGCTCCCGGACCGTGGGATCGATGGCATCGGCCATCGACGCGTTTTTGGCCAAACGCCTGGCAAGGATTGGACTCGCCAACTAACCAATTTGAGGAGGGCGCTTGCGGTGGAAGCCCTAGTTTGGCCACAGCGGCAGCTTTATAAAAAATTGACGTGAGGCCTTGGGAATCGATCAAAACTCGCTGCGAGCCAACCTAGAGACGCGCGCCACGTCGCGTGTTTGCAGAGAACCCCGGAAGAGTGCCGGTCATCGCGTTGCACGGGCAGGAACGGATAGTAGATAATGCGATTGCTCGTGCGGTTCCTCGGTTTTCTGTTCGCCGCCGGAACAGTTGTGTTCCTTGTGGGCGTAGCGGCGACGGCCGGGCTGATCTGGCATTTTTCCCAGGATCTGCCGGATTATTCTCAGCTTCAGGATTATGAGCCGCCGGTCATGACGCGCGTCCACGCGGCGGACGGCGCGCTGCTCGGGGAATATTCCAAGGAGCGGCGCCTGTACCTGCCGATCCAGGCGGTCCCAAAACTCGTCGTCAACGCGTTCCTGGCGGCTGAGGACAAGAATTTCTACGAGCATGGCGGCATCGACTTCCAGGGTATGGCGCGCGCGGCCGTGCTCTACGCCCAGAATTACGGTTCCAACCGCCGGCCGCAGGGCGCGTCCACCATCACCCAACAGGTGGCAAAGAATTTTCTGCTGACGAACGAAGTCTCCTTCACACGCAAGATCAAGGAAGCGCTGCTGGCGATGCGCATCGAGCGCGCGTACTCAAAGGACAAGATCCTCGAACTTTATCTCAATGAAATTTATCTCGGCCTTGGCGCTTACGGAGTGGCGGCGGCATCGCTGGTATATTTCGATAAGTCCGTGAATGAACTGACGGTAGCGGAGGCGTCTTATTTGGCGGCCCTCCCCAAGGCTCCCGCCGCGCTGCATCCCGTTCGTAACCATGACCGGGCGATCGAGCGCCGCAACTACGTGATCGACCGTCTTCTGGAAAATGGCTGGATCAAACAGGCTGACGCGGAGAAGGCCCGCAAGGATCCGCTGAACGTGACCAATCGCGCAAACGGTGCGCACATTTTCGCAGGTGAGTATTTCGCGGAGGAAGTCCGTCGCGACATCTTCGAACGTTACGGTGAAAAGAAACTCTATGAAGGCGGTCTGTCGGTACGCACCACGTTGGATCCGAAGATTCAAGTGATGGCGCGCAAGACCATGGCGGCCGGTCTGGTGAATTTTGACGAGCAACAGGGCTGGCGGGGCGCGGTTACGCAGATCGATATCTCCGGCGATTGGGGCGTAAAACTCGCCGATGTTAAATCGCTTTCGGATATATCGCCGTGGCGGATGGCGGTGGTGCTGGAGACCAGCGACCAGTCAGCGCGCATTGGTTTTCAGCCGGGCAGGGAGCTTGGCGGCGCTGTCAGCAAGGAGCGGCAAACCGGGATTATTACGCTCGACGGGGTGAAATGGGCCAAAGCCGCCTCCGGACCGACGCGGTTCAAGAGTCCAAGTTCGGTGTCGCGCGTGTTGTCGCCGGGCGACGTGATCTATGCCGATCCTCTGATCAAGGATGGCAATCCAGTCGAAGGACAGTACCGGCTGCGTCAACTGCCGGAAATTTCCGGCGCGATGGTGGTCATGGACCCGTGGACTGGCCGCGTGCTGGCGATGGTCGGTGGATTCTCGTTCGACCAAAGCCAGTTCAATCGCGCGACACAGGCCTATCGGCAGCCGGGATCATCGTTCAAGCCGATCGTTTACTCCTCTGCACTGGACAACGGATACACCCCATCGACCGTCGTCGTCGACGCGCCGATCGAGATCGATCAGGGCCAGGGCGGCGGCGTTTGGCGTCCCGAGAACTATTCGTCCGGAAAGTATTACGGGCCCCAGACGCTGCGTAACGCGTTGCGACTATCGCTCAACACGGTCACCGTCCGGCTGGCGCAGGATATCGGCATGCCGCTGATCGGCGAATACGCCAAGCGCTTTGGCGTGTACGACGAACTGCCAAATTATCTCTCCTATGCGCTCGGCGCCGGCGAGACCACGGTGATGCGGATGGTGAGCGCCTATTCGATGATCGCGAATGGAGGTCGCCGGGTGAAGCCAACCTTGATCGATCGTATCCAGGATCGCTACGGGCATACGATCTTCAAACATGACACGCGCGAGTGCCGTGGCTGCGACGCTCCGGGCGGCTGGAAGAACCAGCCTGAGCCGCAGCTAGTCGATCGGCGGGAGCAGGTTCTGGATTCGATGACCGCCTACCAGATCACCTCGATGATGGAAGGTGTGGTCCAGGGCGGCACGGCAACGGTGGTCAGGGAAGTCGGCAAGCCAATCGCAGGCAAGACCGGGACCACCAATGACGAGAAGGATGCGTGGTTCATCGGCTTCTCGCCGGACATCGTGGTCGGGATCTATATGGGTTATGACAAGCCGCGCAATCTTGGCAGAGGCGCCACTGGCGGCCATTTGGCCGCGCCGATCGCCCGCGACTTCCTTAAGCTCGCGCTTGCCGATAAACCGGCGATTCCGTTCAAGGTCCCGGCCGGCATCAAGCTGATCCGCGTCGACGCCAAGACGGGCATGCGGGCCGGCCCGGGTGACACCCGGACCATCCTGGAAGCTTTCAAGCCGGGTACCGCGCCACCGGATAATTACTCGGTGATCGGGGTGGCAGACGCCGACGGGCGTTCGCTGATGGCACCGCCTGATGCCGGCTATATCATGCGCCCGGGCACCGGCGGGCTTTACTAGCCGATTGCGCTTTGCGGCGCCCGCCGCTACATCCCTCGCTCACGCGTGAAAATGAAAAAGCAAAAAATGGCGGCATGTGCCGCAGATCAGAGAGCCTATGCGCGCCGAAGTCGAACGGTTGGTTGAAGAGATCAAGCAGTCAGTCGGGCTGCTGAGGAGGCATCTTTGACGTCGAGAAATCCACAGCCCGCCTTGCTGAGCTGAACAAGCTCGCGGAAGACCCCAACCTCTGGAACGATCCGCAGAAGGCGCAGAAGCTGATGCAAGAGCGGACCTCCCTCGAGGATGCGCTCAGTGGGATCGGCAAAGTCGCACGCGAACTCGAGGACAATATCGGGATGATCGAGCTCGGCGAGGCCGAGAACGATTTGGGCGTGGTGGCGGAGGCCGAGACCGCGCTCAAGAATTTAAAGAAGGAAGTCGCCAGACGCGAGTTGGAAGCTCTGCTGTCGGGAGAGGCGGACCGCTTCGATTCCTATCTTGAGGTTCACGCGGGCGCGGGCGGCACCGAGAGCCAGGACTGGGCCGCGATGCTGTTGCGGATGTATACCCGCTGGGCCGAGAAGCATGGCTTCAAGATCGAATATCTCGAAGAGACGCAAGGCGAAGAGGCCGGCATTAAATCAGCTACCATCCAGATCAGCGGTCACAACGCCTATGGTTGGCTCAAAACCGAAGGCGGCGTGCATCGGCTGGTGCGGATTTCACCGTTCGATTCCAACGCACGCCGGCACACATCCTTCTCCAGCGTCGCCGTGTTTCCGGTGGTCGACGACAGCATCAAAATCGACATCAAGGAATCCGACGTGCGGACCGATACGATGCGCTCGGGCGGCGCCGGCGGCCAACACGTCAACAAGACTGAATCAGCGGTAAGGCTGACGCACGTTCCGACCGGAGTCGCCGTGGTTTGCCAGGCCGGACGTTCGCAGCACAAGAACCGGGCGCAGGCGTGGGATATGTTACGGGCGCGGTTGTATGAAATTGAATTGAAAAAGCGCGAGGAGCAGGCTGCCGCCGATCAGGCGGCCAAGACTGACATCGGCTGGGGTCATCAAATCCGCTCGTATGTGCTGCAGCCGTATCAGATGGTCAAAGATCTTCGAACCGGCGTGCAGACCTCGGACACCTCCGGTGTGCTCGATGGCGACCTCGACGAATTCATGGCCGCGACGTTGGCGCAGCGCGCATTCGGCACCACGCCTGGCGCGGTCGAGGATGTGGACTGACGCATGACGACCGTCGCCTTCATCGGCCTCGGCCGCATGGGTCATGGCATGGCCGGCCGCTATCTCGATGCGGGTTTTGACGTGGCCGTATGGAATCGGAGCAAGGCGAAAGCGGAAGATCTGCTCGCGCGGGGAGCACGATGGGCTGCATCTCCCGCAGGGGCTGCCAACGGCGCCGATGCCATCGTGACCATGGTGGCCGACGACGAGGCCTCGCGCGCGGTGTGGATGGGCAAGGATGGCGCGGCGTCAGCCGCCAAAGCCGGAACGTTCGCGATCGAATGCTCGACCGTTTCATACGATCACGCGCTTGATCTCGCAGCCGCGCTTCGCGGGCGCGGCCTCATCTATATCGATTCTCCGGTGACGGGATTGCCGGACGCGGCGGCGAGCGGAAAGCTCACCCTGCTAATTGGAGCCGAGCCGGCCGATCTCGAACAAGCGCGTCCATTTTTGGCCCCGCTCTCGACTACTATTCGGCACTTCGGCCCGGTCGGGACCGGCACGGTTTACAAGCTGATCAACAATTTGATGGGTGCGATTCAGATCGCGGGCATCGCGGAAGGTCTCGCGATCGCCGAACAGGCAGGCTTGGACATGAAGCTGGTGCTGGAGGCAGTCGAAACCGGCGTCGCGGCCAGTCCGCAGGTCATCCGTCATTCCCGCCGCATGGTGGCGCGGGATTTCTCCGGTGCGAATTTCACCGCGACGCTGCGGCACAAGGATGCTGCCTATGCCGTGGCGCTCGCGGAGCGCTTGCTGTCGGGCGCGCCATTGATGGGACGGGCGGCGGTTGAGGCCTATGGGAGAGCCAAGGCCCACGCGCCCAATGAGGACGAAGGCAAGATCATCGAGATCGTGTCGCGGCCTAAGGGCGCTGCCTGATCACGCGAGCGCCTGTGCGTCCTTCCATTCCGGAAATGACGCCCTAAACCGGGCGCTGTCCCGTTTCCGCGCGTGTCATGCTGCGTAGATAGCGCAGCCTCGGATGTTGTGGGCCAATTCTTCTGTTCGGTTCCAAACCGTTCGGTAAATGAGAGCTGCTGGCGAGCAACAATCCTGTTTCGCGGCGCGAAATAAGCTGATGCTTGCATGCCGATGCGCGACTTGCGACACTTGAGCAAAACGAGCGTCAGGGAGAGAGCGATGCCGGGACGTATCCGAAATTTTGCTGTGCTGATGGCATTTGCGGCTGCGGCGATCAGCACCTCCGCAGCGAATGCACAAGGGAAATACGACCCGGGCGCCAGCGATAGCGAGATCAAAATCGGCAACATCATGCCCTATAGCGGGCCAGCCTCTTCATACGGCGTGATCGGCAAGACGGAAGCTGCTTACTTCGAGAAGATCAACGCCGAAGGCGGTATCAACGGCCGCAAGATCAAGTTCATCTCTTATGACGACGCTTACAGCCCGCCAAAGGCGATCGAGCAGGCACGCAAGCTCGTGGAGAGCGACGAGGTATTGCTGATTTTCCAACCCCTGGGCACGCCTTCGAATTCTGCGATCCAGAAATACATGAATGCCAAGAAGGTCCCGCAGCTCTTTGTGGCGTCTGGCGCGACAAAATGGGGCGATCCAAAGAATTTTCCGTGGACGATGGGGTGGCAGCCGAACTACCAGAGCGAGGGTCGCATCTACGCGAAATACATTCTGGATCATTATCCCAACGGCAAGATCGCCGTATTCTGGCAGAACGACGACGCCGGCAGGGATCAGGTCAAAGGCCTGCGTGACGGACTCGGCGACAAGGTCGGCATGATCATCGCCGAGAAATCCTATGAGGTCAGCGATCCCACGATCGACTCGCAGATCGTCGCGCTGCACGATTCGGGCGCGGACATTTTCTTCTCATGGGCGGCGCCGAAGGGTTCGGCGCAGGCAATCCGAAAAGTAGGCGAACTTGGTTGGAAGCCGAAATTCTTCCTCGCGAACACTGCGACGTCTGTGGCTTCCGTGTTAAAACCGGCAGGCCTCGAAAACGCCAAGGGCATTATCTCGACAGCATATCTCAAGGATCCCACTGATCCTGCCTGGAAGGATGACGCCGGCGTGAAGACGTGGCGCGCCTTTATGGACAAATATTATCCCGATGGCGACAAGACCAACTCCAACAACGTTTACGGTTACGTGCTGGCGCAGAATATGGTGCAGGTGCTCAAGCAATGCGGCGACGAGCTGACGCGCGAAAACATCATGAGGCAGGCCGCCAACCTGAAGGACTTTTCGACCGACATGATGCTGCCCGGCATAAAGGTCAACACCGCGCCCAACGACTTCTTTCCCGTCGAGCAGATGCAGTTGATGAAATTTGACGGCGAAGCTTGGCAGTTGTTCGGTGACGTCATCACTGGCGAGGTGGGGCATTAGCCGAAAGATGACAGCGCACATCCGGACAACGACGCCCGACGTTGAGACAAGTTCGGCGCTTTAGCCGGCGCTCAGCCGCACGCCCGCGCGCAGAAATTTTTGCGGATCGACCGCTTCGCCGTCGATCCTGGTCTCGTAATGCAGATGCGGGCCGGTGGATCGGCCAGTTGATCCGACTTCGCCGATCACTTGTCCGATCCTGATCGGATCGCCCACTTTGACGCTGATTTCCGAGAGATGGCCGTAGCGCGTCGACAGCCCATTGCCGTGGTCAATTTCCACCATGCGGCCGTAGCCGCCCGCCCACCCCGAAGACACTACTTTGCCGTTGGCGGTAGCGCGGACGGGATCGCCGGTTGCCGCGCGGAAATCCAGCCCGGTATGCATCGCGGGGCGGCCGAGGAACGGATCGCTCCGGACACCGAAGCCGCTGGTGAATTCGACTTCGCCTATCACGGGCTTGCGATAGGGGACCAAGGCGAGAGTCCGGTTGAGTCGATCGAGCTGCGCCCGGGTCATATTTATCCGGTAAAGTTGGCGTTCGAACGCTCCCGCGCTTGGAGGAAGTTTCAGAGGTACAAAGGGGCCACCCATGCCGCCCCGAGGGGTTGCCGCCTCGAGTTGCGCCAAGTCGAGACCCAGATCTGAAAAGACACCGCGCATCCGGCGTGCACGCGACTCCATGTTGTCTTCGACGGCGTTAAGCGCTGCCATCTGGCGACTCTCGACTTTGTCGAGTGAAGTCTGCAGCCGCACCAGAACGTTATCGAGGCCCTGCATCTTGGCAAATTGGCTTGGTTGGGCGTTGGTGGCGCTAATCGCTCGCGATTCAAGCCGCGCCTCGCGATCTGGCGGGGCGACGAAAATCACGGTGTTGCTGATGGGCGAGGGTTTGGGGGCAGCGGGAGAAACGGTTTCGCTTGCCAGCGGACTCCGCGACGGCGATCTGATCGATCCGGTGACCGAGAGGTCGGACATGGCGCCGAGCGCATTAGCCCGCGATTCGAGCGTGGTCTGGCGGCGCATGATCTGCTCGAGCTTTTGATCGAACTGTTCCTGATCAAGCAGTTGCCGGCTCGTGGTGCGATCGATTTTAGCCCTTAGTTCGGCAATGCGATCCTCGTATGCGTAT
>NZ_DATEPI010000323.1:0-7753 GCF_035273305.1 Bradyrhizobium sp. | reverse complement strand
TGCTGCCAGCACGGACAGGTTGTCCCGGCTGCGATTTCGGAGGCATCCCCAAGCATCGGGAGTCATGCGATGCCGCGTTTGTTCACTGGACTGGAAATTCCGGCCGAAATCGGCCAGACACTTTCCAGCTTGCGTGGCGGCTTGCCGGGCGCGCGCTGGATCGATCCTGAAAATTATCATCTTACGCTGCGCTTCATTGGCGATATCGACGGAGTTGCGGCCAATGAAATCGCCTCGATGCTGTTTCGGGTCAACCGCAAACCGTTCGAGGTGGCCGTGAACGGCCTTTCCACTTTTGGCGGAAAAAAGCCGCGCGCCGTGGTGGCGCAGGTGGTACCGAGTCGGCCCCTGATCGAGCTGCAGGCGGAGCTCGAACGCCTGATGCAGCGTCTTGGGCTCGATCCCGAGGGCCGCAAGTTCATTCCGCATGTAACGCTGGCACGGTTGCGCGATGCCTCCAATCAGGATGTCGCCGACTACCTCTCCGTGCGGGGCTATTTCCCGACCCGGGTATTTACAGCCTCGCGATTTGTCTTGTTCTCGTCGCGCGCCTCCACGGGCGGCGGGCCTTACGTGGTCGAGGATTCCTACGCACTGAGTGCGTGAGACGTCGATCGCCACGCCCGCAGCTATCATCGCCGATGTAAAAGCGGCCCGCGCCGCCGAAGCCGAAGGGCGGCAGCCATTCTCGGCTTGCATTTTTGTTCATCTTCGGCCGTAAGGGAGCATGCTCTCCACTAACTCCCAGTCCTTCAGCGCTCATTATAAATTCCTGGTTTCCTCTGGTGCGATTGAGGCCGACCCGGCGCAGCAGCAGGCCGCCGAGGCTTTGGCTGGCCTGGAGCAGCGGCTTGCCGGATACAAGCCGCTGCGCAAGCAAGGCTTGCTGGGACGCCTATTCGCGGACAAGAACGAGCCGCCGCCGCGCGGTCTCTACATTCACGGCGATGTCGGCCGCGGCAAGACCATGCTGATGGATATGTTCTTCGAGCACAGCTCGGTTGAGAACAAACGGCGCGCCCACTTCCACGAATTTATGGCGGAGGTGCACGAGCGGATCCACGACTTCCGCCAAGGTATCGCGCGTGGCGACATCGCCGATGACGACGTGATCGCGCTCACTGCCGCATCGATTTTCGATGAAGCGTGGCTGCTGTGTTTTGACGAATTTCACGTCACCGACATTGCCGATGCGATGATCCTGGGCAGATTATTCGACAGGCTTTTTGAACGGGGAACCGTGGTGGTGGCGACCTCCAACGTCGCGCCCGAGGACCTGTACAAGGGCGGTCTGAACCGGGCCCTGTTCCTGCCGTTCATCGCCGAGATCGCAGATCACATGGACGTCCTGCGCCTTGAGGCACGCACCGATTTCCGCCTGGAAAAACTCGCGGGCGTGAAGATGTGGCTGGTGCCGGCAGATCATGCCGCTGACGCGGCACTGAACCGGGCTTGGGGCAAGATGACCGGCAACGCGCGATGCAGGCCGCGGGAGATTTCGATCAAGGGCCGCATCTTGCACGTGCCCTGCGCAGCGGACGGAGTGGCGCGTTTTTCTTTTGCCGATTTATGCGAAAAGCCGCTCGGTGGTTCTGATTACCTGCGCCTCGCGCATGATTATCACACTATCATCATCGACCACGTTCCCGTGATGGATTATCCCGAGCGCAACGCCGCCAAGCGGTTCATCGCGTTGATCGATACGCTGTACGACAACGGCGTGAAAGTGATGGCCTCTGCCGCGGCTGATCCGGCGTCGCTCTATGTCGCGAGCGATGGCTATGAGGCGAACGAGTTCAAGCGGACCGCCTCTCGCCTGATCGAGATGAGTTCGGAATCCTACCTGGCGCTGCCGCATGGCCGCAAGGATTCTGCAGCCAGCGGGACAAGCACCGGGCTCGTGGAGACGTGAACGGTTGGCATTTAGCCCTACCGCGACTTGAACGGGTCCGGCGAAAGGGATAACCAGCCATCCAGCTCTCGGTACCCTCCTGCTTGATCTTCAAAGGACAGATTGCCCATGGCGCGCGACAAGATTGCTTTGATTGGTTCCGGTCAGATCGGCGGGACGTTGGCTCACCTCATCGGCTTGAAGGAATTGGGCGATGTGGTGATGTTCGACATCGCCGAAGGCGTGCCGCAGGGCAAATCGCTCGACATCGCGCAATCCTCTCCCGTCGATGGGTTTGACGCTCATTTCACCGGCGCCAATTCCTACGAAGCACTGGACCACGCCAAGGTCTGCATCGTCACTGCCGGCGTGCCGCGGAAGCCGGGCATGAGCCGCGACGATCTGTTGAGCATCAATCTGAAGGTCATGGAGCAGGTCGGAGCCGGCATTAAAAAATACGCGCCGGACGCCTTCGTGATCTGCATCACCAACCCGCTCGATGCGATGGTGTGGGCCTTGCAAAAGGCCTCAGGGCTCCCGCACAAGAAGGTGGTGGGGATGGCGGGGGTGCTGGACTCCTCACGTTTCCGGTATTTTCTGGCCGATGAATTCAATGTCTCGGTCGAAGACGTGACCGCTTTCGTTCTGGGCGGCCATGGCGACACCATGGTGCCGCTGGTGCGATATTCCACGGTAGCCGGCATTCCCTTGCCCGATCTCGTCAAGATGGGTTGGACCTCGCAGGCGCGGATCGATGAAATTGTCGACCGCACGCGCAACGGAGGCGCCGAGATCGTCAACCTGCTCAAGACCGGTTCGGCCTTTTATGCGCCGGCCGCCTCAGCCGTCGCGATGGCGGAGAGCTACCTCAAGGACAAGAAACGAGTGCTGCCATGTGCCGCCTACCTGAACGGCGAATACAACGTCAAGGACATGTATGTCGGGGTGCCGGTCGTGATCGGATCTAAGGGCGTCGAGCGCATCGTCGAGATCGAGCTGGGCGGCAAGGATCGGGAAGCGTTCGATAAATCGGTGGGAGCGGTGCAGGGCTTGGTTGATGCCTGCAAGAAAATCGCGCCGGACCTGCTTGGGCGCTGAGCGCAGATTGATCACGCCGAACCTTGCTCTCGGGAGCGCCTCATGAATATTCACGAATACCAGGCCAAAGCGCTGCTGCATGAATTCGGCGTGCCGATCTCGAAAGGCATAGCGGTACTGCGGCCTGCAGACTCCGATGCCGCCGCGAAAACGGTTGGCGGCCCCATCTGGGTGGTGAAGAGCCAGATTCACGCGGGCGGTCGTGGCAAAGGCAAATTCAAGGAAACCTCTGCCGGCGACAAGGGCGGCGTGCGCATCGCCAAATCGATTAGCGAAGTCAACGAATACGCGAAGCAAATGCTCGGAGCTACGCTGGTCACCGTGCAGACCGGACCGGAGGGCAAGCAGGTCAACCGGCTCTACATCGAGGAGGGCTCCGATGTAGAGAAGGAGTTCTATCTCTCGATGCTGGTGGACCGCGAGAGCTCGGAAGTATCGTTCGTGGTGTCCACCGAGGGCGGCGTCAACATCGAAGAGGTGGCGCACAACACGCCCGAGAAGATTGTTACGTTTTCGGTCGATCCGGCCACTGGCATCATGGCTCACCACGGCCGCACGGTCGCCAAGGCGCTAAAATTATCAGGCGATCTTGCCAAGCAGGCTGAGCGGCTGGTGATGCAGCTATATGCAGCTTTTGTCGCCAAGGACATGGCGATGCTTGAGATCAATCCGCTGGTCATCACCAGGCAGGGCTTGCTTCGCGTGCTCGACGCCAAAGTGTCGTTCGACGACAATGCACTTTTCCGCCACCCCGAAGTGGCGGTGCTGCGCGATGAGACCGAAGAAGATCCCAAGGAAATCGAGGCGTCGAAATACGATCTCAACTACGTGACGCTCGACGGCAATATCGGCTGCATGGTCAACGGCGCCGGACTTGCCATGGCGACGATGGACATCATCAAGCTCTATGGCATGGCGCCGGCCAACTTCCTCGACGTCGGCGGCGGCGCCGACAAAACCAAGGTTTCGGCCGCGTTCAAGATCATTACCGCCGATCCGAGCGTGAAGGGCATCCTGATCAACATATTCGGCGGGATCATGAAGTGCGACATCATCGCTGAGGGCGTGGTCGCCGCGGTAAAGGAAGTCGGACTCAAAGTGCCGCTCGTGGTGCGGCTCGAGGGCACCAACGTTGAAGCCGGCAAGAAGATCATTCGGGAATCCGGCCTTAACGTGCTGCCTGCGGACAATCTCGACGACGCCGCGCAGAAAATCGTCAAGGCCGTGAAGGGGACTTGAATTGATGGCCGAGGATCATCTCGCCGCGCCGAAGCCGCTGGAGGAGCACCGTAAGCTCGCGGCGTTCGCGGGCGAGTGGAGCGGAGAAGAGATGGTCTATCCATCGCGTTGGACCGAGGGCGGTCCGGCCACCTCGCATGTCTCGGCGCGGATTGATCTCAACGGCTTCTACCTGATCCAGAATGCGCGCCAGATGCGCGACGGCAAGGAAATCTTCGCCAGCCATGGCGTGTTCACCTACGACCGCGAGGACAGGCTGTACAAATTGTTCTGGCACGATTCGTTGGGCTACTATCCGCCTTCGCCGGCCTCAGGCGGATGGAGCGGCAAGTCGCTGATCCTGGTGCGCGGCTCGCTGCGCGGCAATGCGCGCCACATCTATGAAATCCTCGACCAGGACAGTTATGCCATGAAAATTCAATTTTCGCCGGACGCCGAAGGATGGGCCGATGTGCTCACCGGGGTTTACCGGCGTATCCACTGAGCTTACCGATCGTCTCGCGAAAGCAATCCCAGCCATGTCCATCCTGATCGACAAGAACACAAAAGTCATATGCCAGGGCTTTACCGGCAAGAACGGCACGTTTCATTCCGAAGCGGCAATTGCCTATGGCACCAGGATGGTCGGCGGGACCTCGCCCGGCAAAGGGGGCGCCACCCATCTGGGTTTGCCGGTGTTCGATACCGTCAAGGAGGCGCGCGAGCAGACCGGCGCCGACGCCAGCGTGATCTATGTGCCGCCGCCGGGGGCCGCGGACGCGATCTGCGAGGCGATCGATGCCGAAATTCCGCTGATTGTGTGCATCACCGAGGGGATTCCGGTGCTGGATATGGTGCGGGTGAAGCGCTCGCTTTCCGGATCGAAATCACGGCTGATCGGACCGAATTGCCCTGGCGTGATGACCGCTGGCGAGTGCAAGATCGGAATCATGCCAGCCAACATTTTCAAGCCGGGCAATGTCGGCATCGTCTCCCGCTCAGGCACGCTTACCTATGAAGCGGTTTTCCAGACCTCGCAGGAAGGCCTCGGCCAGACCACAGCGGTCGGGATCGGCGGCGATCCGGTCAAGGGCACGGAGTTCATTGAGGTGCTGGAAATGTTTTTGGCCGATCCCAAAACCACGTCGATCGTGATGATCGGCGAGATCGGCGGTTCGGCCGAGGAGGACGCCGCCCAGTTCCTCAAGGATGAGGCGAGGCGCGGGCGGAAGAAACCGATGGTGGGATTTATTGCCGGCGTTACGGCTCCGCCTGGCCGCCGCATGGGCCATGCGGGCGCGATTATTTCCGGCGGCAAGGGCGACGCCGGCTCTAAGACTGCCGCGATGGAAGCTGCTGGAATCACGGTCTCCCCGTCCCCGGCGCGGCTCGGCAAAACGCTCGTCGAAAAATTGAAGAGCTAATTCATTCTTTGGCTCTTTTCGGGGCGAACATTCACCTTAAATAGGGTAAAAGGCCTGCTATCACCCTGATCCGGTGCCCGGATCGGATGTTGCGCCGTTTTCCATGCGCAAATCGAAATCACCAGGACGCACTCATGTCTCGCCAGGACGCGAACGCCGCCTTTGCCCTCTCCTCGTTTTTGCAGGGCACAAACGCCAGCTACATCGACGAAATCTACGCCCGGTTTGAGAAAGATCCGTCTTCCCTGGACCCGGAATGGCAGGAATTTTTCAAAAGTCTAAAGGACACCCCCGCGGACGTCAGGAAGAATGCCGAAGGACCGTCCTGGGCCCGGGACCACTGGCCGCTCACGCCACGCGACGAACTGACCTCCGCGCTCGACGGCAACTGGGCCGAGGTCGAAAAGTCTGTCGGCAACAAGCTGACAGCCAAGGCCCAGGCCAAAGGCGCGGAACTGACCGCTGCCGATGTCCATCAGGCGACTCGCGATTCGGTGCGGGCGCTGATGTTGATCAGGGCTTACCGCATGCGTGGCCATTTTCACGCCAAGCTCGACCCACTCGGGATCGAGGCGCCGCGCAACCGCGAGGAACTCGACCCTCGCTCGTACGGTTTCTCCGAGGGCGATTTTGACCGCAAGATCTTCCTCGATCACGTGCTCGGGATGGAATACGCGACGTTGCGGGAAATCGTTGCGATCTGCGAGCGCACCTACTGCCAGACCCTCGGCGTCGAGTTCATGCACATCAGCAACCCCGCGCAGAAAGGCTGGATTCAGGAGCGTATCGAGGGACCGGACAAGGAGATCAGCTTCACCCGGGAAGGGCGCCGAGCCATCCTGACCAAGCTGGTCGAGGCGGAAGGCTTCGAGAAATTCTGTGATCTCAAATTCACCGGCACCAAGCGCTTCGGGCTCGACGGCGCCGAGTCGCTGATCCCGGCGCTGGAGCAGATCATCAAGCGCGGCGGTAATCTCGGGGTCAAGGAAATCGTGGTCGGCATGCCGCATCGCGGTCGCCTAAATGTGTTGACCCAGGTGATGGGCAAGCCCCATCGCGCGCTGTTCCATGAATTCAAGGGCGGCTCGGCCAATCCCGATGCCGTCGAGGGGTCGGGCGACGTCAAATATCATCTCGGCGCCTCGTCGGACCGCGAATTCGACAATAACCGAATCCATCTGTCGCTCACAGCCAACCCGTCCCATCTGGAGATCGTCGATCCCGTCGTGCTCGGCAAGGTGCGCGCCAAGCAGGACCAGCACGGCGATCCGCCGGACATGCGGATTTCGGTGCTGCCGCTGCTAATGCACGGCGATGCCGCGTTTGCCGGCCAAGGCGTGGTGGCCGAATGCTTCGGGCTGTCGGACCTGAAGGGCTATCGAACCGGTGGCTCGCTGCATTTCATCGTCAACAACCAGATCGGCTTCACGACCTATCCGCGTTACTCGCGCTCTTCGCCCTATCCCTCGGACGTGGCGAAAATGATCGACGCCCCGATCTTCCACGTCAACGGCGATGATCCGGAAGCCGTGGTGTTCGCGGCCAAGGTTGCGATCGAGTTCCGGCAGAAATTCCACAAGCCGGTCGTGATCGATATGTTCTGCTATCGCAGGCACGGCCATAACGAAGGCGACGAGCCGGCGTTCACGCAGCCGGTGATGTACAAGAAGATCGCCTCGCACCCGACCACGCTGGAAATTTATTCCAAGCGGCTGATTGCCGAAGGCGTGATGACTGAGGGCGAGATCGAAAAAGCAAAGGCCGACTGGCGCGCGCGGCTCGACGCCGAATTGGAAGCCGGTTCAGGCTACAAGCCCAACAAGGCGGACTGGCTCGACGGCAAATGGGCCGGCTTCAAATCCGCGGATGCGGAAGAAGAGGCGCGTCGCGGAGTAACCGGCGTTGATATCGCCGGATTGAAGGACATCGGCCGCAAGATCACCAGGGTGCCTGATGGCTTCAGGATTCATCGCACCATTCAGCGCTTCCTGGAAAATCGGGCCAAGGCGATCGACGGCGGCGTCGGTGTCGATTGGGCGACCGGCGAAGCGCTGGCGTTCTGTACGCTGCTGGAGGAAGGCCATCACGTCCGGCTATCGGGACAGGATAGCGAACGCGGCAC
>NZ_DATEPI010000322.1:0-8438 GCF_035273305.1 Bradyrhizobium sp. | reverse complement strand
TTGTGGCGCAACCAAGGCACGATCGGCATGGCCATTTGACACGCGCGCTACGCGATGATGGCTCAATGCTCAGACTCTGTGTGGTGCCTGTGAGCGCTGACCGCTCGCGTCGGTTGGCTCCAATTTGCCGGTGTGCCGACGAACGCTTAAGCTTGGCCGTCATGACAGACTTCCACGGCGTCTTCCCCTATCTCGTTTCACCCATTGATGCGTCAGGTCAGGTCCGCACCGAAGTGCTGTCCCGCCTATGTGACGATCTTATCGGATCGGGCGTGCATGGCCTGACCCCGCTGGGCTCAACCGGCGAATTCGCTTATCTCAGCAACTCACAACGCGCGACCGTGGTGCAGGTCACATTAGAGGCGGCCAATGGTCGCGTGCCGGTGGTCGCAGGTGTCGCCTCGACGTCGACATCGGACGCAGTGGCTCAGGCGAAGGCTTACGAAAAACTTGGAGCAAGCGGCATTCTCGCGATCCTCGAGGCGTATTTTCCGCTGCAGCATGTGCAGGTGGAAAGTTATTTTCGCGCGATCGCCGATGCCGTCGATATTCCCGTCGTGATCTATACCAACCCAAATTTTCAACGCGCCGATTTGACGCTCGAGGTTATTGCCAGCCTCGCTGCTCATCCACGCATCGATTACATCAAGGATGCCTCCACCAACACGGGGCGGCTGCTGTCGATCATGAACCGGTGTGGAGACAGCATCAAAGTTTTCTCGGCATCCGCCCACATTCCTGCCGCGGTGATGCTGATCGGAGGGGTGGGCTGGATGGCGGGTCCGGCCTGTCTGATCCCGCGCCAGAGCGTCGAGCTTTATGATCTTTGCGTCGCGGCACGCTGGCAAGACGCGCTGGCCCTACAGCGCAAGTTGTGGCGGCTGAACGAAGTGTTTGCGCACTATAATCTTGCGGCCTGCATCAAGGCCGGGCTGGCGATCCAGGGCTACGATGTCGGCGATCCCATCGCGCCGCAGGCCCCATTGGCGGCCGATGAGCGCAAGCTAGTCGAAACGGTGTTGCGGGATATCGACTGAGCGATTCGCACTTACGTTGACGATCCGCTACAACCCCGCCCAATCCCAACGACAAGACGCTTGAAGGACAAACTGAATGAATATTCTTCCCGGCAACATGCGTTTCGGCGCGGGCCAGCCCGTCAAGCGCCTCGAAGACCAGCGACTTCTCACCGGGAAGGGGCAGTTCATCGACGATAAGCCGGAAGACGGCGCGCTATGGCTCCATGTGCTCCGTTCGCCCCATGCTCACGCGAAAATCATTTCGATCGACGTTGAGTCTGCCAAGGCGCAGCCGGGCGTTGAAGCGGTGTATACCGGTGCGGACCTGGTCGCCGATGACATTGGCACGATCCCGACGCTCTCGGTCTTCATGCGACCCGATGGAAAGGCGATGACGGTGCCGCCCCGCCGGTTATTGGCTCATGAAGTCGTGCGCTACGCCGGCGAGCCCGTTGCAGCGGTGGTAGCGAGATCGCGAGTTGAAGCGCAAACCGCGGCTGAGGCGATCTCGATCGAATACGAGATACTGCCCGCGGTGGTCGACCCCATCGAGGCGACCAGGCCGGGCGCGCCGGCGGTATGGGCTGAAGCTCCCGATAACATCGTTGCGGCGATGAGCTACGGCGACGCCGCCGCGGTCGAGGCCGCCTTCGCCAAGGCTGCGCATCTGGTGTCGCTCGATCTCGTCAGCCAACGGCTGGTCCCCTCGGCGATGGAGCCGCGCTCGACCATTGCGGAGGTTGAGAAAAAAACCGGGCGACTCATTTTGCATGTGCAGTCCCAGACCCCGGGATCGACCCGCGACGTACTTGCGGAGGCCGTGCTGAAGCGGCCGAAGGAAAGCGTGCGCGTTCTGGTCGGTGATATCGGCGGTGGCTTCGGACAGAAGACCAACCTCTATCCGGAAGATGGCATGGTGGCTTATGCCGCCATCAAGCTGAATCGAAAAGTGCGCTGGCGCGGTGACCGCACCGACGAATTTGTCGGCGGCACCCATGGGCGCGATCTCACCTCGACAGGGGAATTCGCGCTCGACGCCAAGGGCCGTGTGCTGGCGTATCGCGTGCGTTCGGTCGGCGGCACCGGCGCGTATCTCACGGGCGCCGGTAGCATCATTCCGCTGGTGCTGGGGCCGTTCGTCCAGTCGGGCGTGTACGATCTGCCGCTCGTGCATTACGAGGTAAAGGCGGTGATGACCAACACCGCACCAGTCGGCGCGTATCGCGGCGCCGGCCGGCCGGAAGGCGTATTTATCGTCGAGCGGCTGATGGACGCCGCTGCTCGACAAATGGGGATGGATCCTCGCACGATCCGCAAGGTCAACTACATCAAGCCGGCGCAGCTGCCCTATACCAATCCGGTCGGTCAGGTCTATGACTCCGGGGCGTTCGCGCACATGCTGGAGCGAGCTTCCAAGCTGGCCGACTGGGATGGCTTCGCCGCCCGCAAAAGAGCCGCGAAGAAGAAGGGCCTGCTTTATGGCCGCGGCTTGACCAGCTACATCGAATGGACCGGTGGCCGCGCGCACACTGAAAAGGTAAGCCTGCACGCCACCGCCGAAGGGCGCATCGTGCTGCATTCCGGCACGATGGCGATGGGACAGGGCTTGCAGACGACCTACACGCAGATGGTGTCAGAATCGCTCGGCATCCCCATGGACAAGATCGAAATCGTGCAGGGCGACACTGATTTGGCCACTGGATTCGGCAGCGTCGGCTCACGCTCGCTGTTTGTCGGCGGCACGGCGCTTGCGGTCTCGGCAAATGACTTAATCGCGAAAGCGCGCGAGAAAGCGGCCAATGCGCTGGAGGCTTCCGTCGAAGATATCGAATATCACGACGGCATGCTTTCCGTGGTCGGGACCGACAGGCGGATTGGACTGTTCGAAATTGCAAAAAACGAACCCGGCGCGCGGCTCAGTGTTGATAGCGAGGGCGAGGTCGATGGGCCGAGCTGGCCCAACGGCACCCATATCTGCGAGATCGAGATCGATCCGGAGACCGGCGTTAGCCGCGTCGTTCGCTACACGACCGTTGATGATGTCGGCATCGCAGTCAATCCGATGCTGGTGACCGGACAAGTTCACGGAGGCGTCGCGCAGGGTATCGGTCAGGCGTTGTACGAGGGCGTTGCTTACGATCCTGAAGGTCAATTGCTGACCGCGAGTTATCAGGACTATTGCCTACCGCGTGCCGACGATATTCCACTGATCGAAGTCACGCTGGACGAGTCCGCGCCCTGTCGCACCAATCCATTGGGTGCGAAAGGCTGCGGAGAATCCGGCGCGATCGGCGGGCCGCCCTGTATTGCCAATGGCGTCATGGATGCGCTCGGCGAGTTCGGCATCAAGACGCTCCATACGCCGCTGACGCCAATGAAGGTTTGGCAGGCGATCAGAGATGCCAAAGCGGCGGCGGCTGCGACTTGAGGCCTCCTCGACATTCCAACCCTAAGTGCGCACGCTTCGGGTTGAGTATTTTGCAAATGAGCGTCCGGCTGACCTGTCCAAGATAGCTTACCGGGCCGGCTGGTTTTGATACTTTGCGGCGATACTAACGGGAGATTTCGAATGCGCAGATTTTGGACGGTGCTGGCCGCATTGGCCACTTTGAGCCTGACTAATTGCGGCTACAACGTCATCCAGACCAATGACGAGCAGGTTAAGTCGGCATGGTCCGAAGTGCTGAACCAGTACCAGCGCCGCGCTGACCTCGTGCCCAACCTCGTCAATTCGGTGAAAGGGTTTGCGCAGCAGGAAAAGGATGTGCTGCTGGGCGTCACCAATGCGCGCGCCAAGGTCGGCAGCATACAGGCGACACCAGAGCTCATCAACGATCCCGGTGCATTCGCAAAATTCCAGGCCGCGCAAAGCGAATTGACCAGCGCGCTCTCCAGGCTTTTGGTGGTGACGGAGAACTATCCTCAGCTCAAGTCGGACGCGCTGTTTCGTGACCTGATGTCGCAATTGGAGGGCACCGAAAACCGCATCACGGTTGCGCGCAATCGCTACATCAAGGCGGTGCAGGATTACAACGTCACCATCCGCTCATTCCCGACCAACCTTACGGCAATGGCATTCGGGTACAACGAGAAGGCCAACTTCACGGTTGCCAACGAAAAGGAAATCTCGAGCGCGCCAAAGGTGGACTTCAATCCAGCGCCCGCGCCCGCAAAATAGCCCGGCAACCAGATCGGCTACCCGATGAACGCGGCAAGAGCCGGCATTGTTGCGCTGCTGCTGTGCTGGGCTTTCGCCGCCCTGGCCGACGTCGCTGTGCCGCCATTGACGGATCGGGTGGTCGATCAGACCGGGACATTGTCCTCAGGCGATATCGCATCGCTTACGCAAGCGCTCAAAAACCTTGAAACGCGCAAGGGCAGTCAGGTCGCGGTCCTGATGGTGCCGACCACGCAGCCAGAAAGCATCGAGCAATATTCGATCCGGGTTGCGGAAGCATGGAAGATCGGGCGCAAAAAGATCGATGACGGCGCTTTGCTCGTTATCGCCAAAGACGACCGCAAGCTTCGCATCGAGGTCGGCTACGGCCTTGAAGGAGCGCTGAATGACGTTACCGCCAAGCGAATCATCGACGAGGTTATCACCCCCAAATTCAGGAATGGGGATTTCGCCGGCGGAATTTCAGCAGGCGTGGATAGGATCATCCGCGTGATCGATGGCGAGCGATTGCCTGCGCCGGCGCCAACTTCGGATTGGTCGGGCAATTTTGATGCAGTGAATCCGTTCGTCCTGTTTGCGATCCTGATCGGCGGCGCGATCCTTCGCACCGCGCTCGGCAGGCTGATCGGCGCGATCGCGGCAGGCGGCATTGTCGGCGCGCTAGCCTGGTTTATCGCGGGATCGCTGGCGGCCTCCATTGTCGCAGGCCTGATCGCCTTTATCTTCACGATGTTCGGCAGCGGCATTGTATCGGCGGGACCTGGGACCTATTCCGGAAGCGGCGGTTGGAGCGGCGGCGGATCTAGTGGCGGGTCTAGTGGCGGGTCTAGCGGTGGGTTCAGCGGCGGTGGCGGCAGTTTTGGCGGCGGCGGCGCGTCCGGTAGCTGGTAGATTGAAGTGAAAGAGACATGGGCATCAAGCGGATCGGCAAGCATCTGATTGAGCATCGGTGGCGGGTTCGGCGGATTTTCCCGCCGAGCGTACTGGCGGCGATCGAGCGGACGATCAAGGCCACCGAGGCCACGCATTCCGGCCAGGTCCGATTCGTGGTCGAAGGTGCGCTGGATGGTGCGCCGCTGTTTCGCGATCAATCCGCGCGCGAGCGGGCGCTGGATGTCTTCTCACACCTTCGGATCTGGGACACAGCGCATAATAACGGCGTGCTGATCTATTTGTTGCTCGCCGATCGCGACGTCGAGATCGTGGCCGATCGCGGCATTGACGCGAAGGTCGGCACCGCCAGCTGGGAAAAAATATGCAAGGCGATGGAAACCGATTTCCGAGCGGGCGATTTCGAAGGCGGCGTCATCCGGGGCATCGAGGCGGTCTCGAAGCAGCTGGCGGTTCATTTTCCAAGCCAAGGTGGCGGCAAGAACGAATTACCGGACGCTCCAGTGGTGATCTAGCGTGATCATCGCGTTGTCACATCGAAACGGGACGTCAGCTATCGTCAAGTTTGTTGAGGTCGCGCACCGATTGCATGATCGGCTCAAAATTGGACCGCGCATCGAGCGCATCGAATAACTGTGCGGTGTCCGACAACAGGCCATGAGACCTTTGGATCGCGATCCTGACATCTTCCTGCGGTGTGTCGGACAGCCGGCCGTGCCCTGATAGCAGTATCCTGGAATTCAAGCCCTTTAGCCGTTGAAGCGACTGAATGTAGTCGGCGATGCTGCCCGATCCGAATATCCCGCCCATGACACCGCCGGCCATCAAGGTATCGGCGGCGAAAAGAAGCCCCTGTTCCGGATCGAACAGGCTGATGCATGCCGAAGTGTGACCAGGCGTGTACATCACGTCGAGGCGGAAGTTCCCAAGATCGATCAGGTTTCCTTCTTCAAGCCAGAGATCGATGTTGATCGCCACCGCCGGTTCATTGAACATCTTGCGCAGCATCGAGAAATCGTCGCGCAGCATGATCTTGTTGGCGGCAAGGCGATGCGCGGCAATCATGGTGTGGCCGCCGAAATGATACGCTGCGCCGATGTGGTCGAGATGTTCGTGGCTGAGGACCACCATGTCGATCTTGTCGGGCGGGCAATCGACATGATGCAGGCATTCCAGCAGATGCGGAAAATTCGAGGAGAGCCCGACGTCGATCATGATGGTTCGAGACTTGCCCCGCACCAGATAGGCATTGGCGGCGCGGTTCTTGAACCGAATCTGATAGACGTTCTCGGCTGCCTGGATCAGCGAGCACACGTCGTTGTTCAGGAGTACCGGAAATGCACTCGGCCTGCGATCGCTCATGGATTGGCCGGTCTGAAGGTTACTGCATTGGAGGCTCGCAAGCGTTTGCTGAGGCCATCCATGATCATCAGCGCAAAGGCCGGTTGCTGACTGACCAGATACACGAAGCGGGCATGGTTGATCCGCATCACGCGGGTATTCGGCGCCGATGCTATTGCGCTTGCCGAACGCGAAGAGCCGTCGATCACGGCCATCTCGCCGAAGAACTCGCCCTTGCCGAGGCGGACGATGATGGTCTTGGTATCGCCATGGATCTTCGCGATGTCGACCTTACCGTCGAGAACCACGAACAGCTCGCGCCCGATCGACCCTTCCTCGAAAATGACATCATCGATGCCAAATTCGGCAATGCATTTTTCGATGGCCATGGTCCCCCGCCTTTCAGGCTGGTATTTGCCCGCCAATGTTAGCCGCGAATTCCGGTGACGCAAACGATGCGAAAGTCGTGCGGGCGAAGGATGTGCTGCACTGCACGGCAGTTTGGTCGAGCGAAGCGAGGACTGCGGCTGGCGAAGCAGGTGGGCCGGTCCGGATGAATTCCTAAAATTTCGGTAAGACGGCCATCGGTAACGATTTGGCAAGCAATGAAGGTTACCAAATGGTCAACCTGCACTGGAGATTTGGAACGTGAGCGAGCAAGACGCAGCGCTGACCAGCAGCGAATCCAGTTCCATTGGTATCGTTTATCCCTCTTCGCCGGATGAACAGATTGAACTCATGGCAGCTGCCCCAGAGGCTGCGCCCGAAGCAGATGCGATGACCGAGAGGCCGGCGGCGGAAGCCTCCGGGACCGAGAATCTAAGTGTAGAGGCCACGCCCGACGCGCCCGCCTTCCCCGGCAGAATCATAGTGATGTCCGATAGCGAGAACAACGACGCCGGAGTTGGCAGCCAGCCCAGGATAGACGGGCCGGACCAGAGCTTACTCGGCAAGCGCCGGCTTTCCGGGCTCGCCGCGGTGGTGGCGTTGGCGGCGCTGACCGGTGCGCTCGGCGGCGCGCTCGCGACCGCGGCTCTTTCGCATGTTGCTGGTGGCGAGCCGGCAGGGAACGAGAATGCGGCGCTGGAAGCCTCTGTCGCGCGGATCGAGGCAGACATCCTGGCGCTGGCATCGAACGTCGAACACACGTCCAAAGCCGGCATCGCCCAGTTCAACAAGGCAAGCGAGCGGCTGGACAAGCTCGAGAAGGCGCAAGGTGAACCGGGGGCCAAGCTCGCCAAGCTCAATGAGACGATTGAGAAGCCCCGCATCATGCCACCCACGCCCGCTGCTACGCCGATCGCGGCTGCGAAGCCGGAGGTCACGGGCTCCATTGGGCCTGCCAAGACGACGGTTCCAGCGAAGCTCGAAGTTGCGAAATTGCCGACGCTAGACCGCTGGCATCTGCGTGACGTCGCCCAGGGCGGCGCGCTTATCGAAGGGCGCGGCGGATATTATGTGGTCTATGCCGGCGATGAGGTGCCTGGCCTCGGCCGAGTCGACGCTATCAGGCGGCAGGATGGCCACTGGGTCGTCGTCACCAGCAAAGGCCTGGTTGTCGCGCGCTAGGTTCCGATCGCTTCACCCCAACTTGAAGCGATTGCCGGCCTGAACTTTGGACTCAGCAGGACAATCGCATTGCTGTTCGGCTATCTTCCTGAAAGCCGAATGCAGCCTCAAACAGTCCCGGAATGGGGCCTTGCATGCGGTGTTTGTCAGTTCATGGACCGCGTGCGATTTTTGCTCACATTCCTGGTTTTACTCGCCGGCGTTCTCTCTGCAAATACTGCGCAGGGCGCCGCGGCGCTCGAGCGCGGTGTCGCGATTCTCGACCCGGCAGCGCTGCGCGAACTCGATCGTGGCAGGTTTGCGCTCGGACGCGTGATATTGCCGCCGAGATCGACCGACGCGCCGCTCACGAATGATCGGTTGTTCGCGTTGCCATCGATGGTGCCGGTTCGCAAAGCGCTCGATGTGGAATTCGGAAAGTACATCGAAAGTCACAAGAC
>NZ_DATEPI010000321.1:0-4469 GCF_035273305.1 Bradyrhizobium sp. | reverse complement strand
GTCGACGATCTCAACGCGGCTGGATTCAAAGCGTTCGGACCGACGAAAGCCGCGGGCCGATTGGAAAGCTCGAAGAGCTTTACCAAAGCACTGTGCCGCGCCGCGCATATTCCAACGGCCGCCTATGAGCATTTCACAGATCGTGAAAGCGCGAGAGCCTACGTGCTCGCTCAGGGTGCCCCGATCGTGATCAAAGCAGATGGTCTCGCCGCCGGAAAAGGCGTCGTCGTGGCCATGAGTGATGAGGAAGCGCTCGCCGCCATCGACATGATGTTTGGGGGCGGGTTCGGCAGCGCAGGGGCCGAGATCGTGATTGAGGAGTTCCTGGAAGGCGAGGAGGCTTCCTTCTTCGCGCTTTGCGATGGCGAGCACGCGCTGCCACTTGCCACCGCGCAAGATCACAAGCGCGCCTTCGACGGGGATCAGGGGCCAAATACCGGCGGAATGGGCGCCTATTCGCCAGCTGCCGTGATGACGGAGGCGATGTGTTCGCGCGTGATGGAAGAGATGATCAAGCCCACGCTGCGCGCCTTGAGCGCGATGGGTTCGCCTTACAAGGGCGTGCTGTTTGCGGGCGTGATGGTTACCAAGGATGGACCGAAGCTCGTCGAGTACAACGCCCGCTTCGGAGACCCCGAATGTCAGGTGCTGATGCTGCGAATGATGTCCGACATCTTGCCGGCATTGATTGCGTGTGCAGACGGCCAACTAAAGAATTTCAGCCTGCGCTGGTTTGATGATGCGGCGCTCACCGTCATCATGGCCACCAAAGGCTATCCGGGTGAGTATGGCAGGGGCTCGCGGATCGGAGGTCTCGAAGAGGCTATGAAGGTCGAGGGCGTCGAGATCTTCCATGCCGGAACGGTTTTGAAGGACGGACATCTTGTCGCCAACGGCGGTCGCGTGCTGAACGTCTGCGCGACAGGGAAGACTGTCACCGAGGCGCAGCGGCGCGCTTACGCGGCGGTTGACAAGATCGACTGGCCGGAAGGCTTTTGCCGGCGCGATATCGGCTGGCAGGCAGTGGAGCGGGAAAAAGCAGGATGAATTTCCGGATCATTGCGGACGACGCGTATCCCCGCGCGCCGTCCGGGTGACTGTTAAACGCTAGATCAAGTCGCCGCCGGCGGCCAGTGCGGTGGTGCCATGTTCGCGAAACGCCTTGATGACGTTGCGGCCGACCTTCCATTTGTGGACTTCATCGGGACCATCGACCAGCCGTTGCGAACGCACTTGGGTGTACCACTTCGCGAGTACCGTATCCTGGCTATAGCCGAGGGCGCCGTGCAACTGAATCGCCGTATCGATTACCTTATGCACCATGTGGGCGAGATAAACCTTGGCAATAGAATTCTCCTGGGTGAGGTCCATGCCTTTTTCAGCCTTGTAGGCGATGTGCAGCAGCATCAATCGCCCGATATAGAGCTGACTGGCGCACTCCGCGAGCATGAACTGCACCGCCTGGCGATCGGCGAGCAGCACGCCGAAGGTCGAGCGCTTTGTGACGTGCGCAGTCGCCATGTCTAAGGCCCGCTGGGCCTTTGCGATGTTGTGCATGCCATGGCGCAGCCGGCCATACGCGAGGCGGTGCTGGCCCATGTTGAATCCATTGCCTTCGCCACCAAGCAGATTATCGGCAGGTACCTTGAGATCCTTGATCTCGATTTCGGAATGACCGCCATGGAGCACATCGGCATGCGGACCCTCGATCGCCATGTTCTTGACATTGCGCTTGATCCGGTAACCTGGATTGGGCAACTCCACAATGAACGTCGAAAACTGCTTGTGACGCGGCGCGTTCGGATCGGTCTTGGCCATGACCAGCGCAATGTCGGCGACGCTCGCGGAAGATGAAAACCACTTTTCGCCGTTCAGGATGTAATTTTCATTGCCATCCTTCTCCGCGCGGGTCTGCATGCCGGTAGCATCGGCTCCCGCAGCCTTTTCTGTCATCGAGAAGCAGATGCGCTTATCGCCGTTGAGCAGCGGCTTAAGGAATTTTTCTTTCTGATAGTCCGTGCCATGGGTGAGGATGGTCAACATCGAGGCGTCATCCGGCCCCTGTGTGTTCATTGAGAGCGCGCCGAGGGAGCTTTCGCCGAGTTCCATTTGTACCAACGCATTGGCGAGAGGACCAAGGCCCATCCCGCCATACTCCTTGGGAACGAACGGGCACCACAGTCCCTGCGCGCGCGCCTTCTTTCGCAGTCCCCCGAGCACTTCCTCCAGCGGCTTGGTATCAAGCTCTTTCTCCGCCGGAATGCATTCTTCCTGCACCCATTTACGAACCTTTTGCCGGATCGCCTTGGCCTCGGCCGGGACTTCGAAATCGATCGACATGGCGGGTTTCCTCGTTCTGGTTTGTTGTCGAAGGTGGTGGCAAGGTCATAGCCTGAATCCGGCGCAGCCGTACATATGCCGCCGGACCAATTGCCGCGTTGCGGAAATCGGGGCTGTGAGGACTAAACAAAAGGACACGCTCAATGCCCGACCTCGCTGATTTGTTTCCGGGATTTTCCTCAGAGTGGATCAACACCAGTTCGGGACGTATCTTCGCCCGAGTCGGTGGCAACGGGCCGCCGCTGTTGCTGCTGCACGGATTTTCCGAGACGCATGTAATGTGGCATCGCGTCGCGCCGGGACTGGCCGACAGCTTTACACTGATCATCGCCGACCTGCCGGGCTATGGTTGGTCGGATATGCCGGAAAGCGACGGCGATCACACCCCTTACACCAAGCGGGCCATGGCGCAGACGATGATCGAGGCCATGGAGAAGCTCGGTCATGTGCATTTTGCTCTCGCAGGCCATGATCGCGGCGGCCGCGTCGCCTATCGCCTGGCGCTCGATCATCCGGGGCGATTGTCGCGGGTCGCGGTGCTGGATATTCTGCCCACCTTTGACTACTGGGCGCGAATGGACCGGCTCTATGCCCTGAAGATTTATCATTGGAGTTTTCTCGCGCAGCCCTTTCCATTGCCCGAAACGTTGATCGGCGGTCATCCAGACTTTTTCCTGCGGTACAAAATGGCGAGCCAGACCAAATCGAAAAATCTCGATGCGATCGATAAGCGGGCGCTAGAGCATTATCTCGCGGCGTTCCGTGATCCTTCGCGCGTGCACGCGATGTGCGAGGATTATCGCGCTGGCGCATATGCCGATTTCGAGATCGACAAGGCCGATCGAGAGGCGGGCAAGAAAATCATGATTCCGGTGCTGGCCCTGTGGGGTGACGCGGGTATTGCAACCGCCGCGGCCACCCCGCTCGATAGCTGGAAGACGTGGGCGAGCGATGTCTCCGGGATGGCGGTAGATTCGGGGCATTTTCTCACCGAGGAAAATCCCGATGTGACCGCCAACGCGCTGAAGCGTTTTTTCGCCACGTCCTGAGCGCGCGCAAGGGCTCATCGCTTTCCCTCTCGCTGAGCTTGGATTGTGCTCCCTTGAGTTTACCGCCGGGCTTTGAAGAAATCCCGCAACAGGGTTGCGGACTCGTTTTCGCCCACGGCTGAATAGACCTCAGGAACGTGATGGCAAGTCGGCGCGGCAAAGAACCTCACGCCCGACTCCACCGCGCCGCCCTTGGGATCTATCGCCCCGTAGTAAAGCCGCCTGATCCGCGCGAAGGAGATCGCGCCCGCGCACATCGTGCAGGGCTCGAGCGTGACATAGAGATCGCAATCAACCAGCCGCTCGGTGCCGATCGCCTCGGCGGCCTGGCGGATTGCGAGAATTTCGGCGTGGGCGGTTGGATCGCGGTCGGTCAGGGTGCGGTTGCCTGCCGTGGCTATAACCTCGAAATCGCGCACAATTACGCACCCGATCGGCACTTCGCCGGATCTTCCGGCATTTTCGGCGCTTTTCAGCGCCAAATCCATGAAAGAAGGGGCAGTGATGCCTCGTATCATCAGGGGAAACCTGCTACTGGTTGCGCCTTCAGCAAACGTGGATGCCGGTTTTGCGTGAGAATGCGTTTCGACGCAAAGAGCGCGCGCGTCTCGGTCGTGCCAGCGGTCCGCTTCAGTCTGAGTGTCAATTCGATCGCCAATTCAAACCGTACCCGAAGTGAGCCCATTCATGCCCCGCGATAACGATAAAAACAACAATGGCCGCGGCCGACGCGATCGACCCTCGGCCGGCAAGGGCCGTTCCGGCGTGGCGAGGGGGCCGGAGAAGAAATTCGCCAAGCGCGGTTTCGCTGGCAAGAGCGAGGGCGGGAAGCGCCCCTATGCGGGCAGATCTGAAGCCGCGGAATCGTCCACCGACAAGCCCTATTCTCGTTCCAGCAAACCCTATGCGGATAAGCGCGAAGGTTTTCGGCCACGACGCGAATACGGGGACGCGCCGCGTGCCATTGACGAGCGGCGCACATCAGATCGTCCTCAGCGTTTCAACAGGGATGAGCGCCCGGCTGCACGTTTTCACGAGAGGAAATTCGGCGATCGGAAGCCTTACGCGTCGCGAGATGGC
>NZ_DATEPI010000320.1:0-2910 GCF_035273305.1 Bradyrhizobium sp. | reverse complement strand
CGGCGGTTGAACTACGCCTCGGGGGCGAGGCTCGGCTTATGCCTCGGCGGCAATTCCCGGCGTATCATCCACTTCGACATCCGGTCGCCAGTCCATGGTGACAAAGCCCGGCGTCTGCTCGACGCGCCGGCGCCAGCTTCGGATGGCCGGAAAGGTCGAAAGATCGTAGTCGCAGCGATCCGCGACATGCGTGTAGCCATACAGCGCAATATCGGCGACGGTGAATCGGCCAGTGGCAAAATATTCGCGAGTCCTCAGGTGATTTTCCATCACCTGCAGGGCCGCATAGCCGCGCTCCATCCAGTCTTCCAGCGCATGCGTTTGCAGGTCGCGACCGCCCTTCACCAGCGCTAGCCAAAAATAAGCTGCGCCAATATTCGGCTCCAGCGCGTGCTGTTCGAAGAACATCCACTGCAGCGCCTCGGCGCGTTCGATACGCGATTCCGGCGCCAGCGGCGTGCCCCCGGCCACGTACCAAAGGATGGCGTTGGATTCGGCGAGGTAGCGTCCTTCGCCGACTTCCAGAAGCGGCACCTGGCCGCTCGGATTCTTCGCAAGAAAATCCGGCGTCCGGCTCTCGCCGCGCAGGATGTCGATCTCGATGGCTTGATAAGGTGCATTCAGCAAGGCCAGCGCGAGGCGGACCTTGTAGCTGTTGCCGGAGCTTTGCATCGAGTAGAGCTTGTACATTCGGCTTCGTTCGATTGGTGAGACGGACAAGTGTTGAAAGACGGCGGAGAAGGCAAAGTCGAGTGATCAGACAAGGCGCGTGCGCTGTGAGAATCGCTTTGTCGCCCCGCAACGCGGCTAAAGCATGATGCCGATAAAGATGCGTCGCAAGTCCCGCGCGATCGAAATGGCCGAAAACATCTGCCGCACCGCAATCGCGGAGAAAACCTTTCCACACGGCGGAACAAATAGAATCAAACCTGCGCGATTGCGTCCGGCGTGACAGCCGATGTTGCATCGCCCAACAGCGCACGCCGCACTATAAAAGAGTGCAGCGCCAGTAGCACCAGCAGCGCCAGAGGGATGCCGGTAACGCCGGCGACGCCGCGTGAGAGCAGCGGAACGGCCCAGGCCGCCCCTAGCAGGCTGATTTCGAAACTGCCGAAGCCGGACTTCAGGCCGTGACGCGTGAAGTAAACGATGGCGACTGCAAGCACGACGAGATCGTAGTCGAGGACGTAAGGCGTAGCGAGCAGGCTTCCGGTCGCAAGTGCGGCGGCCTTTAATTCGAATGCCGCATCGCTCTGCCACAACCACGCGATGCTTGCGGCGAGCGCGAGCCCAAGCGCGATCTGGACGGCATACGCGGTGTGAACAGTCGCGCCCCACATCCGGAGCGCCGAGAAGATGGACTGGATTTTCTCCCAACCGGTGTCACCTTGTTCGAGCACAACGCCTTGCGTGAATTTCAGCGAATCCGCGAAGGCGTGCCAAACATCGCCACCGAGCGTCAGCAGACTGAGCGCGATCAGCGCCGCCACCGTGCCCGTGGCCGTGCCGATTGTTCTCCACCTCGTTCCAGCCAACAACGCGATCGGGATCAGCACGCCAAATTGCGGCTTGTAGGCAAGGCATCCGATCAACACGCCGGCAAGCCACGGTCGCCGATCCAGCAGATGCAGCGCGCCGCCGAGCAGGGCGGCAGTCAGAAATCCATTCTGGCCGTGACCGATGTTAACGAACGTTGCTGGAAAGGCAGCGGTAACAAGCAGCGTCTCCGGACGCGGTAGAATTGTGCGGTTCACCAGGAGATATGCTGCGAAGCTGGACGCGATCCAGATCGCAAGACCCCACGCGTAGGAAAACGCGGCGACCGCGAATGCGATGGCAAAAAAGAACGGCGGATAGTGCCAGCCAAAAAACGGCACCTCGCGACCGCCGAACACTGCTTTCTCGGCGGCGTGCTGCAATGCGGGCTCATAGGCATCTGCCGCGCGGCCCTGCCACGTCAATTTTCCCGCGGCATAGACGTTGGAAAAATCAGTGCCGAGCGGCTTGCCATTGCGATCCAGCAGGGAGTCGGACAAGGCAATCCACGCGAGCGTCGCGATAACGCAGAACCCGAGCAGCATCAGGCTGTAGCTGCGTGCGCGCGTGGCGGTCAGCCATTCGCCCGATTTCAGTCCTTGCCAGATATGAGCCATTTCGCCACGGAATTTCGTGAATGTTGCGCGACTGTAGGTCGGAGCCTTTTAATCTTCCCTAAAGCCTGGGAGCTTCAGGCCCAAGCTTCTTGCGACGCAGCGTAACCCGTTTTAGACTGCGCCGATCCCATCAAATAGAGTCGTGGATCGGTAGCGGCACGTGGTGTGTCCGCGACGTCTGCAAGGAGATGATGATGCCGTTTCTGTCCGCTGCGCTCGATCGTGTGAAGCCGTCCGCGACTATCGCGGTAACGGACAAAGCACGGGCGCTCAAAGCGGCTGGCCGCAACGTCATCGGTCTTGGGGCCGGCGAACCCGATTTTGACACGCCGGCCAACATCAAACTGGCGGCGATCCGTGCGATCGAGGCCGGCAAGACCAAATACACCGATGTCGGCGGCATTCCCGAGCTGAAGGACGCGATCGCAGCCAAGTTTCAGCGTGAGAACGGGCTCACTTACAAGCCGAACCAGATCATCGTCGGCACCGGCGGCAAGCAGGTGCTGTACAATGCCCTGATGGCGACGTTAAATCCGGGCGACGAGGTCATCATTCCGGCGCCCTATTGGGTGAGCTATCCGGAGATGGTGTCGCTCGCTGGCGGTGAACCGGTGTCCGTGACCTGCACGGCCGCGCAAGGTTTCAAGCTGCAGCCGGACGCCCTTGAAAAGGCGATCACGCCCAAGACCAAATGGATCATCCTTTGCTCGCCATCGAACCCGACCGGCGCCGCCTATACACGCGCCGAACTGAAGGC
>NZ_DATEPI010000319.1:0-5271 GCF_035273305.1 Bradyrhizobium sp. | reverse complement strand
GGCACCTCGATGTCGGCTCATCACATCCTGGGGCTGGAGAAGGTCCCAAGGGTTCGGCTGTTCGCCGATTAAAGTGGTACGTGAGCTGGGTTCAGAACGTCGTGAGACAGTTCGGTCCCTATCTGCCGTGGGTGTTGGAATTTTGAGAGGATTTGTCCCTAGTACGAGAGGACCGGGATGAACGTACCTCTGGTGGAGCAGTTGTCGCGCCAGCGGCAGTGCTGCATAGCTATGTACGGACGGGATAACCGCTGAAAGCATCTAAGCGGGAAACCCACCTCAAAACGAGAATTCCCTTGAGAACCGTGGAAGACGACCACGTTGATAGGCCGGGTGTGTAAGTGCGGCAACGCATGTAGCTTACCGGTACTAATCGTTCGATTGGCTTGATTGCTCTCATTTTCAATGTCCATGCGTACATGCGCATGTCGACGGCTTGCTTCGTTTCTTTGTCCTTCGCCGGCCTGGTGGTTCTAGCGAGGAGCTTGAACCCGATCCCATCCCGAACTCGGCCGTTAAACTCCTCAGCGCCAATGGTACTATGGCTTAAGCCCTGGGAGAGTAGGTCGCTGCCAGGCCTGCCAAGGACAAAGCAATTCCTCTTTTCGTGTCGTGATCGAACAAAACGCCGTTTCCCTTTGGGAAGCGGCGTTTTTTTCGTTGTAGGCGAGATGATGGGATCTCTGTTTTCTCCTGAAAAGATCATTCCCCCAACGGGATGAGATCAAGATCGGCTTCAACCGATTCGAATGCTGATCTAAACGTCGAACGCTGATCAATAAAATGCGATCGCGAGGTACGAACTGAATGCGCCGTTCGGTCACCATTCATACAAACAGGCCCAATTTTCTTCAGCCATAATTATCGTCCACTCCCTCCATCGTCAGCCCGCCACGTTCCGCCCTCATCACTCACTCAAGCTACTGAGCCATCAGCCGGCCTGAATCCAGGAGTTTCCGATGCGCGAATTCATTCGTCCCGTTGCAGCCGCCCTGTCGGTCGTCTGTCTCGCCGTTTGCATCATTGTTGCATCCAGCGGTGATGGATCGGGGCAAACCCGGGAGCAAGCCACTCCGGTTCAGGCATCGCCTCCGCCCGGTCAAGCGCCGGTACTGAAGCAGATCGCGCTGACCGACAAGCAGATCGAAGGCGTGCTCACGGCGCAGAAGGATATGGACGCCATAACCGAGAAGCTTCCGGATGATGCCAAGCCGGATGCCAAAGTTACGGCCCAGCTCGATGGCGTCGCCAGAAAGAACGGCTTTGCAAGTTACGACGAATACAACGAGGTCATCGACAACATCAGCCTGGTGCTCGCCGGCATCGACCCTGCCACCAAAAAATACGTCGGCTCCGAAGCCATTATCAAGGCGCAGATCGCCCAGATCCAATCGGACACCAGTATGCCGGCCAATGACAAAAAGCAGGCCCTGGCCGATCTCGACGAGGCGCTGAAGGCGCCGTCCCCGCCGATTGAGAACAAGGGAAATATCGACCTGGTCGTGAAATATTACGACAAGCTCGCCGACGCCTTGAGCGACGATCAACAGTAGCGCTGCAAGCTTGGAGCGTCTTCAAGCGAAGTGGACGCCGGTTCGCGAAGAAAACGCGTCAGAAGAGCAGCCTAGAGCGTTTTCCAGCGAAGTGGACGCCGGTTCGCGGTGAAGAAAAACGTGTTATACCAAGAAGCTACAGCCCGATTTTGATTCGATCAGAACCGATCAGCCTCTAATTGAGTTGATCACGACCAGCGCGGGGCATCGCTAGTCGTTGCTGATTGCTCTCGCACGGGCCGCGCAACAGGAGCGTCTATTTCGCCCCGCCGAAGGCTTTTTCCATCGCCCGGCGCGTCTTGATGGTCTCGTCATGCGGATCGACCTCAACGTCATTCCAGCGCACCAGTGCGCCGTGAGCGATGTCGTTCTTCAGCTTGAGTTTGTGCGCCAGGCCGATCGGTACCGTGCCGTGCTTGAGGCTTGCGGCGGCCGGCATCAATTTGCCCCAGACGGTGTAGCCACCCTCGCCATCCAGCATCTCGCCGGCGCGCAACGGCCGCTTGGCCACTGAACCGACATCGCCCCGAAACTGCAGCGCTTGCCCGGTCGGCTCGCGGCGCAGCGCCGCCGACAGGATGGAGATATTCAATTCCAATCCGATCAGATGATACGGCTTGTACATGGCCGCGTAGCGTCCGCTGGCATCGGTCTTCAACCCATATTGCTTGAAGCAATCGGCGGCATACTCGTTTGGCGCCTCCAGAACGACATACACGCCCCAACGCAGGTCGCGAAACACCGGCCGGCCGTCCCGCTCCAGCGACGACACCACTTCCACCACGCCCGCTTTTTCCAATACACCGCCTTGGTCGCGTGGTCGCATCACATGCGGCAGATCATCGACGCCGCACGGTGGAAATGAAAGGCCGTTAGTGGGAACCTCCAATCCGCTGGCGTTGGCGATCGCCGCCATTTCGATCGCCGACTTGGTGCCGTCAAGAAACGAGTTGAACATCTGCGGGTTCATTCCCGCCGACTGCGCCTCATCGGCGGTCAACCCGTAATGGCCCCAGACGTCCTTTGGCGTGACGTCATGATAAGCCGGCAGGTATTTTGTGCCTTTCCCGGCGGCGACAACGCGAAAGCCAGTGGCGCGGGCCCAGTCCACCAACTCCGCGGTCAGCGCCGGCTGGTCGCCATAGGCGAGCGAATAGACCACGCCCGCACGTTGCGCTTCCTTTGCCAGCAGCGGTCCAGCCAATACGTCGGCCTCGACATTGACCATGACGATGTGCTTGCCGGCCCCGATCGCTGCCCGCGCATGCCTGATGCCGGCCGCAGGATTCCCGGTCGCTTCCACAATGACTTCGATCGAGCCCGACGTTGCCTTGGCCGCTTCGGGCGTGAATATCGTCGCTGCGATCCGCGCGGCGTCCCAGCCGACAGTTCGACAGGCCTCGCGCGCCCGCTCGGGATCGAGATCGACGATGACGGGCACTTCAAGCCCTGGCGTATGCGGTACCTGCGACAAAAACATCGAGCCGAATTTGCCGGCGCCGATCAATGCGACCTGAACCGGCTTTCCAGCCGCGCGACGGCCCTCAAGCAGACGATGAAGATTCATGGGCCCGCAATTATCCTGTTCTCGTCATTCCGGCGCGCGCCTTTTTGGCGCGACCACGCCCTCGACGCTACGCGTCGGCTATGCATGAAGGCTGATGATTGTGGGTCGAACCTGGTCTCACTCCGCAGCCTGGCGATGGGCGCGCGCGAGCCGGATCAGCGCGTCGTCATCTGCGGTTTGTATCGGCGTGAAGTCGCGATGTGCGATGTACTCGGGCCGCGTCGGAGTTCGGATGTAATTCGAAACCGCGTTCAGCGTCAGGTAAACGATTTTGCGGGGATAGGGCGTGATGTTGCCGGCCGACCCGTGCACCAGGTTGCCGTGGAACATCAGCATGCCACCCGCTTTCCCGGTGGGCGCGACAATGCCGCCTTCCTTCACCAGCCGCGTGACCGTTTCTTCGTCCAGTGTCCAAAGCGGGTATGAGGTCGTCTCGAGATCATGCGACGCTTTGAGATTGCCGGCGTGGTGACTTTTCGGCACCAGCATCAACGGCCCATTGATAGGCATGACCTCGTCGAGGAAGATTGCGATGTTCATCGCGCGCGGCTCCGGCATGCCATCGTCTCGCTTCCAGGTGCCGTAGTCCTGGTGCCATTGCCAGACGTCGCCGGTGAAAGCCGACTTGGCGTTGATCTTGTACTGATGCATGTAGACCTTCTCGCCGAACACCTGCTCGACGGGATCTATCATGCGCGGATGCGCGCCGAGCACGCCGAAGGCCTCGTTATAGAGGTGCGCTGCAAAGGCTGTACGAGGCGCGCCGCTCTTCTCGCGCCAGACTTCGGGACGCTTGGTGTCGTAGATGCGCTCTGCCTCGCGCGCCAAAAACTCCACTTCCTCGGGGCTGAACAATTCGGGCAAAAACAGCCACCCTTCGCGGTTGAAGTCCTCGATTTGTTGCTGGGTCAGCTTCATGGGGTTTTCCTCCTCGCTCTGTCAGGCGAATTCTGCTGGAGTTCTTGAGCTAAAGGTAGCACCGGCTGGGGGGTTTACCAACCGGCCGCGCCAAGCCAAAAGGGCGCCACCCCGTCCCAAGGCTGGATCAATTTGCGTCGAGGAACTCAAGGACAATCCGGCAAAATTCTTGCGGCGCCTGCTCGAACATCCAGTGCCCAGCACCGGCTATCATCGCCGTTTTCGCGCCCGCAACATGCGCGGCCAGCGCCCGCAGCACCTCCGGTAACGTGCCTTGCGTGGCGGCGCCCCCGACAAACAGCGTCGGCGTCTTGATCGATTCCGCCTCGAACCTTTTGTAGGGCTGGCGATTCTCGCCCATCTGCCCGAGCAATGTGAAAGCGTTGTCGCGAAGCTGCTGCTTAGGCGCGGCCGGCAAGCGCTTCCACGCGCCATCGCCTTCGATCACGTCGAAGAATGCCGCAACGCCTCCTTCGATATCTCCGTTTCTGATTTTCTCGGCGGCGCCGACGAACCTCATTGCGCGCGGCGATGGCGCGGAATTGGCGTGCGGATCAAGCGATGGGTCGAGTTCGCCGCCGGGCTCTGCCAGGATCAGCTTGCGCAACAGTTCAGGACGCTGCTCGGCAACCCGGAATGCGATGTGTCCGCCGCGGGAGTGGCCCATCAAATCCACCGGTCCCAAATTCAGCCTGTCGATGAATTCGATCACGTCGGCGACGTGCTGCGCCATCAGGTAGTCGTCTCCGACGCCATCCCAGCGCTCCGGAAAAAAATGGCGCAAGCTTACCGCGATCACGCGGCGCGCTCTGGACAATGGGCCCAACACCGCCGACCAGGTTCGGAAATCGCCGAGCGTGCCATGGACGCACACCAGTGGCGGTCCTTTGCCGACCTCGAGATAGGCCATGTCGTATCCGTTGACGTTCAGGGTCTGCATGGGGCACTCGCGGAATGTTGAAAGAGGGGGCGGGCATTTGCCGGCGTACTCATCCGGGCACCATTCCATGAACCTGGCGCGCGCCCAACCGCTTTTTTACACTGCCAGGGTCGCCAGCGCCTTGATCGGATGAGTGGAATCGGCCCGGAATTCGGGTGGATCGCAACAATCTCCAAGCCTAGATTCCGATCCAGCATCAGACTAAATGCATAGACAGAGTAGGAGCCAGCGATGACTGCTCATCATTTTGCGATATTCGACACATCCATCGGACGGTGCGGGATTGCCTGGGG
>NZ_DATEPI010000318.1:0-4028 GCF_035273305.1 Bradyrhizobium sp. | reverse complement strand
CGTGGTCGCGATGTCGTTTGTGCTGATCTACAAGGCGACCCAGGTCGTCAACTTCGCGCAAGGCGAATTGCTGCTGGTGGGCGCCTGGGTGTGCTGGGCACTGCTCGCCAAATACGAGGTGCCGTTCTGGATCGGCATGCCCATGACGCTCGTCTTCATGTTCGTCTTCGGCATCGCAATCCAGATCGTAATCCTGCGGCCGATGATCGGCGAGCCCATCATTTCGGTGATCATGGTAACGATCGGGCTGTCGACGGTGTTTCAGGCCGCGCTGAAATGGATCTTCGGGGTCAATCCCCAACCATTCCCCCGCGTATTTACCAGCCAGTCCGTCAGCCTGTTCGGTCTGCAAATACAGACGGTCTACGTCATGAGCCTGGTGGTCTCGATCGCAATGATGATCGGCATGGCGTGGTTCTTCCGGGCCTCGAAGTACGGCTTGGCGATGCGCGCCACCGCGTTCAATCAGCAGGTGGCGCAGTCGCTCGGCATATCCGTAAAAAGCGTATTCGCGATGGCTTGGGCCATCTCGGCAACAGTGTCGGCGGTCGCGGGCGTCGTGGTCGCCGTGGTCAACGGTGTATCGTCGGGACTATCCGCCTACGGCATCAAGGTATTTCCCGCGGCGATCCTGGGCGGCCTTGACTCGATTGGAGGCGCCGTTCTCGGCGGCATCATCATCGGCCTGCTCGAAAACATCGCCCAATACATCGACAGCGAATATCTGCACTGGGGCAATCTGTACGAAATCGCGCCGTTCTACGTGCTGATCATCATCCTGATGATCAAGCCCTACGGCCTGTTCGGCACCAGCGACATCGAACGGGTGTAGGCAAACAGCAATGGCAACCCCTTCCCTGATTCCAGCCGGCGACTTCCGCACCAGTTACGCGGCCGACAGCACGATCTTTCCAACGGCGACCAGCCGCAACGCAGCCATCGTCGGCGCGGTGCTGATCTGTTTTGCACCGATGGTGATCAGCGCGTACTGGTTGAGCATCCTGATCCAGATCGGCATCTTTGCCATCGCCGCGCTCGGCCTCAATATCCTCGTCGGCTTTACCGGACAGATATCGATCGGGCACGCCGCTTTCTTTTTGCTGGGCGCTTTCACCTCGGCCTATATTTCCAACAATTTGCCGATCCCGGTGTTCTTCGCAATCCCGCTGGCCGGAGTAATGACGGCGCTCGTCGGCCTGATCTTCGGCCTGCCGGCGGCGCGCCTGAAGGGGCTTTATCTCGTCATCGCCACGCTGGCGGCGCAATACATCCTGCTCGATTTTTTTTCGCGGGCAGACTGGTTCTCCGGCGGCTCGGTGCCCGCCAGCGCCAATCCGTTCTCGATCTTCGGCTACACGTTTCGCGGCGACCACCAGTATTTCTATATCGTGCTCGCCTATCTGCTCGTCAGTTACCTGCTGGTCACGAATTTGATGCGCACCCGCGATGGCCGCGCGCTGGTCGCGATCCGTGACCATTACCTCTCCGCGGAAATCATGGGCATCAATCTCACGAAATATCGCACGCTTTCATTCGGGCTCGCGGCGTTCTTTGCCGGCATCGCCGGTGCGCTTTACGCGCATTACCAGTTGGTCGTTTCGAACGAAGGCTTCGGGATCGAACGCTCGATCCTGTTTCTAGCGATGGTCATCATTGGCGGGACCGGCTCCATCATGGGCACCCTGATGGGCACGGCATTCGTGGTGCTGCTCCCTGAATCGATGGAGTGGATCAGCACGGGCCTGAAGGGCAGCGCCATCGACAAGGCGCTGTCGCTCAATACCAACATCACCTTCCTGCGCGAGATCGCGATCGGGGTGATCATCATCGCGTTTCTGATGTTCGAGCCGGATGGGCTCGCGCATCGCTGGCGCCAGATCAAGACGTACTGGAAACTCTACCCGTTTTCGCATTGAGCTTGGAACGGGACCGGCTACAATCGACACCAATGACAAAACGGAGGAAACGAGGCATGACCATGAAATCATTTTTAGGCGCGGTTTCGCTGGCAGCGTTGCTGGGCGGCGGCGTAACGGCAGCGCAGGCGCAGATCGCTATCGGTCATTTGGCCGATTATTCCGGCGGCACATCGGACGTCGGAACGCCGTACGGCCAAGCGGTCGCCGACACGTTCGCCTGGGTCAACAAGAACGGCGGGGTTGCCGGCAAGCAGCTCAATGTAGACACCAACGATTACGGATATCAGGTGCCGCGCGCGATCGCGCTCTACAAGAAGTGGTCCGCTCCGGACCATAAGGTCGCGGCGATCATGGGATGGGGCACCGCAGATACCGAAGCGCTGACCGGCTTTCTGGCGCAGGACAAGATCCCCGACATCTCGGGGTCCTATGCCGCGGCATTGACCGATCCGGAAGGCACCAGCGGCAAGGCGAAGCCAGCGCCCTACAATTTTTTCTACGGCCCGAGCTACTCGGACGCCATGCGCGCAGAATTGATGTGGGCGGCGGAGGACTGGAAATCCAAAGGCAAATCGGGAAAACCTAAGTTCGTCCATATGGGGGCCAATCACCCTTACCCGAACGCGCCCAAAGCGGCCGGCGAAGCAATCGCGGTCGAACTCGGCTTTGAAGTGCTCCCGCCGCTGGTATTCGCGCTCACGCCGGGTGACTACAGCGCCCAGTGCCTGAGCCTGAAAAGCTCCGGCGCAAACTACGCTTATCTCGGCAACACCGCCGCCTCCAATGTCTCGGTGCTAAAAGCCTGCAAGACCGCCGGGGTCGATGTGCAGTTTATGGGCAATGTCTGGGGCATGGATGAGAATGCCGCCAAGACCGCCGGCGATGCCGCCAACGGCGTGATCTTCCCGCTGCGAACGGCTGTCGCCTGGGGCGGCAACGCACCCGGCATGAAGACGGTAGCGGAAATTTCGAAAATGTCGGACCCAAGCGGCAAGGCCTATCGTCCCGTGCACTACATCGCGGCCGTGTGCAGCGCGCTTTACCTCAAGGAAGCCCTGGACTGGGCCGCCAAGAACGGCGGCGCGACCGGCGAGAACGTTGCCAAAGGATTCTACCAGAAGAAGGATTGGGTGCCGGCCGGCATGGAAGGCGTCTGCAACGCTTCGACATGGACCGAGAAAGACCATCGCGGCACGATGAAGGTCGATCTGTATCGTTCGAAAATTTCGGGGCCGACCGATGGCGACCTCAACGATCTCATGGCCAAAGGCACCATCAAGCTCGAGAAGGTGAAGACGGTCGAACTGCCGCGCAAGCCGGAATGGTTTGGGTGGTAACTCCAATGATCCAGACGTGCTTGGCCGGGCTTGTGCTGGCCATGCACGTCTGACCCGTCGCGCGACACAAGACGTGTACGCCCGGAAACCCGCATGACTCTCGAGATTGAAACAGGTCGCCTTGCGCCAAGCGCCGTTTCCGCGCCGCTGCTCAGTGTGCGCAATATCGAGGTCGTCTATGATGACGTGATCCTAGTGCTGCGCGGCTTGAGCCTCGATGTGCCGCGCGGTGCGATCGTGGCGCTGCTCGGCGCCAACGGCGCCGGCAAGTCGACCACACTGAAGGCGATCTCGGGGCTGCTCAAGACCGAAGATGGTGAGGTCACCCGCGGCGAAATCGTTTTCGGTGGTGAGCGCATCGACGGCATCGATCCCGACAAGATCGTCAGGCGCGGCATCTTCCAGGTGATGGAAGGCCGGCGCATTATTGCCGATATGACGTCGCTGGAGAATTTGCGACTTGGCGCCTTCACCCGCGGAGATAACGAGGTGGGCGCGGACATCGAGATGGTCTTCAGATATTTCCCGCGCCTGAAGGAACGCACCGGGCTTGCGGGCTATCTCTCAGGCGGCGAGCAGCAAATGCTGGCGATTGGCCGGGCGCTGATGGCGCGGCCGAAGATGATCCTGATGGATGAGCCGTCGATGGGCCTGTCGCCGTTGCTGGTGAAGGAAGTGTTCGCGATCATCAAGGAGAGCAACCGCGATCTTGGGGTCACCATCCTGCTGGTGGAGCAGAACGCGCGTGCGGCGCTCTCTGTGGCGAGCCACG
>NZ_DATEPI010000317.1:0-10470 GCF_035273305.1 Bradyrhizobium sp. | reverse complement strand
CGGGCCTGTCGGGATAAACCGCCGGGTCCCGATTGGCCGAACCCAACAGGCACAGCACACTCTCGCCCTTCGGGATTCGCTTGCCACCGAGATCGTCAATGTCCTCCAGCGCCACCCGGCCACTCATTTGCACCGAGGAGTCGTAACGCAGAAATTCCTCGATGGCATTGGTAATGAGTTCAGGGTTGGCCTGTAGCAATGCGAGCTGATCGGGATTGCGGTGCAGCGCCAGCAGCCCGTTGCCGATCAGGTTGACGGTGGTCTCGTGGCCAGCGCCGAACAACAGGATGATGTTGGCGGTCAGCTCCTCATTGGACAGCTTGCTGCCGTCTTCCTCGGCTTGCACGAGCTGCGTCGTCAGGTCGTCGCCGGGATTCTTCCGCCGCAACTCGAACAACTGCTGGAAATACAACTGCGCAGTCAGGTTGCCTGCATTTCCCTGTTCGATTTCGGCTGGACTGAGCGGCACCGGATCGAGCAGGCGGCCGCCATCTCGCGAACTGGTGTAGAATACCTCGCGATGCTCCTCGGGAATTCCCAGCATGTCGCAGATAATCGTGACCGGCAGCCGAAACGCAAAATCCTCGATCAGGTCCATATGTCCCTGGCCCTGGATGCGATCCAGTGTTTGATCGACGACCTGCTGGATGCGCGGACGCATGTCCTCCACGCGACGGGCCGTAAACGCTTTCACGACGAGGCCGCGCAACCGCGTATGATCGGGCGGATCTTGTTGCAGCATCCAATGACTCATGCTGCGAAAGACCGGCTCCTCCATGATCTTCGGTCCATAGCGGCGGATCGTGCGATCGACGTAATCCTTGCCGAAGCGGCGGTCGCGCAAAACCAGACTGGCTTCGGCATGCCGGCTGGCGACGAAAGCGCCAAACGGCGTGACATGCATCGGGTCGGTGGTGCGTAGCCGCGCATAATGCGGATAAGGGTCGCGAATGAACTCGGGCGACAGCGGATTGAACAGCGGCGCGGTCGTCGTGGTCTGAACATGCTCGTTCATGGGTCCTCAGTCTCAGGTTCACTCGAAGACGGATTAAGCCCACAAGCCATCGGTATCGGCAAGTCCGTAAATCCCCGATGTTGGCTCGTCGCTAACGTGTCCCGGTTCGGTGCAGTTGGCCCGCAACCGCCCGCACCTTGCGTGGGGATGCCAGCCAAACCGCAATCGCGGACAATCCGCTCATGACGACGGCGATCGCAAAGCCGAGCGCATAGCTTCCGGTCAAATCGTGCAGGAGCCCGGTCACCCACGGACCCGCCGCGCCGCCGGCAAGCGCCGTCAGCATGATGGTGCCGAAAATGCTGCCGAAATGCTTGCCCTGAAATATTTCCAGGACCACCGCGCCCATAATCGAGGTCAGGCCGTAACCAAGCGCGCCCTGCGCCAATACCATGACGTAGACAAGCAGCAAGCTCGGAAACTGCGCCAGCGCGATCAGAGCCAGGAAGCAAACCGCAAAACCGAGACAGCTTGCTGTCCATACCCATTCGCGTCCGATCCGGTCCGACACGTGTCCGAGCACGATCTGACCGGGAATACCGAGCAGGCTGACCGCGCCCAATGCCCAGACCGCGACGTTGGCGCTGAAGCCGATGTCGAGAAGATATTTGGTCTGATGAACCTGTACCGCGTACCAGATGTACAGTCCGCCGAAATAACCGAGTGCGATCCACCAGAAACGCGCGGTTCGTACAGCGCGGCTCAGGGTCCAATCGGTGTCGGCCCAAGCGGAATCGACGACGTAGGAGACCGGCTTAACCAAGGCGGACGGCGCCGCGTCTCCATCCGGCTGCAGCCCGATGTCTTCGGGACGCTTGTGCAGCAGCAGGTTTATCGGCGCGAGCACGATCAAAATCAGGACGCCCATCGCTGTGCACGCCGTACGCCATCCGCTCTGCTCGATCATGTGCTGTACCCATGGCAACAGAGTCATCGAGCCAATGCCGACACCCGCAAATGCCAGCCCCATCGCGAGCCCGCGTCGGCGATTGAACCAGTTCGGCAGGAACAAGGATTGACCGGAGTAGCCCAGACAGACGCTGCCCGCGCCGACCATGACTCCGATGGTGAGATACAGATGCCATGGCTGTGTCGTCAGCGGAGCCAGCAGCATGCCGCCCGCCATCAGCACAACGCCAAGCTCCATCACCGCGCGAGGGCCGGCGCGATCCATCAACCGGCCGATCAGCGGGCTCACCACGCCGGACACTAGAAATCCGAACGAGAACGCGCCCGCCGTTACGCCGCGTTCCCATCCGAACTCGTCGATGATCGGGGGAAAGAAAAGCGAAAAACTGGTGCGCGCGTTGACCCCGATCGCCATCGAGATGAAGGTGACGACGACGATTATCCAGCCGTAAAAGAACGGAAGCCGCATCATGAACCTTTGCGTACGCGCCATCAGGTCATGATCCGATCAGGATGAAGCATGATCGCTTTCTTTCGATTTGAGCATGATCTCCGCCGCAAGATCGTTTGCGTTTGCCGCGAAGAAGCCGGTTTTCACATTTCTGGATTATGCTACAGGACGCCACGGAATGATCCAGCGCATGGCCTGCATGTCCGAACGCTCGAGAGTCGTTGCTGCAAATTGCGGCGCGTTGCGGGCCGCTCTCAGCGCGATAATGCCGGCTGCTTAGTCCCGCGGCGGCTTCGGCTCGCTCGGGATCGAGGCACGGACTTTCGTCAGGACTGCCTTGCAATAGGCATCGCGCTCTCGGATGAACAGCTGCTGGTGGGCACGGAAAGCCGCCACCCTGCTCTCAATTTCCTCGCGAAATCCGCCGCGGGGTATCGGCATCGGGCGCGCCGCCGGGACGATCTCAACGGGCCGGGGGACCCTCGCGATCTGGTCCGCCGGGGTGAAGTCGATCCGAGCTTCGCCATCCGGCCTTTTACCAGCGATCGACTGAACAAACGTCATGGTTTGCGCGATCAAAAGGTCGCGCTCTTCTACCCACTTCATCGTGCACCTCAGCCTTGATTACTCCATCAAAAAGCCAGAGTTCGATCAAGCAGCGGCGGCGGCTACCGCGCAGTCAGCTGGGGAGAATTCCGGGAAAACTCCGCTTTGTCCCGCGAGGCGAGTTCCACAAGTCGGTGGCGGATGGAACAAGCGTTGTGAACGGACATTTTAATCTTTGTAATTGCATGCTTTTGTTGCTCTTTATTCCTTGGTCAGGATGGGTTGCATGCGTGAGCCTTCTGAACACGCCCGCCGGTTCCCACCGGAATACCGTCCGCCGGCGCCCAAGCCGCAGGCGCATTTGCTCCGGCCGGTCGCACTTATTCGCACGCTGAAGCGCAACCCGCTGGAATGCTGGGCCGCAGCCCATTTCGAGCAGCCGATCGTCCCCGGCGGCCTGCCGATCGGACATGTGCTGCTGGTGCACGAGCCCCGAGCCATCCGCCACGTCCTGTTGGACAATGCAGCGAACTACCGGAAGGACCGGCTGCAACGTCGGGTCCTTTCGGCGGGACTCAACGATGGGCTGTTGAGCGCCGAGGGCGAACAATGGCGCGCGCAAAGACGGGTGCTCGCGCCGATGTTTGCACGGAGGACAGTGATGGACTTCATGCCGGCGATGGTGTCGGCAGCTGATACTTTGATCGCGAGGTGGTCCGCTATTGGCGACGGCGCAACCATCGATGTGGCAGCGGAGATGGCGAGGGTCACGCTCGACGTCGTCGAACGAACCATCTTTTCGGACGGCTTTGGATCCGACGCCGAAGACATTCGCGTCGCCATGGCAGTCTATTTCAACACGATCGGAAGAATCAGTCCGCTCGATCTGCTCGGCGTTCCCGACTTCATTCCGCGCCTTAGCCGGCTGAGGGTACGCTCGACGCTCAAATTTTTCGAAGCGGAAGTCGATCGCGTGATTTCGGCCCGCCGGCGGCTTCTTTCAGAGCGACCGGATCGCGCGCCGAACGATCTTTTGACCCACCTGCTGGAGGCGATGGAAAGCGATGGTCGAGACGGTCTCACCGAAGCTGAAGTGCGATCGAACATCCTCACCTTCATCGCCGCCGGCCACGAGACTACCGCGAACACGTTGAGCTGGGCGCTCTTCCTGCTGTCTCAATCGCAACAATGGTGCGCTCGGATCGAGGCCGAAGTGGATCGCGAACTTGCCCGACCGCCGTCAAAGGGGATTGCGGACCGCCTGGTCGAGACGCGCGCGGTGATCGAGGAGACCATTCGCCTCTATCCGCCGATCGCCGCCATAAGCCGCGTTGCAATCGGCGACGACGAACTGAATGGCGAGCCGGTCAGACCGGGATCGCTGATTGTCATTTCGCCTTATGTGCTGCACCGGCACCGCCTGCTCTGGGATCGTCCCGACGTCTTCGATCCGCAGCGCTTTCTAGGCAGCGGCGCCGCTGCCATGGATCGGTTCGCCTATCTGCCGTTTGGCGCCGGACCGCGCAAATGCATCGGCTCTACCTTCGCGCTTCAAGAAGCCACGCTGGTACTCGCAATGATCGTGAAGCACTTCAGCTTTCAACTACGCCCCGGGCACGAGGTGTGGCCGCTGCTGCGCGTGACCTTACGGCCGGCGAACGGGCTGCCGATGATCGTCACCGCGAGGATGAACGGCCCGGTTCGCGATGTCGCCGGCTCCCCCGAGATGCTGACTTCATAGCGGCCGGCCGACAAACCGCTGTTTCAATTTCGATTTTATAGCGACGGCGACGATGCGATCATTCAACCCTTCGAGCGCGTGCGGATCATGAAGGTCTCATAGGAATATTCCGCGACCTGCCACCACAAATTTCCGTCGTTGCGGAATTCGGTCTGCGACTCCAGGATTTTCTTGAAGTCGGGATTGGACGCCGAGGTCTCCGCATTCACCTCATTCGATGCCTTTAGACAGGCTTCCATGATGGCTTGGCTGAAGGGTCGCAGCAGTGCCCCATTCGCCACCAGGCGCTTGATCGCCTGCGGATTGCGCGCGTCATATCGCGCCTGGACATCCATGTTGGCATAGCCGCAGGCAATCGTGAGCAGCGACTTGTAAGCCTTCGGCAGCGCGTCCCACTTATCCGAATTCATGAAGAAGTGCAGCGCCGTGCCGCCCTCCCACCAACCCGGATAGTAATAGTACTTGGCGATCTTGTAGAAGCCCAGCTTCTCATCGTCGTACGGGCCTACCCACTCCGTGGCATCGATGGTGCCCTTTTCCAGCGCCGGGTAAATATCGCCGCCGGCGATCTGCTGCGGAACGGTGCCGAGCTTAGCAAGCGTTTTGCCGGCCCAGCCCCCGATCCGCATCTTGAGGCCGTTCAGGTCTTCGACGCTGTTGATCTCCTTGCGAAACCAGCCGCCCATCTGCGTGCCGGTATTGCCACCGGAAATGGCGTACAGTTTGCTCTTCCTGCCGAATTCATTGAGCATGTCCTGACCGCCGTGGTCCTGGAACCATGCGTTCTGCTGACGTGAATTCAATCCGAACGGCACAGAGCAATAGAGCGCGAATGTCGGATCTTTGCCGATGAAGTAATAAGCGGCGGTGTGACACATCTCCACGGTGCCGTTGCTCACTGCGTCGAGCGCCTGCAGACCCGGAACGATTTCGCCCGCGGCGAAAGGCTGGATCTGGAATTTGTTGTCGGTCGCCTCAGCGACATATTTCGAGATTGTCTCGGACGCGCTGAAGGGAACGTCGAGCGATTTCGGCCAGCTCGTGGTGCAACGCCACTTCAGCTCAGGCATCGACTGCGCGATGGCAGGCGCAGCGACGGTGGCGGACGCAGCGAGCCCGGCGCCCGCGGTCTTCAGAAATTCGCGACGTTTCATGGCGTTTCCCTCCCGGCTTTTTTCTAGGACTTGCTGTCGATCCAGGCCGATAGCGTATCGACGATCTCGCGCATCACCTCGCCGTCATTTCTTCCGGAGCGCGCCAGCACGTGGAAGGAATGATCGGCCTCCAGCACTCGATGCAGCAAAGCCAATTTGCCGAGGCGCTTCACGACCGGTTCCAACAGCTCTGTCTCGGCCAGCTTGTCACGGGTCCCCTGGATAAACAACATCGGAATATCAACGTGTTCGAGGTGCTTCGCCCGTGCCTCCGAGGGCTTGCCCGCCGGATGCAGGGGAAAGCCGAGAAACGCAAGCCCACGGACGCCGGCTAGCGGAGCAGCGGCTTGCGCTTGCGAGGTCATGCGACCGCCGAATGATTTGCCGCCGGCGATTAACGCAAGCTCCGGGCAACATCGCGCGGCTTCCGCAACCGCTGCACGCACTGCAGCTTGAGCGAGCGCAGGTGCATCCGGCCGCTTGCTGCCGTTTTCCATGTACGGAAACTGGTAGCGCAAGGTCGCGATACCGCGGTCGCAAAGGCCGTCCGAGACTTGCTCCATGAAGGGGTGGGTCATCCCGGCGCCCGCACCATGGGCGAAAACAAAACACGCCTTCGCGCCAGATGGCCGCGATAACAGCGCCGAGACGGTATGCGTGGCGCCGACCTTTGCTTTCAGAAGTTGCGGGCTGACAATGTTCATCGCGGCGTTTCACGATTGCAGACGGCGGCTCCGGGCCATGATGCTACACGCTGGCAATACCTGCAACGCCACTGCTGATGCCCTAGCAGCCGGTCAACTTGCCGATTCTTGGCGGACGAAAGTAGTCCTCCGCGGCGAGAACGCGCAGCTTCGGATTGCGGGCAGAGAATGCTTGTCGCGGGGATCGCGGTGGCGGCTTACGCCGCGCGACTATTCACCCTGCGCGGCACCAGGCGTTCGCTCGCCAGCGCTGCCTGCGCACTCGACTCGCCCGCTTCGTGATATTCCGCATCCTCGTTGACTTCCCAGACGTCGTAGATGCGTTCGCCAGCCAGAATATTCCGCGCCGTCAGCATGGCGGTCATCATGGCGTGATCCTGATTGTTATATTTGTGCATGCCATTCCGGCCGATCATATGCAGGGTCGGATAAGTTTGCTCCAGGTCGCGCCGGATCATCGCCATGTGCTCGCGATAGTCGTCATCGTAAACCGGATAAGCCTTTGGCTGGCGCACCACGCAGCCGTCGACGACATCGGACGCAGAAACCAGGCCGACCTTGGCAATCTCCCGCTTGGCAAGCGCGACGAGATCTTCATCGGACATTGACCACAGGCCGTCGTCCTCGAAGCAGAAATATTCGAGACCGAGACAAGTCATGCCGGCGGGCACCATCTCAGGCGACCACGAGCAGAAATTCTGTACGCGGCCAACCTGCACCGATGGATCGTGGATGTAGATCCAGTTATCCGCAAACACATCCGGTTTGTCGACCATCAGCGCAACCGTGAGGAAATCGCGGTATCGCAGTGCCCGCGCGTGCAGGAGCGAGATCGGTTTGGGCGAGAGTTTTTGCACGAGTTCTCGCACCGGCGCGGAACTCACCACCTGCCGCGCCGTATAATTTTCGCGGCGTCCGTCCGCGGTCGTGACCTCAATGCGCCAGAGCCTCTTGATATCGTCATAAGCGAGTTGGGTCAGCTCCCGTCCCATCAGTATTTGTCCGCCGCGCTCAATGATCTTGGCAGCGGCGGCATCCCACATCATGCCGGGACCCTTGCGCGGATACTGGAACGTCTCGATCAGTGTCTTCACGGTGTCGCGTCCGACCGCGTCGGACTTTGGCTTTCTCCGGAACGACCGCTTCAGCGCGTTCACGACGGCGACGCGAAGATCCAGGCCTTTGATACGCTGCGCAGCCCAATCGGCGGAGATTTCATCGCACGACATGCCCCACACCTTCTCGGTGTAGGTTCGGAAAAATATCTGGAACAGGCGCTCACCGAACCGGTTGCGCACCCAGTCGTGGAAGCTGCGAGGCGAGGCAATCGGAAATAGCTTGGCGAATGCGTATGACAGTACGCACACCGTGCTGGTGAAGATGCCCAGATTGCGCAATGCCTCGAACGCGCTCAGCGGGTAGGAATAGTACTTTCCCGCATAGTAGATTCGCGAGAGCCGCCGCCGGGTAATGAAATCGTTGGGCAGGATCTCGTGCCAGAGATCGACGACTTCCTTTGATTTGGAAAAAAACCGGTGGCCGCCGATGTCGAAGAGGAAATTGCCGCGCCGCACGGTGCGGCTGATCCCGCCGACATACTGCGGATCCTTCTCGATGACGACAACCCCAGAGGTCTCCTTCGTCAGGCAGTAAGCGGCGGTAAGGCCCGCCGGCCCTGCTCCGATCACGAAAACTTCTGCATCAGTGGACATGCGCAGTTCGAGCCCCCTCGTGTTTTGGCCGAACTTGCGCAGACTTTCGTTAATGTAGTGCCCTCGCCTGACGTTGACGGGAACGTCTCTCCCGAAGCGTTAATGAAAGCTCAACGACGCACACCGATTTGTGACGCACGGGGGCGAGCCGTCCTACGTCCCGATGCGTGTGCAGGAGAATTTATGATGGCTTGATCGGGCGGGGGATCGCGGCTTGAGCGCCACGCCTCAACCAGCGTTCGCTTCCGCCAGAACCGCGACTTCTTTTGTCCCGTAAGCCAGATAGGTCAGCCGCCAGCCGTTCCGATCCGAAATTTCTTTCAGCGCCTTGAACCCGCCGTCTCTCCAATCGGGAAAGCCGAAGTAATCGTCAAAGTGAAGAATGAGGCCGTGTTCGACGTACTCGGCGCAGAATTGCAGCACATCAACGGTTGCAGCGTAGGTATCGCAATCAACATGCACCAACAGCGGGGTACCGGAGGCAGGGTTGTCCGCTTTCCAACGGGATCCTGATTCCGCGAACCATCCCTTTATCAAGCTGACATTGGCTCGAACCTTTGGCAGCTTGCCGCCAAGATCGAAAGTCTTTTCCGGAGCCATTCCGCTCCACTGCTCTTGCAGGCCTTGGAAGCTGTCGAAGCCGGTAAAATGCAAGTCGGGAAACTTCCTGGCCTGATAGTTAATCATTCCACCCTTGTAGACGCCGAATTCCAATACAGATTTCCGAGACGGAAAACGCCGCCTCGCCTCCTCGATCGAAAGGGTCAGACCGGTAAATCGATCCAGAAAGGAATACGCGCCTTTCATGTTTTCTTTTGCGTAGTTAAAGGAGTCTACGACTGCGTCGTGGCGCATGAGCATTGGAACAGACTCGGATACCGTTCTTTCGGCGACATAGCGCGCAAAAGAAGCAACGGCGTTGGAAAACCAGACCTCCGCTCGAGTGCCTATTCGCGTCATAGAAAATTTACCCTTTGGATCGTCTCGAACATCCAAACCCGGAGCGTTCGCCGGCTCGTTGGATTTGGATAGCAACGCGCGCAGCTTAAAGCCTCGTTTCCTGCGCTTTGGCTGATCTAGCACTGGTTTGTTTCCCGCCTCCTAACGAGCTGCGGGGCAAGCCGGCTGCACAGGACTTATTTACGGCTGCCGTAGCACAGTGCGGCCGCAGTATTAGTGCGCGGCCGCATGACCCTCCCGCCACCCTTCCATTGCCCTGAACTTCGCCGCCTCGATAACAATGAGTACTCCATGTCCAGCCTTAGTTCGTTGACGGACCAAGTCACGCCCGAAGAACGCCTCGGCGCGAATCCAGGCATCCTGATGATGGTGCTGTGGCTTGCGGCAACAGTTGCGCTCGGACTGCCCGCGATCAGCGGCGGCATCTTCGATGCCCTGTCAACGGATGATGCCATGCGGCTCGTTCAGGTCCGCGACTTGATCGGAGGCCAAGGCTGGTTTGACCTGGTCCAACATCGATTAGACCCGCCCGGCGCATCCATGCATTGGTCGCGCGTCGTCGACGCGCCACTCGCTGCATTGATCCTGATGCTGAGACCGCTGGTTGGAATGCATGGCGCAGAGGCCCTGACTCTCCTTCTTTGGCCTGTCGCGCTATTTGCCGCGGTGCTTGCGCTGGTCGCGGCGATCGCAGGAGTAATGAGCAACAAGGCAACTGGCTCGCAGACGATCGCGGTGTTGCTGGCAGTGCTATCTGCGCCCGCACTGATCCATTTCCGGCCGGGTGCGATTGATCACCACAATGTGCAGATCGCTTTGTTGCTCGTCCTGATCCTTGTGGTGTCAGAAATCGAGCAGAGCGCCGTCAAGGCGGCCATGGCCGGGGCGGCGGCCTCCTTATCACTGGCAATCGGAATTGAAATGCTGCCGGCGATCCTCCCGATCGGCGTAGCCGTTTTTGGGCTTTTCATCTGGCGGGGCGCATCGGTTTCACGACAGGTCGGCGCCTTTGGCGCGGCGCTGGCGGTGTCATCGCTCATGCTCGCGGCGGCGTTGGTCCCGCTGCCTTCGCTGGCCTCGCCGGTCTGCGATGCCTTTGGTGGGCCAGTTCTGCTCCTGGTTGCTGGGGGCGGAGCCAGTCTGATGATCATGGTCGAGATCGATCGTTACTACTCGTCGCTGCGCCTGCGGCTGATGAGTGGCGCAGTCTTGGCGATTGCGTTGCTCGCGGTGTTCCTGTCGCTGTATTCGGGATGCATTGCGTCGCCTTATGACCAG
>NZ_DATEPI010000316.1:0-2514 GCF_035273305.1 Bradyrhizobium sp. | reverse complement strand
CGCAGGTCTTGAGATCGGCGACAACTGCATTGTCGCAGGTCTTGAGATCGGCGACAACTGCATTGTTCATCATCGACAGCACGAGCAATCGCGACGGACTGCGAAAGACGGTCAGGACGCGATTGGCGTTACGGTCGAGTGCCATCGCAAAATTCGACCCATGGCCTTCGGTGGGCATTGTTCCGATGACCTCGCCCTTGGCCAGATCGGCAACTGCTATCTGCCGCGCATCGGGCACGTTCACGTAGGCGCGTGTACCGCTGTTGTCGATCTGGAAGCTTTCAGGGTGCGCTTTGAGCCGGATATCCCCGATTTTTGTCCGGCTCTTGGGGTCGATTATGGCGAGCGCGCCATCGCCGTATCCAACCAGCACCCGGTTGTGGCGAGCGTCAACCCGAATATTATCGGCGTCGTCGCCCAAGTTGATTCGCCCGATGAGCGCCAAATCTTCGCCGCGCAATATTCGCACCGATCCATCCGCTGCGTTTGCGATATAGACCGTGTCGGTCGACGGTTCGTAGGCGATCCCTTGCGGTTCGTTCAGCCCTGGAATGGTGCTCTGCGTGCGTGCCCGCGCAAGGTCCACCACACCCACGCTATTGTTCCCCAATTCGGCCACGAAAAGCCGCTGTCGATTGAGGTCGATCGCGAGGTGGTCGATCCGACCGGCAACGGAGCCGAGGGGAAGCTTCCCCTCAAGCTCTAACGGTGCGCCGGGCCTTTCGGCCGTTGCGGGCATCGCCAGCACCAACACGAAACCGACCAGAAGACACCAGAGCCGCCCTCTAACCCTTTGCAACAGCAACATGTGCAAGGGCTGCCTTTAGGCCGTCAGCAAGCTTCTTGGCATCGCCAACGCCCCAGAAATGCACGAAGAACAGGCGAGGCTGGTCGTCCACCATGTGGTTGTGAATCGCGGTCACCTCGATTCCATTCTCCCGAAGGGCCTTCAAGACTGGCGTCACTTCCTTCGCGGTCAGGACGAAATCGCCGGTTATCGCCGCCTTTCCCCCGCCGGCCGGCTGAAAGTTTATCGACTCTGCGGTCCCCATCGACGGTGGCACAACCATCCCGCCATCTTTGACGGGTTCGGCGCGCGGAATGCCGAACTGGTATATCCCACCGTTGTCTTTGCCCTTCCTGCCAAGCGCTTGATCGAGGGCCGCAGTATCAAGGTCGACACGCTGTTGCGTTGCTGGTGCCGCCTGCGGCTGCGAGGACCCGGAAGTAGCCGAGCCGAGCGGCGTCTTACTTTCGGCCAGTGCTTGATGCAGAGCGGTCGCCATCTTCACCGGATCGCCGCGCCCGAAAACGTGCATGTACATCGTGAAGGGTTGGTTGCGTAGCAGATGATTGTGCAGCGCCGTAACCTCGATGCCGCTGGACATCAACTTCGCCATTACCGGATTCACCTCGTCCGAGGTCAGCACGAGATCGCCCATCATCATGCTTTCGTTGCCCATCTTCTCGAAGGCGACCCAACCGCCCAGCGCGAAGCCCGGCTTCAACTCGACCCCGTCGAGGGTCGCCTTGATGTCCGTCCTCGGGAGACCGATGCGGTAGACGCCGCCCGGCATTTCGGTGCCGGCTTTACCGAGGGCTTCACCGACACGCGCCCAATTCTCGTCGGCTGCAAAGGCCGGGGCCGACAACCCCGTGATCAGGGCCGCAGCAAGAGCGAATTTTGAGAAGAGCATCAGGATTTCCTCCTCCACTTGATCGAAATAGCTCCATCACGGACCCGCCTCGGTAGCGATCCGCTTTATTTAATACATCATCGGCTCTGTGCTCGGCCCGAGCTTTGCTCGGATGTGGATTTCGTCGAGCGCGCGTCTGGTAGTTGGTCGGGCATTTCTTGCCTTAATCCAGCGGCGTGATAGAGATGGTGTCGAAGTGAGTTACGCTATCGGCTTTGGTCCATAGAGCGATCTTTCCGGACCTGTCGAATGTTCTGTCTTCGGCGGTGAAAAGGGTCTTTCCGTCGAAGGACACTGTGAACTTGTCGTCGTTGGCGCGTAGATCGAGCGTATGCCACTGATTGCCGGCGACTTTAGTGTCTGTGCCCGCAATCTGCTCGCGCTTTCCGTTTGTGACGCGATAAAGCCTGACATTATCTTCAAGGGCATTGGCCCGAGCGACGTAATAATCGTCGGGTGTGGTGAGCCTGACGACAACCCCGCCCGCTTGATCCACTTTGCCCGTGAGCGGCTTGAACCGGATGAACACATCAACGTTTCTCGCCGAAACGGGCTTATATACCGCAAGCGGAAACCGGTAGCCGGTCGTATCGCTCCTCGTTTGCGCGATCGCCTTCCGCTCGGTCGCGGTCGGATCATTGACGACCCGCCACACGGCAGGATCGCCAGTGCCCGTGCGCCAGAAGGTGAAATCATCCGGTTCTAAGCCCGCCTCCATAGCGGATACATCGACTATGATTGTCTTGTTCTCGGCGGCCATTGCGCTACCCATCAGTGGCATCGTGAGCACCAGCGCCAGTAACGACGTTCGGCGAAG
>NZ_DATEPI010000315.1:0-22862 GCF_035273305.1 Bradyrhizobium sp. | reverse complement strand
CCGAGATAGATCTGCAGCGCGCGCCGCACGCCGACGGTCGCGACAACGCCGACGGTGCCTCCGCCGTCGGGCGAGACGCCGAGCTTGTGATAGGCCGGCGTGAAGCGCGCGTCGTCGGTCGCGATGCAGAGATCGGCGACGAAGGCGAGCGACAGGCCGGCGCCCGCGGCCGAGCCATGCACGCTCGCCAGCACGAGCTTTGGCATGCGGCGGAGCGTCGTGATGAAGGCGTGATAGTGCTTGAGCAGCTCGCCGACCACGGGCGCGATAGTGTCGCTGGCCGCGGCAGCGCCGATGGTCTGCAGGTCGCCGCCGGCGCAGAACGCGCGGCCTTCGCCTTCGATCACCAACACCCTGATATCGTCAGAAGCTTCGACCTCGGCGCTGAGCTGCTCCAGCTTCTTTGCAATCGAAAGATCAATCGAGTTGAAGGCATTGGGCCGGTTGAGCGTGATCGTGGCGACCGCGCCGTCGATCCTGAGCAGCGCCGGATCACCGGAAACCGAGGCGGCATCACCTTGCGTCGACATGTGAAAGGCCTTGGATCGAGGAGCTCGACACATTTAAAAACAGACGGCAAGTGATGACAATCCCCCGGCAAGTCTGCAAAATGCCGCGGCAACCGGTGTGAAAGCCGAACCCCATAATCGGGTGTGAGTGAGGCGGCCAGCATGGATACGACAATCGATCGTCCGGTTTCCGCTATCGATCCGTTTTCGCGCGAGTTTCTGCGCGACCCGTATCCTCATCATGCGCGGCTGCGGGAGGCAAGTCCGGTGGTTTGGCTTGAGCAATACGGGATATGGGCAATGGCCCGGCATCAGGAAGTCCGCGATGCCTTGACCGATTGGCAGACATATTGCTCGTCGGCCGGCGTCGGCTTGAGCGATTTCCGAAAGGAGCCGCCGTGGCGGCCGCCGAGCATCATTCTTGAAGCCGACCCGCCGCTGCACACCCGCACACGCGCCGTACTGACGCGAATTATGTCGCCGGCTGCGATCAACATCTTGCGCGCAACGTTCGAGCGCGAGGCGGAATCGCTGGTGAGCCGGCTGGTCGATCGGCGCGAGTTCGATGGCATCGCCGATCTCGCCGAGGCCTATCCGCTCAAAGTGTTCCCGGACGCCGTGGGCATTTCCGAGGAAGGGCGCGAGAACCTGTTGCCGTATGGGAGCATGGTTTTCAATTCCTTCGGTCCCCGCAACGAGCTGTTCAACGCGGCGATGGCCAATGCCGGCCCGGTCCGCGACTGGATCATGTCGAAGTGTAGCCGCGCTGCCCTGGCGCCAGACGGATTGGGGGTGCAGATTTTCGAAGCGGTCGATTCCGGTGAGCTGAGCGAAGCCGAAGCCGGCATGCTGGTGCGCTCATTTCTGTCGGCCGGCATCGACACCACGGTCTACGGACTTGGCAACGCGCTGTACTGCTTCGCTCGCTATCCCGAGGAATGGACTGTTCTTCGTGAGAACCCGAATCTGATCCGCGGCGCGTTCGAGGAGGTGCTGCGCTTCGAGGCGCCTGTGCAAACATTCTTCCGAACCACCACAAGGCAAGTTGATGTTGGCGGAGTGCGGTTGGGAGAGGGCGAAAAGGTGCTGCTGTTCCTTGCCGCCGCCAACCGCGACCCGCGCCGCTGGGACAAGCCGGATACATTCGACGTCAAGCGGCGCGCAACCGGACACATGACCTTCGGCACCGGGATTCATGGTTGCGTGGGGCAGGCGTTGGCACGGCTGGAAAGCGAGGCCATCCTTGCTGCATTCATGAAGCGAGTCGCCTCGTTCGAACTGACGGGCCAGCCCGAGCCGCGGCTCAACAACACTTTGCGCGGGCTCGACACGTTGCCGCTTCGAATCGTGCCGGTCTGAGCGATGGCGCAAGATGAAGTCGTGATCGTCGGCGCTGGTCATGCGGGCTTCCAGCTCGCGGCATCCCTGCGCCAGCATGGCTTCAGCGCGCCCATTCGGCTGATCAATGACGAGGCACATTTGCCGTACCAGCGGCCGCCTTTGTCCAAGGCCTATCTCAAGGGCGAAGGCCGGCCAGACAGTTTGATGTTTCGGCCCAACAAGTTTTACAGCGATCAGAATGTCGAGTTGATAGGCGACCGAGCCGTCTCGATCGATCGTGGCGCCCGCAGAGTGTTGCTCGCGTCCGGCTCGTCGCTGGAATACGGTCACCTGGTGTTGGCGACCGGCGCCCGCAACCGGTTGCTGGACATTCCCAATGCGAACCTGGCGGATGTGCGCTACCTGCGGATGCTCGATGACAGCGAGGCGCTGCGGCAGCGGATCGCTTCCAGCCGCCATGTCGTTGTGATCGGGGCGGGCTTCATCGGACTGGAATTCGCCGCCACCGCGCGCGCCAAGGGTCTTCAGGTCGACGTGGTCGAACTCGGCGGGCGGGTGATGGCGCGCGCGGTCACGGCGGAAATTTCTGATTATTTTCAGGAGCGTCACACCGCGGCGGGAATTCGAATTCATCTTGGCGTGCAGGCCACCAGCATCGAGGGCGATGGTGAGAATGTCAGCGGCGTCAGCCTCAGCGACGGGCAGCATGTGAAAGCCGATCTGGTGGTGGTCGGCGTCGGTGTCCTGCCCAATGTCGAACTTGCCGCCGAAGCCGGCCTGCCGGTCGCGGCAGGCATCATCGTCAACGAGCAATTGCTGACCTCCGATCCCGACATCTCGGCCATCGGGGACTGCGCATTGTTTACCAGTCCACGGTTCGGCGGATCGCTGCGGCTTGAATCCGTGCAGAATGCCACCGATCACGCCCGCTGCGTGGCGGCTCGGCTTGCCGGAAATGCAAAGGCGTATGACGGTCAGCCATGGTTCTGGAGCGATCAGGGCGAGGACAAGCTGCAGATCGCAGGCCTGACCACCGGATATGACCGCGTTATCATGCGCGGCGATCGCGCGCAGCGATCGTTCTCGGCATTTTGCTACAAGTCGGGGCAACTGGTCGGGATCGAGTCGGTCAACCGTGCGTCGGACCATGTGTTCGGGCGGAAATTGCTAGGCCTGAATCGATCGATTGAACCGGAGCAGGCTGAGGACCTCGGCTTCGATCTGAAAGCGGCACTGGCCTAGGCCGCGGCCCCAAACTCCTGCCTGACTGCCTCGATATCCGACAATGTCGGCAATCCGGCCTCGTTGCCAAGGCGCTGGATCTTGTAGCTCGACGCCGCGCGCGCGAACTCGAAATGTTCGTGCCAGCTTTTGCCGGGGTTGCTGAGATAGGAGTAGACGTAGGCGCCGTGAAAGACATCGCCGGCGCCATTGGTGTCGAGTACGCGTTCACTCGGCACCGGCAAGGCGGGGAGCGTTCGCTTCGTGCCGGTCTCGTCATACCAAAGCAGCCCGCGCTCGCCCATCGTGACGCCGCCGACCCGGCAGCCGCGCCCTTTAAGATATTGCAGCATTTTTTCCGGATTCATCTCCATTTGTTCGCACAGCCGTTCGGCGACGATCGCGACATCAATGAATTCCAACAGCTCATGGGTGTTGGTGCGCAGGCCGCCGCCGTCAAGCGAGGTCAGGATGCCTGCCTCGCGGCAGAGCTTCGCATAGTGAATAGCGGCATCGGGCTGGTGACCATCGACATGCAGTGCTCGGCAGCCGCCCAGGTTCAGCAGCGGGAAGGGGTGAATATGCTCGTCGTCGCGGCAGCGCACGATCGCACGCTTGCCGTCTTTTGGCATGATGAATGACAGGGACGAGGAGTTGACTTTGCGCGGATGGATCGAGATCCCATACTTCGCGCTCATGTCCTGAAACATCCGCCCGAGCCAGTCATTGGCGACGGTGGCGATCAGGTCTGGCACGATCCCGAGCTTGGCGCAGCAAAATGCCGCCGTTACCGCGTTGCCTCCGAACGACACCGCATAGGCGCTTGCGACATGCTTCTCGTCCCCGGTCGGCAGATGGTCGGTAATGAAGGTAACATCGATATAGGTTTGTCCGATAAAGAGAGCCTGCATTCGCTTTCCGTGGTGGCTGAGGTTGATCAGGTCGAGCGCCGCACATTAACACCGGTGTGCCCGATCATTTGCTGAAAAATTCGCTGCACGTGACGTTAATCGCTTGAGATGGCGATGTGGCCGGACTACGACCGTGTCGGGGTGCAATTGGCGCGCCGCGCCGACCTAACGGCTTCCGGTCATCTTGAGTTCCTGGCAGCCTATATAGAGGGAGGGGACGATGACCGTCTATTCCGGCCCGGTGTTCGACATGGCGGTGAACCAGTTCGCGGTCATCGCCGATCATCTGTCGATCCCGCATGACGAGCGTGATCGCTTGTTGTTGCCCAAGCGAGCGCTGACCATTTCCTGTCCGATCCATCGCGATGACGGATCGATCGCCGTGTTCGAGGGCTATCGCGTGCAGCATCATCTCACGCTCGGTCCGACCAAGGGCGGCACCCGCTTTGCGCCGAGTGTGGATATCGGGGAGGTCGCGGCGCTGGCAATTTGGATGAGCTGGAAATGCGCACTGGTCGGCTTGCCCTATGGCGGCGCCAAGGGCGGCGTTCGTGTCGATCTCAGTTCGATTTCGAAACGCGAGCTGGAGTCGCTGTCGCGGCGCTACATGCAGGAGATGATTCCATTCGTCGGCCCGCATATCGATGTGATGGCGCCAGACATGGGCACCAATGAGCAGGTAATGGCCTGGTTCATGGATACCTATTCGATGTACCAGGGCCGTACCGTCACCGAGATCGTCACCGGCAAGCCGGTTTCGTCCGGCGGCACGTTGGGGCGCCGCGAAGCCACCGGTCGCGGCGTGGCGCATCTTGCCAGAAGAGTTCTGAAAGAACTCGCCATTGATCTCAACCACGCGACCGCGGTCGTTCAGGGTTTCGGCAATGTCGGATCCTATGCCGCGCTCGGACTGCATCAGTTCGGCCTCAAAGTGATTGCGGTCTCCGACCATACCGGTGCGCTGCACGACAAGGCCGGTCTCGATATTCCGGCGCTGATGCGGCACGCCGGCGAGCACGGCAGCATTGCCGGATTTTCTAACGAGCTTCACTTCGATCCGGCGCAACTCCTCACGCTGGCTTGCGATGTGCTGGTGCCGGCGGCGATGGAGCGCGTGATCGACGCGAACGTGGCAAAAAACCTGAACTGCCGGGTGCTGGCGGAAGGCGCGAACGGGCCGACCACGCCGGACGCCGATCTGGTTCTGCAAAAACGGCAGGACGAGATCTTCCTGATTCCGGACATCCTGTGCAACTCCGGAGGCGTCGTCGTCAGCTATTTCGAATGGGTACAGGATTTGCAGCAGCTGTTCTGGGAGGAAGAAGAAGTGACGCGGCGCGAATACCATATTCTCGATCGCGCCTTCGACCAGATGGTGACGCGCGCGCGAGTGGACAAGATCCCTCATCGCACCGCCGCGATGGCGATCGGCGTGGAGAAGGTTCGCGCCGCCAAGATTACGCGCGGACTGTTTCCGTGATCATCGGCCTCGACCACGTCGTTGTCCTGCTCGAGGATATCGCGGCCGGGGCCAAGGCCTACGAGTTGCTGCTGGGGCGCGCGCCTTCGTGGCGGAGCCGAAGCGACGGCGCCGAAACCGTGCTTTTCACGCTCGACAATATGTCGCTCGAATTGGTGGCGCCGACGAGCGAGGGGACAGGCGCCGGCCGCGTTCGCGAGGCTATCAACATGTCCGGCGAGGGTCTCGCGAGCATCTGCTTTCGCGTGGACGACATCGCCAAAGTCCATCGCCGGCTCGATCGACTGGCGCTGAATCCCGAACCGGTCGTGGAGCTCGAGAGCCGCGACCTGGATTCGGGCGCCAGCTTGCGTTGGAAACGGACTCGCACCGACACCCAGCTTTCGCATGGGGTCCGGCTGTTCTTTCTCGAACTTGCCAAAGAACGCGCACGCTCGGCCGCGACAAGTCAGTCGCCGGTATTGGGCTTGGACCACGTTGTGGTTTCCACCGGCGACTCGGACCGGGCGGCCGCGCTTTATGGCGCGCGATTGGGACTGGACATGGCGCTCGACCGCTCGCACCCGGATTGGGGACAGCTGATGTTCTTTCGCTGCGGCGATCTCATCGTGGAGGTGGTGCGCCGGCCCGGAGCAGAAGCGGAACAGAGCGGCGATCATTTATGGGGATTGAGTTGGCGCGTTGCCGATATCGAGGCCACGCGCGCGCGGCTGCTTGCGGCCGGCATCGATGTTTCCGAGGTGCGCGCCGGCCGCAAGCCGGGAACGCGGGTGATGAGCGTGCGGGACCGCACCTGCGGCGTTCGCACGCTGCTGCTGGAGCGCAGCGCGCGGTCTTAATCTCGCATCCGGACGACGGACGATGCGTCATTCATTCTCAAACCGTCCGCCGCGTGTTATTGCATTTGCCAGCATGATCGGACGGCAGTCTTGACCAAGACCAAACGAATTCTGAAATGGCAGCGCGATCCCGAAGGAATGCGGCTTCGCATTCTTGAGGACGCCAAGCAGGAATTCGCCGCCCATGGGCTGGCCGGCGCGCGCGTCGACCGCATCGCCATTAATGCCGGCGCCAACAAGCGCATGCTTTATTATCACGTCGGCAAAAAGGACGATCTCTATCTCGCGGTGCTCGAGGGCGCCTACGAGAAGATCCGGGCCGAAGAGCGCCGCCTTGACCTCGAACATCTCAATCCGCCCAAGGCGATCGAGCGACTGATTGATTTCACCTGGAATTATTTTATCCGCAATCCGGAATTCCTGGCGCTCTTGAACACCGAGAACCTCGCGAGGGCGCGCCACCTCAAGCGCTCCACCAAGGTCAAATCGATGCACTCGCCGTTCGTCGAGATGATCCGCACCGTGGTGCGTCGCGGGGTCGAGAGCGGCGACTTCGTGGTGGCGGTCGATCCGGTGCAGCTTTACATCTCGATTGCGGCGCTGTGCTTCTTCTATCTTTCCAACAGCGCGACCTTGAGCGTGATCTTCGGCCGCGATCTCCTGAGCAAAGAAGCCAAGGACGAACGCCTCACCCATATGGTCGCGCTAGTGCTGGCGGCATTGACAGGAAAGTCAGCCGCGGCGTTCGGCCCCAAGCCGCCGCGTTCGCGCGCGCCGGCGCACACTGGCGTTTGATCGGGCTGGTGGGATTGATGTTGCTCGTCCGTTGTTACGCCAACTGCGATGCATTCGCCGCGGTAATCTATTCACTTTTCAAACAGCCACGCATTTGACGTCTCTCACGCTGTCATTGCGCTTCACGTCTCGCAAACTCGCGCGGCCACGCGGCGAGAATGTGGAGGTGTGGCTGTGTCTGGCTATTTTGCAAATTTTAAAATGAGCAGCGGCTGCTCTTTCTTATCCCTCCCACTTTGTGGGGAGGGTGGCACATCGTGAGCAGTGCGAACGATGTGACGGGTGGGGGTTGTTTCAGCAAGCGACTATTGGCGCGTTTGCACGCGCCGGCCCCACCTGGCGCTTCGCGCCACCCTCCCCACAAAGTGGGAGGGGATAAGACAAAGTGCGCGTCGCGCATCTGAAAAATCAGAGGGCGCACCTTCGCGAGCTCGACGCGGATGGCGGCACCAAAGCGGCACCAAACAAGTGTGGTTCTGATCCTGCTTATTCGCGCCGTATGATCGCCGGCGGGAACCTCGGCCGCCATATCACCGCAACGAAAATCTTCCCTGCGAAAATCCCTGGACAGTATTTATCCAACAGGTTAATTTGTGCGCGAAAACTCGAGAAACGAGGAGACCGGCATGGCCGAGTCCAGTGGCCAGGGAGGCCTATCCAGAGCGCTCAACGCCGCCTGGGTGCGGCCGTTTTTGTTTCTGATTTTCATCGTCATCGTCTGGGACCTGACGATCCGGCTGTTCAAAATCCCGCCCTATCAGATCCCGGCGCCCGCGGACGTCGTCGCGGTGCTGTGGCACGACTGGCCGGAGCTACTGCGCCAGACCTGGCCCACGACTTACGCCACGATCTGCGGGTTCCTGCTGTCAGCGGTGTTCGGCATCCTCATCGCGATGCTGATCGCGGGATCGAAGACGGTGGAGAGCTATATCTATCCGCTGCTGGTGTTCTCGCAATCGGTGCCGAAGGTCGCGATCGCGCCGTTGTTCGTGGTCTGGTTCGGGTTCGGAATTATTCCAAAGGTAATCGCCGCATTCTTGCTCGGATTTTTTCCGGTGGTGGTATCGGCGGTGCAGGGCTTCAAGTCGGTCGACCCTGACATGGTCGATCTCGCCCGCGCGATGCGGGGCAGCCGCTTCCATGTCTTTCGCGCCGTCAATTTGCCGCATGCCATGCCGGCTATCTTTTCCGGACTAAAGGTCTCGGTGACACTCGCGGTGGTCGGCGCGGTGGTTGGCGAATTCGTCGGCTCCAATTCCGGAATCGGTTACGTGCTGCAGCGCTCGATCGGAACCTTCGACCTGCCGACTATGTTTGCCGCATTGGTGATCCTGGCGCTGCTCGGGGTCGTCTTGTTCTGGGTCGTCGACCGCATCGAGCGGCTTGTAATTCCCTGGCATGTCAGCCAGCGCGAGGAACTTTTGTTCGCCGCATGAGCGGCGAGAAGCTTGCAAACAAGCGGCTCTGGACAATGCCGGCTCAATAGCTATGGGAGGATGAGATGGTGAGATTGATGGCGGCGTTCTCCGCAGTGGTGATCTGGAGCACCGTTGCGGTCGCTCCGGCCGCGGCCGCCGACAAGGTCGTGCTGATGCTGAACTGGTACGTCTACGGCGAGCACGCGCCGTTCTATTACGGCAAGGCCAAGGGCATCTACAGCGCCGAAAACATCGACCTCGAAATTCAGGAAGGCCGCGGCTCGGCCGCGACCACGCAGGCGGTCGCCGCCAAGACCGCCGATTTTGGTTATGTCGACGTGCCCACCATGATGCGCGCCGCCATCAAGGGCGCGCCGATTATCGCGACCGGGGTGTTGCTGCAGACCAGCCCGATGTCGGTGATGGGATTTGTCGAAAAGAACATCCGCAAGCCGGAAGACATCAAGGGCAAGACGGTGGCGATTACTCCAGCGGATTCCATGACGCAGATCTGGCCGCTGTTCCTGAAAAAGACCGGGTTGAAGGAAACCGATTTCACCACGGTCGCCGGCGATGCCCAGACCAAGCTGAACGCCGTGATTAACGGACAGGCCGATCTGCTGCTCGGCTACGTCATGGACCAGTCGATGAAAATCAAGGACGCCACGGGCAAGGACGTCTATCCGATCAAGTTCGCAGACTACGGCATCAACATGGTCAGTTCCGGGATTGTCGCCAATACCGATTACGTCAAATCCCACGCCGATCTGGTGAAGCGCTTCATGTCGGCGACGACGAAGGCCGTCGAAGCGGCGGAGAAGGATCCGAAAGCGGCGGCGCAGTCGATTCTCGACGCCAATCCCAAAGGCGGCAAGATCGATACCTTGACGCAAGGATTTGAGCTGACGATCCCGCTGTATAGGACCCCGGAAACCAAGAACAAGCGGCCGTTCCAGGTGACCGACCAGAACATGACCGACACGGTGAACCTGATGGTCGAGTATGGCGGCCTCGACGCCAAGGCCAAGGAAAACCCGAAGGCGTTTTATACCAATGAGTATCTGCCGAAGTAGGCGTGCGGTGAAGCGGGCTTCATCCTTCGAGACGACTGCGAACGGACCGCGCATGGCGCGGACCCGCCCGCATTCTCCGCAGCATGAGGACCCTCAACCCTCATGGTGAGGAGCCTCGCGAAGCGGGCGTCTCGAACCATGAGGCCGCAAGAGGTGTGTTCACGATGCGATCGACCGGAAAACACACTTTGGCTTTCGTGGAATTGCCTAAATGATTGCAGCGACCAAATCGACTGGGCTTGATCAATCGGCCGCCCATCTGCGGCTGGTGCCGGGCCGCGCCAATGCCGGATCGCCGGGAATCCGACTCTCCGGGGTGTCCAAGACTTATCGCTCGCGCGACGGCGACGTGCCGTCGCTACGACCGCTGGACTTTCATATTAACGCCGGCGAGTTCTTTGTCGTTGTCGGGCCGTCCGGCTGTGGCAAGTCCACGCTTCTGAAAATGATCTCCGGTCTGCTCGTGCCATCAACCGGCGAGATTTTCGTTGAAGGCGAGCAGGTGACGGCGCCGAGCGGCAATGTCGGCATCGTGTTCCAGAACTCGCTGCTGCTGCCGTGGCGTAACATCCTCAATAACGTGATGTTGCCGATTGATATGAAGCGGCTGCCGCGCGATCGATATTTACCACGCGCGATGGCGCTGTTGAAACTGGTCGGGCTCGAGGGTTTCGAAAAGAAACTGCCTTGGCAGTTGTCCGGTGGCATGCAGCAGCGCGCCTCGATTTGCCGGGCATTGGTGCACGATCCCAAGATCATGCTGATGGACGAGCCGTTCGGTGCCCTCGACGCCATGACGCGCGAGCGCATGAATGTCGAGTTGATGCGGATTCAGCGCGAGACCGGCAAGACCGTGCTCCTGATCACCCATTCCATACCGGAAGCCGTGTTCCTGGCCGATCGCGTGCTGGTCATGACCGAGCGGCCCGGCGCGATCGCCGCGATCTATGATGTGCCGCTGCCGCGCCCGCGTTCGCTCGACGTCATGGCGGAGCCGGCCTTCACCGAACTGGTGCAGCGCATCCGCAAACATTTCTTCGGCCAAAGCGCGCTGGATTGAGGTCGGTCATGATGGCGCCACGTCTTGCCGTGCGGGAGATCGCATTTTTCGAGCGGCCGGTGCGCTTTGTCCGGCCGTTTCGATTTGGCGCGGTGGTCATCAATGCGACGCCCCAGGCGTTCGTGCGTGTCGAAATCGAAGTCGAAGCTAAGGGAACGTCGGTGGGCGCCAGTGCCGAACTGCTGGTGCCGAAATGGTTCGACAAGCGGCCGCAGCTATCGCCTCAGCAGACGGTTGACGAATTGCGGCGCTCGCTACTGATCGCGCGCGAACTCTACCTGAGTAATCGAAATTTCGAGACCGCCTTCGGCCTGCACGGTAGCTGCATCGCGGCGCAGGTGGCCGCCTGCGGTGAGGAGGACATACCGCCGCTGGCTGCGGGATATGGTCCGGCTGAGATCGACAAAGCGATCCTGGATGCGCTGCTGCGTATCTATAACGTGAATTTCTTTGAGGGCATGGCGCGAAATATTGCAGGGCTCGACGCGAGGTTGACGCCCGATCTGCGCGATGAGGACATCACCGAGTTTCTCGGCCGATGCGTTCGGCTGGAGCGGGTCGCGATCCGTCATACCGTCGGCCTTGACGACCGGATCGAGGGTGAGGGTGGTATCGTGGACACCAGGGAAAATGCCGGCGCGCGCTACTTTAAGCTCAAGCTCAACGGCGATCCGGAACACGATATCGCGCGTCTCACCCGCATCGGCAGGCAATTGAGTACGCTGCCGCATGACTACCGTGTCACGCTGGACGCCAACGAACAGTATTCGGACCTTGCAGCCTTACGCGCGCTGATCGGGCGTCTCGACCGCGACGGCGCGCTGGCGCCGATTGCAGGGAAGCTGCTGTATATCGAGCAGCCGATGCCTCGCGAAATGACCACCCGCGCGCCATTGGGCGCACTTTCCGAGCGCGACTTCATCATCGATGAGGCTGACGACTCTTATCAGGCTTTTCCGGCGGCGCGTGCGCTCGGGTATCGCGGCATTTCCTCCAAATCCTGCAAGGGAATTTACAAGTCGATCCTCAATGCGACCCGCGCCGCCAAATGGAGCTCAGGTGGCGAGAAGTTTTTCATCACCGGCGAGGATCTGACCTGTCAGGCCGGGCTTTCGGTGCAGCAAGACCTCGCGCTTGGGGCCCTGATCGGCGTGACCCATGCCGAACGCAATGGGCACCATTATGTAGACGGCTTTGGCGAGGCGCCCGCCGCGGAGGCGCAAGGATTTTTGTCGGCGCATCCCGACCTTTACGCGCGTGACGGAAACAGCGTGCGGCTGGCTGTCCATCACGGCGATCTCCTGACCGGATCGCTAACCGCGCCGGGATTCGCCTGCGGTGCGCATCCCCTTTGGTCGGCGTTGTCGCCGCTCCAAAAACCCACAGCGGAAATTCCAAGGGAGCAAGTCACATGAGGACGCAACGGCTCGGCGTGATCATGAACGGGGTCACCGGCCGCATGGGGCTGAACCAGCATCTGATCCGCTCGATCATCGCAATCCGCGATCAGGGAGGTGTATTGCTTTCCAACGGCGAGCGCGTCATGCCGGATCCGATCCTGGTCGGCCGCGACGCCGAGAAGGTCGAGCATCTGGCGAAACGGCTGAACGTGGTGCGCTGGACCACCGACCTGGACCAGGCCCTCAGTGCAAAGAACGACAGCATCTTCTTTGACGCGGCGACCACGCAGGCGCGACCATCGCTGTTGAGTAAGGCGATTGGCGCCGGCAAGCACGTCTATTGCGAAAAGCCGATCGCGACCAACCTCGACGAAGCCGTGGCGGTGCTCAAACTCGCCGCCGCCAAGGGCATCAAGCACGGCACCGTGCAGGACAAGCTGTTTTTGCCGGGCTTACGGAAGCTGGCGTTCCTGCGGGACTCCGGATTCTTCGGTCGGATCACCGCGGTGCGCGGCGAATTCGGCTACTGGGTGTTCGAGGGAGATTGGCAGGAGGCGCAGCGGCCGTCGTGGAATTATCGCGCCGAGGACGGTGGCGGAATTATTCTCGACATGGTCTGTCACTGGCGCTACGTGCTCGACAATCTGTTCGGCAATGTCGAGAGCGTGAGTTGCCTCGGCAGCATTGATATCCCCGAGCGCTGGGACGAGAAGGGCAAAAAGTACAAGGCGACCGCGGATGACTCCGCCTACGCGACTTTCCAGCTCAAGGGCGGCGTGATCGCGCATATCAATATGTCGTGGGCGACCCGGGTCTATCGCGACGATCTCGTCACCTTCCAGGTCGACGGCACCCATGGCTCGGCGGTGGCAGGGCTCAGCGATTGCGTGATCCAGGCGCGGCAGGCGACGCCGAGGCCGGTGTGGAATCCGGACGAGAAGCGTAACCATGATTTCTATGCCGACTGGCAAAGGCTGCCGGAAAACAGCTCCTACGAGAACGGCTTCAAGGAACAATGGGAGATGTTCATTCGCCACGTCTGCGAGGACGCCCCGTACAAGTACACGCTGTTAGAAGGTGCTAAGGGCGTGCAGCTTGCCGAATGTGCGCTGCAGAGCTGGCGCGAACGGCGCTGGATCGACGTTGCGCCGATCAAGGTGTGAGGAGCGTTCATGAACAAACCGGTAATGCCGCCCTCGTCGCTTTCGCTGAAGTTGCCCAAAGCCGATCGCGGCATCGAGAGCTATCGCCTCGCGGTGTCCAGGACATTTCCCGCCAAGCTTCAGGGTGCGCTGAACCGCATAGCGTTTTCAGCAGCGCATGTGGTTGCCGATCCGCTGGCCGATGTCGATCCATGGCTATCAGCAGCGATCGACTGGGACCGGACCATTGCGTTTCGCGAACACGTCTGGGACCTTGGGCTTGGCATCGCCGAGGCGATGGATACGGCGCAGCGCGGCATGGGGCTGGACTGGCCGACCTCGCTCGAATTGATCCGGCGCTCGGTGAGCGCCGCGAAGGCGAGGGGAAATGCGCTGGTGTTCTCGGGCGCGGGCACTGATCACCTGGCGCCCGACGATTCCAGGAACCTCGATGACGTCATCCGTGCCTATGAAGAGCAGATCGCGGCGATCGAAAAGGCGGATGGACGGATCATCCTGATGGCCTCGCGGGCGCTGGCACGCATCGCTCGCAACCCTGATGACTACGGCAAGGTCTATAATCGCGTGCTGTCGCAGGTTCGCGAGCCGGTGATCATCCATTGGCTGGGGGATATGTTCGATCCGGCGCTCCGCAATTACTGGGGCGCGACCGATCTAGACGAGGCGATGGACGTCGCGGTCACGGTTATCAACGCCAACGCCGCCAAGGTGGACGGCGTCAAGGTGTCGCTGCTCGACAAGCAGCGTGAAATCGATATGCGCCGCCGGCTCGACAAGAACGTGAAGATGTATACCGGGGACGATTTCAATTACGCCGAACTGATTGCGGGCGACGAAGGCGGGTTTTCACACGCCCTGCTTGGCATCTTCGACGCCATAGCGCCGGCGGCATCCTATGCGCTGTCGCGGCTCGCTGCCGGCGACGAAGCCGGTTTCCACGATGTATTGGGGCCGACGGTGCCGCTGTCGCGACACATCTTCAAGGCACCGACGCGCTTTTATAAAACCGGCATCGTGTTCATGGCTTACCTGAATGGCCATCAGGATCATTTCACGATGGTTGGCGGACAGGAAAGCGCGCGTTCGACGCTGCATCTGGCCGATTTGTTTCGCTTGGCCGACCAAGCAGGCCTGCTGGCCGATCCTGAGCTTGCGACGCGGCGCATGACGGCGGTGCTCGCAACGCGCGGCATTGAAGCCTGATGCGGGACTTCTCTGCCGATCATCGCTGGCTTTCGCTCAATACCGCAACGGTTCGCAAGCAGGGTGATCTTGCGGAGATCATTGAGGCTTGCGCGCGGCATGGCATTCGCTGCATCGACCCTTGGCGCGATCAGGTCGCTGCAATCGGACTTGAGCGCGCGGCACGCGCGGTGCGCGATGCTGGACTAGAGCTGTCGGGCTACTGCCGCGGTGGGATGTTCACCTCCGATGCCGGCCACCGGATCGAAGTCCGCGATGACAACCGCCGGGCGGTCGATGAAGCCAAAGCCTTGGGTGCGCCATGCCTGGTGCTGGTTGTCGGAGGCCTGCCGCAATATTCGCGACCCGGAAGTACGCCTTCAAAGGATATCGCGGCAGCAAGGAGCCAAATAGAGGACGCACTCGCCGAATTGCTCGACTCCGCGCGCGCTGCAAACATGCCGCTGGCGATCGAGCCGTTGCACCCGGCCTATGCCGCCGACCGTGCCTGCGTCAACACGACAAAGCACGCGCTCGACATCTGCGACCGGCTTGACCCGCAGCGTAGTGGCGCGATCGGGGTCGCGCTCGACGTTTATCATATCTGGTGGGACCCGGAGGTCTTGGCCCAGATCGAACGCGCCGGCAAGGACCGCCTGCTGACGTTTCACGTCTGTGACTGGCTGGTGCCGACCACCGACATTCTGAACGATCGCGGGATGATGGGTGACGGCGTGATCGATATCAGATCTTTGCGCCGCGCGGTGGAGGCGCAAGGCTTCGCTGGCTATTCCGAAATCGAGATCTTCTCAAACGCCTGGTGGCAAAGGCCGATGGATGAGGTTTTGCAAACCTGCATCGCCCGGCACCGCTCGATGGTCTGAGATCGCGCTTATCGCCTCACCGAGCATGGCACGCTCAGGAATCCGCGAAACCGCGCGCGGCCGCCGCGCACCGGCGGACCGTTCAGCGCATAGCCTGGAAACCGCGCCAGGAAACGCGAGATTGCGATTGCGCCTTCGAGCCTCGCCAGCGCCATCCCGGCGCATTGATGCGGTCCCGTGCCGAACGCAAGGTGCCGGTTTGGCGTGCGACCAATATCGAAGATCTCGGGATCGGCAAATTGTGCGGGATCGCGGTTGGCGGCGCCGATGCATAGCGTTACCGAGGTGCCCGCAGGCATCGTGATGCCGCCCAAATCGACCTGTTCCGTGGTGATGCGATTGCCGAGCTGGTTTGAACTTTCAAATCTCAGGATTTCCTCGATCGCCGTCTTGATCAACTCAGGATTATCGATCAGCCGCTTCTTCTGGGAAGGATGTCCCGACAGCGCGACCAATCCGTTGCCGATCAGATTGGTGGTGGTCTCGTGTCCGGCGTTGAGCAGGAAGATGCAATTGTGCAGCAACTCCTTTTCGCTCAGCTGCTCGCCATCGGGTTCGCCCTGAATGAGGCGCGTCAGCACGTCGCGTTCGGCATTGCCCGGTTTGGCCCGCCGCCGCCTCACCAGGATCGCGAGATAGCCGAGGAAGTCCTGTACCGCCTTATTACCGCGCTCAAAAGCTGGCGCTGAGATCACGGGCTCAAGCGCGCCCAAAATAGCCAGCGACCAGTCGCGCAAGGGCGCGCGCTCCTCGTGCGGCACATCAAGCAGATTGCCGATCACCTCGATCGGGATTGCGGCCGCGAAGTCATCGATCAGGTCGACCTCGCGCTTTGCGGCAAGGCGATCGAGCAGCCGGTCCACCAGCGCGATCAGATCGCCTTCCATGGATGCGATCGCGCGCGGCGACAGTGCGCCCATGATCAGCCTCCGCACCCGTGTGTGGGCCGGCGGGTCATTGAACACCAGGCTGGTGGTGTGGTGCTCGTAAAGCAGCGAGTTGCCGTATTTCGGCGCGAACTCTTTCTTTTTGTCGGAAGAGAAAGCCTTGGTATTCTTGTAAGCGGTGGTGAGGTCGTCGTATCGCGTCAGGAAATAGGAACCGTTCGGCAGCAGCTTGATGGGCTCATGCTCCCGCAGTGCACGGTAGATCGGGTATGGATCGGCATAGAATTCAGGCGTCAGCTTTTCGATGTCGAAATTTGCTGCAAGCTCTCGCGCCTTTACGTTCATGCTGTCATACCCTTTGGGGGAGACCGTTATGCCGTTTATGCTCTTTCCCAAATCGGGGCCAGCTTTACAGTCGCGCCCCGCAATAGCGTCTCCGCCGCCGGACTGGAAATGAAAATGCACGCCCGAACCGAAGCAGCCTCCGAAACCGCCTCTGACAATCCTAATTCGTGGCCGGACGACATTTTTGGCATCTTGCGGCGCTTCGATGTCAGGCAGGTGCCGTATGTGCCGGACGCTGGTCATTCGCAGCTTATTGAACGGGTGCTGGGTGCATCCTCGATGCGCGGCATCCCGCTGACGACGGAGGAAGAGGGTGTGGCCGTGTTGGCTGGTGCCTGGGCCGGTGGCCAGCGCGGCGTTCTGCTGATGCAATCGAGCGGGGTCGGCAATTGCATCAACATGCTGTCGCTCACCCAGATATTCCGGTTCCCTTTCCTCACGCTGGTGACGATGCGCGGCGAGTGGGGCGAGTTCAATCCATGGCAGGTGCCGATGGGCTCAAGCACAGCGGCCGTGCTCGAGTTATCCGGCATCAAGGTGTTGCGGGCGTCTTACGCGGCGGAGGTACGCGAAGTGGTCGAAGCTGCGGCGGGGCAAGCGTACAATGCCTGTACCCCCACGGCCGTGCTGTTGTCGCAGCGCCTGATCGGGGCAAAGGTTTTCACCAAATGAGCAAGGCAAATCTTCTCGACCGTCGCAAGGTCGTTTCCAGTCTGCTGGCGCAGCGCAAGGACACCATCGTGGTCGGTGGGCTGGGCGCTTCCACCTATGACATCGCCGCCGCTGGCGATCACGACCGCAACTTTTATCTGTGGGGCGCCATGGGTGGTGCGGTCATGATCGGCCTCGGCCTTGCACTGGCACAACCGAAGCTGCCGGTAGTGGTGATCACGGGTGATGGCGAGATGCTGATGGGAATGGGAAGCCTTGCCACGGTTGGCTTGCAGAGGCCCAAAAACCTTAGCGTCGTCGTGTTGGACAACGAGGTGTATGGCGAGACCGGCGGACAAGCGAGCCACACCGCAGGCAATGTCGATCTTATCGGAGTGGCGCGTGCCTGCGGGATCGAAGACTCCCGCGCCCTTGCAACCATGGACGAGATCGGGGCCTTCGCGCGTCGCATGCACGACCTTGAAAGCGGGCCGCGTTTTGCGAATGTGAAGATAGACGATGCCAACCTCGAGCGCGTGCTTTCCAGCCGGGACGGTACTTTCATTGTGAACCGCATCCGCAGGGCGCTCGGCTACAGCCCAATCTAAGTCTGTTCACGGCAACGTGTGCAGCGCAGCAATTCCTTGACTTTTGTTAAGGTGAGTGCTTACTCACGAAAATGAGCACTCTGCGAATGACTGGCGATTTGCGGCGCCAGCTAATCCTGAGCGCGGCCAAGCGTTGCTTTGCCCGCCACGGGTTTTCCGGCACCACGACCAAGAGCGTGGCGGCGGCGGCTTCGATTTCAGAGGGTTTGCTGTTCAAGCACTTCCCGACGAAGTCAGCTCTGTATGCGGAAATTCTGGCCGAAGCCTGCGAGGCGGATCCGGCGCTACATCGTTTGCTGAAGCTGGAGCCCTCGACAGAAACGCTCGTGGTGATGATTCGTGAAATGGTCCGCCATTTCCAACACGTCGCGGAAACACCGGATCAGCAGGAAGCGCAGCGTCTCAGGCTGATGATCGGCAGCCATCTGGATGACGGAGAGTTCGCACGGCTTTGTTATGAGAAGATCGGAGATTTGATAGGGGGTATATTCGCAGCGTCCGTGGAGCGGGCGGTGGCCGCAGGGGACGCAACGCAGATTGGATGCGAGTCGCTAAGCCTGTTCTGGTTCGCACATCACACCGTGCTGATGGCAACGCTGTCGCGTTTGCCATCCGTGCCATGCCTGGCCTATGGCAACCCAGCGAATCTCGAACGGCAGCTTTGCGAATTCATCCTCCGAGGAATTGGATTGAAAGAAACAGCGATTGCCTCTCACCTGGATCGCGAATTGTCGCGTGATCCGGAGCATGTAAACGCAGAAAGTGCATGAAATGAACATTGTGACCGAAGCCAACATCTCCGGGAAGCCGATTACCGACAAGCCCCGCGCGCGTCCGGTTCGGATGCTGCGCTGGTTCATCATCGTCGGTCTGCTGCTGGCGCTCCTGGTGGGCGGCTTGGTCGGCTTCAACGCCTTCCGTAGCCACATGATCGCGCAGTTCTTCGCGACCAATAAACCGCCGCCTACCGCAGTGACGGTGGCGGAAGCCAGGTCGGAGCTAGTTCCAAACCTGTTGACGGCGGTCGGCGAACTCGCGGCGGTGCATCAGGTAAATGTCACCTCCGATGTCAGCGGACGCGTCACTGATATTCTTTTCACAAGCGGTTGCGACGTGAAGGCCGGAAGCCCGCTTGTGCAATTGTTCGATGCGCCCGAACAGGCTGATCTTGCAAACTTCAAGGCACAGGCGACGGTTGCGCAGCTTTCGCTGGACCGCGCCAAGCAGCTCGCAGCACGACAGTTCGGTCCGCAGGCGACGGTCGATCAGGCGCAGGCGGCCTACGATCAGGCTAACGCCGGGATCGCGAAGACGCAGGCGATCATCTCGCAAAAGCTGGTGCGCGCGCCGTTTGACGGCGAACTCGGCGTCCGCCATATCGAGGTCGGCCAATATCTCACCGCCGGCACACAGATTGTGACGCTGACTGACCTGTCGAAGTTGTACGCGAACTTCACGGTGACGGAAAAGGACAGCGGACAACTCAAGGTCGGACAGCCCATCCGCGTCGCGGTTGACGCCTATCCAGGCCGGACGTTCGAGGGAAAAATAACCGCGATCGAGCCGCAGATCGCGACCGAAACACGCAACATCCGCGTTCAGGCGACGCTGGATAACCCCGGTCATATCCTGAAGCCCGGCATGTTCGCGACCACCACTGTTGTGCTCCCGGACAAGCCGCCCGTTCTGACGGTGCCCGAAACGGCGGTCGATTATACGCTCTATGGAGACTCGGTTTTCCTGATCACCGAGAAGAAAGAGAATGACGGCAAGACGAGCCTGAGCGCCGTTCGCACTTTCGTGCGCACCGGCAATCGCGTCGACGGGCGCGCCGAGATTCTCAGCGGGTTGAAACCGGGCGATCGCGTGGTCGCGGTCGGCCAGCTCAAGCTGCAATCCGGCGCGGCCGTCACCATCTCCAGCGACGCGCCGCCGCCGATTCCGGCGAATCCGCCGCGTTACTGACCGGGAGCGTCCGCGATGATTTGGACCGATATTTTCATCAAGCGACCCGTGCTGTCGGTGGTCGTGAGCCTGCTGATCCTTCTGATCGGCTTCAGGGCCGCGACCAGTCTGCCGATCCGCCAATATCCGAAGCTGTCAAATACGGTCGTCAACATCACGACTTCCTATCCCGGCGCGTCGGCTGAATTGATTCAGGGATTCATTACAACGCCCATCGAGCAGGCCGTCGCCTCCGCCGAAGGCGTCGACTACATGACATCCTCTTCGGTGCAGGGCACCAGCACGATCCAGGTCTATATCAAACTGAATTTCGATCCGAACCAGGCGTTGACCGAGGTCCTCGCCAAAGTGAATTCGGTGAAATACCTGATCCCGAAAGAATCCAACGATCCGATCGTGACCAAAACGACCGGCCAGACCACGGCCGTGATGTATCTCGGGTTCTCCAGCGAAGTGCTGTCGGGCTCGGCAATCTCGGACTATCTGACACGGGTGGTTCAGCCGGTGCTTTCGACCGTCGACGGCGTCGCCTCGGCCGATATCCTCGGCGGCCAGACTTTCGCAATGCGATTGTGGCTGGATCCAGTTCGCATGGCCGGCCGGAACGTTTCGCCGGTCGATGTTTCAGCCGCGATTACGGCCAACAACTTTCAGGCCGCCGCCGGCCAGGCCAAGGGCTATCTGACAGTCTCCAACGTCTCGACCAATACCGATCTGAAGAACCTCGATCAGTTCAAGCGCATGATCGTGAAATCCAAGGACGGCGGCTTCGTGCGGATGGAGGACATCGCAACCGTCGAACTTGCAGCCCAGAGCACCGATGCCAGCGTGGCCTTCAACGGCGAGCACGCGATCTTCATCGGCGTGCAGGCAACACCGCAGGGCAACCCCTTGACGTTGGTGAAAGGTGTTCGCGCGCTCTTTCCGGAGCTCGAACGAAATCTGCCGCCCTCGATGAAGATGAAGGTGGCATATGATTCGACCAAGTTCATTCAATCCTCGATCGATGAGGTGGAGAAGACCTTAGGTGAGGCGGTCATCATCGTTGTGGTGGTGATCTTCCTGTTCCTCGCCTCGTTCCGCTCGGTGGTCATCCCGGTGGTCACTATTCCGCTGTCGCTGATCGGTGTTTGCAGCCTAATGCTGGTAGCGGGGTTCAGCTTCAATCTGCTGACGCTGCTCGCGATGGTGCTGGCGATCGGCCTCGTCGTCGACGACGCGATTGTGGTGGTGGAAAATATTCATCGTCATCTGGAAGAGGGCAAGCCGCCGGTCCAGGCCGCCATGCAGGGCGCGCGCGAGATCGTCGGTCCGGTGATCTCGATGACCATTACACTGGCAGCAGTGTACGCGCCGATCGGTTTCCTCGGCGGCCTTACCGGTTCGCTATTTCGCGAGTTTGCGTTCACGTTGGCGGGATCGGTTATCGTTTCGGGCGTGATCGCGTTGACGCTTTCGCCGATGATGTGTTCGGTTTTCCTGAAAAGCGCCGAGGAGGGGCGATTTTCCAGGGCTGTCAATCGCGTCTTCGGATCGGTGACGCGCTGGTATGGCAGGCAACTCGATCGTTCGCTGGATTATCGCCCGATCACGGGATTGTTCGCCCTGACCATTCTCGGTTTGGTTGGTTTTCTCTATTTGCACACGTCCAAGGAACTCGCGCCCGAAGAAGACCAGGGCATCGTGTTCTCGGTGACCAAGGCACCGAAATACGCCAACATCGATTACTTGGACTATTACGGCGAGAAGCTCGACAAGGCCTTCGCCAGCTTTCCCGAGACCGATCTCCGTTTCGTTCTCAACGGCATCAATGGCCCGCAGAACGGGATCTCTGGTATGCTGCTCAAGCCCTGGGACGAGCGCAAGCGCTCCTCGATTGCGCTGAAGCCCCTGGTGCAGGCCCAGCTCAGCAAGATCGAGGGCGTCAACGCCTTTGCGTTCAACCTGCCACCGCTGCCTGGCGGCCCCGGTGGATTGCCGGTTCAGATGGTGATCAGCTCGACTGCCGGCTTCCAGGCAGTCTATGAGCAGATGCTGAAGCTAAAGGACGCCGCGCGCAAAAGCGGATTGTTCATCGTGTCGGACAGCGACCTCGACTTCAACCAACCGGTGGTCCGGGTCAAAATAGATCGTTCAAAGGCGAGCGATCTCGGCATCACGATGGCGAACATCGGCAGTACGCTCGCGACGCTGCTCGGCGGAAATTACGTCAACAGGTTCAATCTGGAGGGCCGCTCTTACCAGGTCATTCCGCAGGTGCCGCGCAGCGAGCGCCTGTCTCCCGAGGCGCTGGGCGGATACTACGTAGCGTCGTCGAGCGGCCAGCAGGTGCCGCTTTCGACAGTGGTTTCGATCCAGACGGCTACTGATCCGAATGCGCTCAGCCACTACAACCAGTTGAACTCAGCAACATTCCAGGCCGTGCCGATGCCTGGCGTGACCGTAGGGCAGGCGGTGGATTTCCTCGAAGGCGAGGCGAAGAAGTTGCCGACCGGTTTCAATCACGATTACCTCGCGGATTCCCGCCAATATGTGCAGGAGGGAAATCAGCTCGCCATCACCTTCGGATTCGCGCTGATCATCATCTTCCTGGTACTGGCGGCCCAATTCGAAAGCCTGCGCGACCCGCTGGTGATCATGATCAGCGTTCCCATGGCGATCGTTGGCGCTCTGATTCCGCTTTTCTTCGGCGCCGCCACCATGAATATCTACACCCAGGTTGGGCTGCTCACGCTGGTCGGCCTGATCAGCAAGCACGGCATCCTGATGGTCGAGTTCGCCAACGAATTGCAGCTCAATGAGGGTCTCGACCGGCGCTCCGCGATCGAAATGGCCGCGCGGGTCCGGCTGCGACCGATCCTGATGACGACCGCTGCGATGGTCACCGGCTTGCTGCCGCTGCTGACCGCATCGGGTGCGGGCGCGGCGAGCCGTTTCTCGATCGGGCTTGTCGTGGTCGCCGGGATGTCGATCGGAACCCTGTTCACTCTGTTCGTGCTGCCTGCGGTTTATGTGGCGATCGCCACGGATCACCGTGCGGCCGCCGAATCCGAGCGCAGCAAGGAGATCGCGGATTTCGAGGTCGGCCCCGAGGCCCTGAAACCGACCTAGGCCTGAGATCTCGCGCACC